>JBEKKP010000017.1:0-44944 GCA_050010655.1 Candidatus Dormibacteria bacterium
CGACTGACTTAGGGCTGCGCGCTGAGGTACACGAGCGCGGCTTTCACGCGCCGGTGCACGTCGGGTTCCTCTGACAGGTCGAGCTTGGAGAAGATCGCGTTGATGTGCTTCTCCACGGCGCGTTCGGTAAGAAAGAGCGCCGCCGCGATACCCGCGTTGTTCTTGCCCATCGCGACCTGCTGCAACACGTCGCGCTCTCGAGGCGTGAGCTGCGCTATTGGCGAGTCCCGGACCGCGCTGCGAGCCGCGACGAGCACCTCCACCACGCGCGAATCGATCACCGAACCGCCGCGCGCAACCTCGCGGACCGCGCCGACCAACTGGTCGATGTCGGATACACGCTCTTTGAGCAGGTAGGCGCGACCGCTCGCGCCTTTCTCGAGGAGCGCGAGTGCGTACTCTGGTTCCGCGTACTGGGAGAGCACGACCACACCCACCGCGGGCCGTTCCGTGCGCAGGCGCTCGGCGGCCCGGAGACCTTCATCGGTGCCGGTCGGTGGCATGCGGATATCCGTGATGACCACCTCCGGGTTGTGCTCCTCGATCGCTCGCTCGAGCGCGGGGAGATCCACACAGCTCGCAAGCAACTCGACTTCGTCCGACGACTCGAGGAGTTGACGGATCCCTTCGCGTACGAGGTAGTTATCCTCTGCAAGCACCACGCGGATCGACACGGGATGAGAATAGGCGAGCGACCCGGGTCCGGGTGCCAGCCCCACCTGCTCATGTGGGGTGAGCATGCTTGTCCTCGCGTCGTGGTGCGACTACCGTTGGAATCGTGGGAGAAGTCCAGATGACCGTCCGAGTGCTGATCGTTGACGACCAGGCCCCGTTTCGCGACGTGGCGCGCACGGTCGTGGAACTGACCGACGGTTTCGAGGTGGTCGGCGAGGTCGAGACCGGCGAGGACTCCGTGACATCGGCCCGCGAGCTGCACCCGGACCTCGTGCTGATGGACGTGAATCTGCCCGGGATCAGCGGACTCGAGGCGACCAGGGAAATCCTTGCCGAGGTGGAAGAGGCGAAGCCCGTTGTGGTGCTGGTGCTGTCGACGTACGAGGCCGACGAGTACGGACCTCGGGCTGCCGAAGCCGGGGCTGCGGGGTTCATCTCCAAATCCGAGTTCAGCCCCGACCGGCTCGCAGAAGCCTGGGCAGCAGCCAACCCAACCTAAGCCTGCGCTCGATCACACCGCGACAGCGGATGGGGCACGCACTGGTACCTCGCCACGAATGCGCGTACCCGCGCCAACCTCGGAGGTGACCAGCACGGATCCGCCGAGCGCTTCGAGGCGATCGCGCATATTGGTCAGGCCGGCTCCAGTTTTCGTGCGCTCTGCATCAAAACCCGTGCCGTCGTCTGCGACCTCGAACGTCAGCATGTTGTTGCTCGCCGAGACGCGAACCTGCACCTCTGATGCCGTCGCGTATTTCTGCACGTTCTGCAGTGCTTCGAGCACACAGAAATACACGGTTGCCTCGACGTCCTGAGCGTAGCGGTCAACGCCATCGGCGTTGACATGGACCGGGACGGTTGCTTTGCGGGCTTGCGACTCCAGCGCCACCACCAGGCCCTTGTCCGCGAGCAACGGTGGATAGATTCCACGCGCGAGGTCGCGAAGGGTCTCCAGCGCGTCGTCCGCATCGCACTTCAGTTGTTCCAGTGTCACCGCAGCCTTCGCAGGGTCGCGGCTGACCAGCATCTCCGCGAGTCCCAGCTTGACTTTCAGCGCGACGAGATGTTGCTGCGCGCCGTCATGAAGGTTGCGCTCGAGGCGGCGGCGCTCCATGTCCTGCGCGTGCACGAGCCGTTGCCGTGACGCCCGCAATTCGTCGAGCCGTGCCTGCAGATCAGCGCTCAACCCGACGTTCTTGAGCACGAGCCCAGCCTGGTGCGCAAGGTCGTCAACGAGCTTCTGCTCGATGGGCGTGAGCGCCTCCCCGCGGCGCTTGTTGACACTGAGTGCACCGAGCAGCTCACCCTGATGGCGCACCTCGACCAGCCTTGTCGCGTCGGAGACCGCTGGAAGGGATCCGTTGCTCATGGAGAGCGATTGGTGCCCACCGGTGCCATCCGGATACGTCGCCGCGGGCCGCAACTCGGCCGTCCCGCGCAGCCATACCGTCGCTGACTCGGCACCCGTACCCTCCTGGAGCACCTGGGCCATGCGTGACAGGACGGAGTCCGCGGCGTAGGTCTCGGCAACGCGGCCGGAGAACTCGCTGAGCACCTCATAAGGCGTTGCGCGTTTGCCGTACACGAGACGATTGGCAATCCTCTGAAAGCGTTCGCGCACCGGCTGAAAACCGATCGCCACAATCGCCGTGGCCAGGATCGAGAGCATGAGATTCGGCTTGCCACCACTCCCGACGAGCGTCCCCACCCCAACGGCGATGCCGACATACACCGCGGTGATGAACACCGCCAGCGAGCCGTACACGAGCGTGCGGCTGATGAAGACGTCGATGTCGTACAGGCCGTACTTCATCACCGCAAGTCCGATCGTCAGCGGAACGGCAATCCCTATTCCGAGGTCGAATCCGGTGCCGCCGATGCCACCTCCAATGTCGCTATTGAATGGCTCAACCGCAAATCCCAGCAGCACCAAGGCAATCGTCGCCAGAGCGACGTAGGAGAACCATCTGAGTTGCACTCGCTCGTACCCGACGGCGCGTCGCCTGCGGACAACCACTGAAACCACCACGAGCACGAGCAATGCAGCGATCACCACCAATGAGACAGGGCCGCTTCCGTTGGTGATCCACGCGAGTGACGGGGCGTTGATCGGGTTCGGGACGTTGGGAAGGCGTGGGGAGAGCTGTGTGGGTGCAACCTCAATCATCGAAGCCACAGTCGATACGACGCCACCAAGCACTGCGAGGTACGCGACCCAGCGCCAGCGAGGACCTGGAAGCCTGCCGTCCGGAAAGACGAATATGAGGAGCATGAGCAGGAAGGCGCCAAAGCCTCCTGTCCAGTTGAAAACCCAGGCAGGCCACTCCACCCAACCGGTCGGCGCAACGCCGCGGAGTTGTCCGTAGATCGCCACGAAATCGGCGGGGAGATACACGGCATTGCCGAAGGCGATCGCGAGGAGCAACCAGCCGATCGGATTCTGCGGCCGGCGAGTCGCGATGAGCACGCCGAGCACGCCAGTGATCGCGCAATTGAGGAACCACGCGAGTTGTGCTGTGAATACCGAGTCTATTGCTTTCGCGTCCAGCACGAGAAGCACCAGGCTCGCGAGCAGGGAGATCAGGCACAAGATCCCGATACCCCAGGCAAGTCGCATCGCGGTGCGATTCGTCACGCCGAGATCGCCACTGTAGCGCCTGTCGGCACGGGCAGCCTTCCCGCGACGCGCGTCCCGTCGCCGGGTTGCGAAGTGACCTCGACATCACCGCCGAGCGCATCCATTCGGTCGCGCATGTTGGTGAGCCCCGCGCCTCGCTTCGCGGTCTTCGTGTTGAACCCCGCGCCGTCGTCCGTGACGTCGAATGACAGCGTGCCTGCGTCAGCATCGAGACGCACCACGACGTGTGTGGCAGCCGCGTATTTCTGAACGTTCTGGAGCGCCTCGAGGACGCAGAAATACACCGTGGCTTCCACGTCCTGCGGATAGCGCTCGATTCCAACGGCTTCCACCGACACGGGCAATGTCGCCTTGCGCGCCTGTGACTCCATCGCAACGACGAGACCCCTGTCGGCGAGCAACGGTGGATAGATTCCGCGTGCGAGGTCGCGCAGGGTCTCGAGCGCCTCGTCTGCATCTCCTTTGAGCTGCTCGAGCGTCGCCGCGGCCTTCGCAGGGTCGCGAGACAGGAGCATCTCCGCTAGCCCGAGCTTGACTTTCAAGGCAACCAGATGTTGCTGTGCGCCGTCATGGAGGTTGCGCTCGAGGCGGCGGCGCTCGAGATCCTGCGCATGTACGAGTCGCTGCCGTGACGCCCGCAGTTCGTCGAGCCGCGCCTGCAGATCGGCGCTCAGCCCGACGTTCTTGAGCACAAGCCCAGCCTGGTTCGCAAGGTCGTCCACGAGCTTCTGCTCGATCGGAGTCAGCGTCTCGCCGCGCCTTTTGTTGACGCTAAACGCCCCGAGCAGTTCCCCCTGATGGCGCACCTCGACAAGCTGTGTCGCCTCGGAAATCGCCGGCAGGGATCCATTGTTCATCGGGAGGGGCTGCTGTGCAGCGGCACTGTCCGGGTATGTCGCGGCGGGGCGCAGTTCGGCCATCCCACGCAACCACACGGTCGCCGACTCCGCGCCGGTTCCCTCCTGAAGCACCTGCGCCATGCGCGGCAGCACAGCGTCAGCGGCGTACGTCTCGGCAACCCGGCCGGAAAATTCGCTGAGCACCTCATACGGTGTGGCGCGTTTGCCGTACACGAGCCGGTTGGCAATCTTCTGGACGCGCTCGCGCACGGGCTGAAAGCCGATCGCGACAATGGCCGTTGCCAGGATTGAGAGTGCCAGATTGGGCTTGCCGCCGCTCCCCACCAGCGTACCGATCCCGACCGCAATGCCCACGTAGACCGCGGTGATAAACACGGCCAGCGACCCATACACGACCGCGCGATTGATGATCACGTCGATGTCGTAGAGGCGATACTTGAGCACGGCGATCGCGATGGCTGTTGGGACTGCCACTCCTGCGATCACATACAGCACAGCGATGATGGCGAGCGCCTGCCACCCGAGGGACGGAGGCAGTGGTAGCAGGAGCACGAGGACGAGTATCCCGATGGTCAGGGCCGCCGCTGCCGCGACCCACTTGATCTGATGACGGCGCTCGCTTGTGGCGCCGCGCATCCGGAGGAACAGCGACAGCACCGCGGCTAAACCGAGGACGGTTCCCGCCACACTGACCGGCGTATTCAGTGCAGCAACAAGTCCGCGCGCGCCACCTATCGCGAGAATACTTTCGCCATTGCTGTCGATGCCAAGTCCCTGATCCGGATTGATGAGAAGCAGCACCGCCGAAATCGCGGTGACAATAACCAGCGCGCGAGCCACCCATCGCCAGCGCGGCGACGGGAGATGACCATCGGGAAACAGCAGGAACGCAAACACCATCACGCTCAGCGAGGCTGCTGCCGGTCCGCTCCACAGGAATGACGCCAGCAACACCCAGCCACCAATCCCCGGGTTCGATACCGTCAACACGGTCCCAACGAGAGATGTGAGCGCGCCGAGACCCAGCGTCAATGAGCCGAACAGACACAGCCAGCCGATTGGAGTTTGCGGCTTTCGTATCGCGATAAGACCTCCGACGACGGCAAAGGAGGCGAAGGGAAACACGAAGAGACTGCTACTGCCTACCGCAGGCTCGATGAATATCGAGTGCGGTGTGATCGGCGAGTAGAGCACAACTCCGAAGGCCATGAAAACGGCCAGAGTGATGAGCAATAGCGCCCAGGCGCTGGCCGGGCGAGCAAACCGTCCGTGCGCGGGCGCGGTCGACGCCGCGTCCACAAACGCACGGCCGTCCTCTGACTGGTTCAACACACCCCTACCCCACGCGATACGCGCCGACCGGCGCGTGCCTTCCTTTGACCAGCGCCGGCTCGAGCCTTTCGGCTTCGGGTTTCTCCACGAGCTCGTCGTAGGTCGGTTCGCTGAGCACAGTCTGGCCGCCCTCACCCCATTGCTGCAGGCGTTGTGCGAGATTCACGGAATCACCGACGACCGAGTACTCGAGGCGCTCTTCAGATCCGAGCAGCGCCGCCGCCACGTCACCAGTCGACAAGCCGATGCCGAGCAGAAATGGCGGCAGATCACGCTCCATCCAGCGCTCGTTCACCTCGCACTGCGCGGCGTGCATCGCGATCGCGGCTGCAAACGCCCGTTGCGCATGATCGGCCTGCGGCAGCGGCGCGCCGAACACCGCCATCACCGCATCGCCGACGAACTGCATCACCGTGCCACCCTCAGCGATCACCGCACGGTTCATCGCCGATCGGTGCTCGTTGAGCTGGCCGGCGAGCACTGACGGGTCCGAACCCTCCGCAATCGTCGAGTACGACCGGATATCGGACATGAGCACCGTCACCGTGAGTCGCTCGGTCTTCCCAGCCTCGACGCCGTGCTCGCGCATCTGCTGCGCAACACCACCCGGCAACATGCGGCTCAAGCTCTCGCCCTGCTCCTCGCGGTCGACGATCACCTTGTGGAGCATGCGCAGTCGCTCCAGTGCCCCCTGCGTTCCAGCGCTCGCCTGCTGCGCGAGCTTGAGAAACAACTGCTCGACATCATCGGCGACAGACGCGGGAGTAGAGCGCAACGACGCGGCGATTGCCTTGATGGGCTTTCCCTCCGCGACCATTCGCAACAGCCGCTCCTCGATATCGGTGAGCCCGCCGGCATCGCTGACCGGCTTGGTGAGCGCGTCGACGATGCGCGGGTCGATCATCGAGCCACCGGTGCTCACCTCGCGCACCGCCCGAGCGAGCTGGTCGCCGTCACCCACACGGTCCTTGAGCAGGTACGCGTAGCCGGCGGCGCCCTCGCTGAGCAGCGAAATGGCGTACTCGGGCTCGTCGTATTGCGACAGGATCACGACCCCCGTTCCCGGATTGCGCTTGCGAACCATGCGCGCGGCACGAATGCCTTCATCCGTGAAATCCGGTGGCATGCGAATGTCGGTGACCACGACCTGGGGAACGTGCTCTGCCGCTCCAGCGAGCAACTCGTCGTAGTCCCCTGCGACGCCGACAACCTCGACATCCCCGGCGATCGAGAGCAACGCTCGCACACCCTCGCGGACGATCACGTTGTCCCGCAATCGTGGTCCGTGCACCCTCGACCGCCGCTGCGCGTCCCGCGACGATCGAGGCGTACGGAGGTTCAGACATGCGGATTCAGTCATCGGTCACGTCAATCTCGTGGATTCCCTCGGAAGCGGTTCAGGGAGTGACCAAGGTGCCCTTCGAGATGGGGCTGGCTCACTACGACGACCCGCCCCCCGACCACATCGACTCACTCGAGGCGCTGCGCGAGGCGGATCGTTTCCGCTTCTGCAACCAGCTCACTGCCTGGATAGAGGTGGACGGCGGTCGCATCACCGGTCACGGTCAGGATGGCGGCGGATACATCGGTGCCACGACGCTCCGGCTCGGCAGCCGCGGCATGACCTTCGCTGCCGTTGCGTTTCCCGACCGGCGCCCGGCTCCGGAAGTGGGCGACGGGTGGGTCCGTTTCACGCAGACTGCCGGCGGTCGCACGGGGGTTCCGGCACCGCGGAAGGTCAACCGGCCGCCGTTTATCCAGGTAGCCGCCCCCCTGGCGTGGACGACACTGACGCTCACCATGTTCGCGGACGGCACATCGGCGTGCGACGTGTCGGGAGCGAGCCCTTTCCCCCGCCACTGGATCTACGACCACGACCAGAACCTGTGCCTGAAGTCCGGTCTCGTCGACTTCGCGCTCTGGTACCAGCACGCGTTCGGCAAGCGCACTCCCTGGGGCGACGAGGACTCACCGGCGCTCGTGACCGAGGTCGAGACGGCGCTCGAGCGCGACCTGTCGATGCGGATCATGCGTGGCGGTGCCAAGCCGCGAATCGACACCATCAAGAAGGACGCGACGCTTGTGGAGCAAGGAGCACTGGGAACCGACATGTATCTGCTCCTCGATGGCGTGCTCGCAGTCGAGGTCAATGGCAAGGCGGTGGCACAGGTTGGGCCCGGAGCCGTCCTCGGTGAACGAGCGGTGCTCGAGGGTGGGCGCCGGACCGCCACGCTGCGAGCACTCACTCCGTGCAAAGTCGCAGCCGCGTCGAGCGCGGACCTGTCCCCCGATCTCCTCAGTGAGCTGGCAGCGGGGCATCGCCGGGAAGCGGATCCGCCTGGCTCAACGTCGCGGCGCGAACCCGATCCATCGCGACCTCTGGAGACAGCGTTGCCATCTCGACACGCCGGCCGCTGAGAAGCCAGTCGACCTCATTCGGCTCAAGAATGGGGCTCAGGTCACGGGGCAGGCGCGCCGGCGCACCCTCGATGACCTGATGTGCCGGTCCGTCGACGTCGCGAGGACGGAGCCCGCCGTCGAAGACTTCGATGCCCGACTCGCGGAGGTCCAGCACGAGCGCGCATCCCCGCGGCGATGCGTCATGGATCAGGACAGCTCGCGTACCGGCCGCCGGCAGCGGGCCGTCACTCGCCACGACGACGCGCACGCCGGAAAGCTCTGCGCGTTCCGCATTGGCCACGATCATCGCCGCCGTGTCGCGCGTGTCCGTGACGATGATCAGCGGCGAGGCGCCGGCGACAGGCGCGGGATTGGTCTTGACAGGCTCGGCGTCCGGCGGGATCAAACCGTCGACGTTGATGGTTCCGAAGCGAGATCGAAACTCGTCGAAGGACAGTGCGAGCACCCGTCCCGTCAACCTCGGACGCCGGATCCTGCCAAGGACCCCTGCAAGGATCAGCGCAAGGCCCAGGGTCACGAACAACGCGAACAGCACCTTGATGCCGATCAGGATCAGTCCGATGAGGATCATCAGCACGCCGAGGCCGATCTCGCCGTTGGCGGCAGTGTTTGACGGAGTGACCTCCGCCCGGGCGCACGTGGCGTAGTACAGCTGTCGTTGCGTATATCGCCACCCGTCCGCGGCGAGACCCGCGGCCGAGTCCTCGACCAGCAACGTATTCACGGGGAGGGCCATCGCGGGGGAGTGTTGCACACGTTTTCGAGATCGATCGCGAGTTCGCGCGCTCGTGACACAAAGTTATGCTGCGGTCATGGCCACCGAGCAGGATGCGCAGTCGTCCGTGACGGTGGAGGAAGGAGAACCGGACTTCGTCCAGGCACTCGTCGAGTGGCAGGATGAGCGTCTCGAACCGGCCCGAGCGCGCGGTGAGCGCAAGGATCCGTTCGAGACCGGAAGTGGCATCCCGGTCGCCCCGCTCTACACGCAGGCCGACCTCAACAATCACGACGCGCTTCGCGACGAGGGATTTCCCGGGGTGGCGCCGTTCACGCGCGGCATCCAGCCGACGATGTACCGGGGCCGCCTCTGGAGCATCCGGCAATACGCGGGATACGGGACCGCCGCCGACGCCAATGCGCGCTTCCGCTACCTGCTCGCTCAGGGTCAGGCGGGGCTGTCGGTGGCGTTCGATCTGCCCACGCAGATGGGGCTCGACAGTGACGATCCGCGGAGTGCCGGTGAGGTGGGTCAGGTCGGGGTCGCCATCGATTCCGTGCGTGACATGGAGGATCTGTTCGAGAGCATTCCGCTCAATGCGGTGAGCACGTCGATGACGATCAACGCGCCGGCGCCCGTGCTCGTCGCCATGTATGTGGTCGCAGCGGAGCGCCAGGGTCAGGATGCCGCGTCGATCATGGGAACCGTGCAGAACGACGTGCTCAAGGAGTACATCGCTCGGGGAACGTTCATCTATCCACCGCGTCCGTCGTTGCGCCTCGCGGCGGATCTCATCGCATGGTGCACGGTGCACACGCCGCAATTCAATCCGATATCGCTGTCCGGATATCACATCCGCGAAGCGGGCAGCACCGCGGCACAGGAGATGGCGTTCGCGCTGGCCAACGCATGCGCATACGTGCAGGCGTCAATTGAGTGCGGTGTGGGCGTCGATGACTTCGGCCCCAAGCTGTCGTGGATCTTCAACACACACATCGATTTCTTCGAGGAGATCGCGAAGTACCGCGCGTTGCGCCGTATGTGGTCGCGCATCATGGCCGAGCGTTTTGGCGCGCGCGATCCTCGCTCACTGATGTTGCGCACGCATACGCAGACCGGAGGGTCGACGCTCACCGCGCAACAACCCGAGAACAACATCGTTCGCGCCGCAGTCGAGGCACTCGCCGCGGTCCTCGGCGGCGTGCAATCGCTCGCGCTCTCGTGCTACGACGAGGCGCTGTCCATTCCCACCGAAAAGGCGCAGCGCATCGCGGTACGCACGCAGCAGATCATCGCCGAGGAAACGGGTGTCACGAACACCGTCGACCCACTCGGAGGGTCGTATTACGTGGAATGGCTCACCGACGAGCTCGAGCGCCAGGCCGGCGCGTTGCTCGACGAGGTGGACAGTCTCGGTGGCGCGGTTGCGTGCATCGAGACGGGATGGATGCAGCAGCACATTCAGGACGAGGCGTACCGAACCGAGCGCGCGATTGCGGTTGGCGACAAGGTGATCGTCGGGGTGAACCGTCACACCGAGACGGAGGAGGGCGGTGCACCGCTGTTGTTCCGGCCCGACGACCGCGTGATGGCGGAGCAGGCAGCGCGACTCGCCGGTCACCGCACGCGGCGCGACAGCGGCGCCGTCGACGCGGCACTGGAGCGGATCCGGCAAGCTGCGACATCCGATCAGCCGATCATGCCGCGGATCCTCGACGCGGTCCGCATCGAGGCGACGCTGGGCGAAATGTGCGGGGCGCTCCGGTCCGTGTTCGGCGAATACCAACCGCCGGCGACGATCTGACCCGCGTGTTCGCAGCCATCAAGCGCTGGTTCCAGAACAACCCCCGGATCGTGTTCCTGGTCATCGTCGGCGCAGTCCTCCTGGGTCTCTTTCTCGGTGTCGTCACGCCGCTCTTCGCGACGGCCGGACCCGCGATGGCGGACATCAGCGGAGCGCTTCCGGCCACGGCAACCGCCGGCAAGCGCCTCGAGATCGATGTGTCGCTCGACAACGTCGGCGACCCGGTCATCGGCCAGCTGTGCGTCGGCGCGCTCGTTTCGGGGCCGCTGACCCCGGTTGATGCCATCTTTCAGAACATCGACAAGGAGCCGTTCACCGGTGGCAACGGCTCATGGACCGTCTGCGGCGGGGAATTGACGAGCCAGTCGAGCGCGCCGGTGCAGCTGTTCTTCGACGCGGGTTCGGCCGGCACAGTCCTGCTGGTCCTCTCACCGAAGAACGGCAAGCAGGTGATCGGCCAGGCGCTGAACGGGTCGTTGTCCGTGCAAAACCCCTGACCTCTGAGGAACCGGACACAACCCTGTCACGTCCCCCTCTGGCGGCGCCAGGCCAACTACGCTCTTCGATCGAGAGGGTTCATGCACAACGAGAGCGCCGCGCGGCGCTGGCTGCCGATATTCGCGACGGGGGTGCTGCTCGGTATCACCAGCTGGCAACTGGTCGATTCCTCGCTTCCCCCGCGCTTCATGTTCGTCGAGATCGAGTTCGTGGTCGTCGCGGCCGTGATGCTCGAGATCACGATCCGGTTGCGCCGGGCGTCTCGCGTCAGCCTCGCGGTCGTCACCCTGGTGCAGGGGTTGACGAGCGTCGGGTTGTGCACCCTGATCCTCGGGCTCTCCGCCTCGCGGCTGAGCCATCCGGTACCCCTGATCGTCCTCGGGTTCGTCGCGGTGCTGCTCACCGTCGACCCGGCCGGACGCCCACCGGCGCTCATCACCATCCTGCTGGCGGCCGGCGCGGGCATGACGGCGGTCTGGTGGTGGGGCGGCTTGTTCGCGACCTACGGCTCGAAAGAACTGGTCCAGGTCGGTGCCCTCGTGGTCGGGCTGGTCGTGCTCGCGTACGCGAACTGGTCACTGACGGATCGTCGCTATGAGTCGCAGACGCGCCGGCTTCGAGCCGTCGCCGACGTGGCTCGGCGACTCGGGCTGACCACCGACTCACGCGGGGTCTCCGCAGCGGTGCTCACCGGGTGTCACGAGACCTACCCGGAGGCGACCTGGGGTCGAATCCTCCTTTTCGACACCTCTGCCGGCGGTCTGACCACGCTCCCGATGATCCTCGGGCCCGATGGCGTCGCGCCTGCGCCCGACCCGGCGACGATGATGGCACCTGGTGACGGCGTCATCGGCCGCGTGTACTCGACGGGCGAGCCCTGCCTGCTCCGGACTCCACGCGAGATCCGGCACGCCTATGCGTCGATGCCGGAGTCCCGCATCATCGAGCTCGAGAATCTCGGCAGTGGGAAGCGCTCGCGAAGCGTCCTCGCCGCCCCCTTGCGAGCCGACGGCGGGCGGGTCATCGGCGTGCTCGTGCTCATCTCTCACGCGAGCCGCGGTGGTTGGAACGTCGACGACCTCACGGTCGTCCAGGCGATCGCCGATGAGGCTGCGGTGGCGGTGGCGCGGGCGGGGCTCTTCGAGGAGAAGGCACTCCACGCCACCACCGACCCGCTGACGAAGGTCGGCAACCGCCGGGCCTTCGAGGAGCGTCTCGGCGAGCTGACCGGCGCGACAGCGGTGATCGCCATCGATGTCGATCACCTCAAGCCGATCAACGACGAGTTCGGGCACGAGGCCGGCGACATGCTGCTCATCGAGGTGGCCCGCACGCTGCGTGCGCAGCTCCGTGCCGGCGATCAGCTGCTCCGCATCGGCGGCGACGAGTTTGTGTCGATCATGGATGCAACAACTGAGGCCGAGGCGGTCGCGATCGCCGAGCGCATGCGCGTGTCCCTGCACGGCGTCGCGCTCCCGCACGGCAAGGCTCGCATCAGCGCCGGCGTGTCAGCCGGCGCTGGCGGTGTGCACGCGCTGTGGCTCGCCGCGGACGAAGCGCTCTCGAAGGCAAAGAAGGACGGGCGTGATCGCGTCGTCGTGGCAGGCGATCGTTCGGCCCCGAGCCTCATCCAGGGGGGCGGCGACGCAGGCGCGATGCTGGACGCGATTCTCAGCAAGCGGCGCGTCATTCAGACCGTGTTCCAGCCGATCATGCTGCTGAGCGACCACCGCGCAATCGGATGGGAGGCACTGGCCCGCCTGCCCGGCCTGAGAGATCCGGCCGACGGCGTCGAGGATGTCTTCGCCCTTGCGCACCGTCGTGGCGTCACCAAGGAGATCGACTGGATCTGCCGGCGCATCGCTATGGCGGCCGCATCCGCGCTGCCGGAGCCGGATCCCCTCTTTCTCAATGTCTCGGCGGCGATGCTCCTCGATCCCCTGCACCCTGTCGACCACATGCTGCTGCTCGCACGCTGGGCGGAGCGCGACCCGGAGACGATCGTGCTCGAGATCACCGAGCGCGAGTCGATCGCCGATCAGGGGCGGCTTCGCCTCGTCCTCGCGAGCTATCGAGAGCACGGCTTCCAGTTCGCGCTCGACGACATCGGCGAGGGACATTCGACACTGGAATTGCTTGCCGGCGCAGTGCCGGAGTATTTGAAGATCGCGAAGAGCATCACGCAGAGTTGCGTCGAACGTGGCGCCCGCGCCGTCATCGAGGCAACTGTTGCGTACGCGCGCAGCTCGGGATCGACGGTCATCGCCGAAGGCATCGAGGACGAGGCGACAGCGGATCGTCTCGCGGCGCTCGGCGTGACTGCGGGCCAGGGATACTGGCTCGGACGCCCTCGGGAGATGACGCTCGACCCGAAATCGCAGGGTGAGGCGACCGCCTGATCCGGACGGCCGGTCAGTCCACCGACGCTGCGGCGAAATCCCAGGTGGAGCCCGCAGGCGTGTCGTGGATTTCGACACCGGCATCCACGAGTGCATCGCGCAGCTTGTCCGCCAGTGCGTACTCACCTGCGCTGCGCATCTGCACACGCAGGTCGAGAATCCGATCCACCACCGGGCCGACGAGGTCGCGCGGATCGGCGGCACCGCTGCGCGCCAGGTCGCCGAGGCGAACCACGTAGCGCCGCAACGTCTCGCGGGCGCGATCCTGCTCATCCGAGTCCAGCGTGTCCGCCGCCCATTCGTGGATGTGCGAGTCAATCGCAAGTACCGCGCCGACAGCTCCGTCGACGTCGCGCGACGCGAGCGCCGAGTCCGCGGCGTCTGACTGCCGCGTGACCTCCTCGAGAAACGGGGAAACGCCCGCAGCGGGAAGCTCGGATTCCGACACGGACGCAGCGACGGAGCCGGTGATCTCGACAGCGGCATCAGCCGCGTCGCGGGTCCCGCGCGCGAGTTCTTCAACGGGAATCGTAGTGCCGTTCTCGAATCGTTGCGAGACCCCGTGACGGCGCCAGGTCACACCGCCGCGGCCCCGCACAGAGACCGTCCCCGCGTCGATATCGAAAATGGCGGCGGTGTGCTCGTCGACACCGAGAATGTCGACGCCATCGGGGAGGAGATCCTCGAGGATCCGCAGACGTCGCTCGCCCATGTAGCAGTACCGGGTGTCGTGCGTGCCGCCTTCGGCGTTGTTGTAGTGGGGAACGACAGCGGCGCGCAGGCCGGTGATGCTCAGGAGGTCGAGCCCTTCGAGCCAGCGCGGCTCCTCACCAACCTTGTAGACCTCGTACACCGGCACGGAGCACACGCCGAGGCCAACGGCGGCCGCGCTCGCGAGGGTCACGCACCCGCCGTCACGGAGCTTTGCCGCCAGGAGGTCCGGAACCGCAGTCCCGGTCCACTGGCGGAGCGCGTAGCTCGGACTCCCCGGCCCGGCGAAGACGTAGCGCGCCTCGGCGACCCGCGCCAGCATGGTCTCGTACTCGAGGTCGGTCGACCATTCGCGACCGCGGAATGAGGCGACGCTGATCGGAAAGCCGACTCGATCACGAAAGTACGCGACGGTGCGTTCGCTGATGTCCGCGGCGTTCTCCTGAAACCCGAACGGGGTGTCGAGGAGCACTGCGGGCACCGGGCGCGGCCCGAGCCGTGAGAGCAGGTCGGCATGCACCGAGACCATCGTCGGCGTGGTCTCTCCCGACCCCATGATGCAGAGCAGGCGCGGCAGTCGAGCCCCTCCTGCGAGCGAATTCATGAACCGATCCTACGGTGTGTGGCCCGTGCGACCATCCGCTCAGGAGGCCCCGCGAGAGATGGACATGCCGCAGCTCAAGGCGGAACTGGGTCGAGAGGCGCGTCGCCTCGGGTTTGCGGCGTGCGGCGTGACGTCGGTGCGCCCCTTCACCGAGGCGCGAACGAACGCACTCGCCGCGATCGACGCCGGTCGCATGGACGGGATGCCCTGGTACACGCGTGAACGCGTTGTCGCTTCAGCGGACATCGGCGCGCGATACCCCTGGGCTCGGTCGATCGTCGCGCTCGCCTGGCCCTACCGACCCGCGCCGGCACCGGTTGAGCGCGACGACGGGGTCATCCGCGGCCGCTTCTCCGCGTACGCGTGCACGGACGCGGACGGACGCACCGTCGACTATCACGAGCTCTTGGCCGAACGCTGCGACCGTCTCGTGAGCTGGCTGCGCGGCTCCGTCGAGGATGTGCGCGCGAAGCGCTTCGTCGATCACGGATGGGCCCTCGACCGCGCCATCGCGGAGCGGGCCGGCATCGGATTCGCGGGCAAGCACGCGTCGGTGATCACGCTCGAAGCCGGCTCGTACGTGCTGCTCGCGTCGATTGCGATGTCGATCCCGTTCGAGGAGGACGCCCCGTCCCGGCGCGGGTGCGGCAGTTGCACTGCGTGCCTGCCGTCGTGCCCGACGGGGGCGATCGTCGCGCCGGGAGTCATCGATGCGCGGCGCTGCATCTCGTACCTGACCATCGAACATCGCGGCGCCATCGCCGACGATCTCCGCCCCTTGATTGGGACGTGGGCTTTCGGCTGCGATCTCTGCCAGGAGGCGTGCCCGATCAACCACCGCCTTGCCCCGGCGGCAATGGATGCAGGCGGCGCGAGCACGTCCCTCGGACCGGTGCCGTATCCGGACCTGGTGGAGTGTCTCGCGCTCACCGATGCGGAATTCACACGACGGTTTGGTGGCACAGCAGTCGCGCGCACGGGACGCGCCGGCCTGGCTCGCAACTGCGCGATCGCGCTCGGCAACGCCGGGGATCGTGCGGCGCTTCCCGCATTGCGGAGAAGCGAGCAGTCCGATCCGGATGACGTCGTTCGCGAAGCCGCTCGCTGGGCGATCGCGCGCCTGACCGGGTGAACCCGGCGGGAGCTCAGCGCGAAAAGGTCAGCGGAACAGCAGCACTGCCGCGCCCGCGCCGATCACGAGCGGCCCGCCGACGCACGCGGCGAGCAGCGACACGGAATCGGGGTCGCGGGGCCACCAGGCCGGAGGAAGTGCTCGATTGATCGGCACTCGCGCGCCGCGCAAGCGGGTGTTCCCGTCAAAAAGCGCGAAAGCCGCGACGCATGCAAGAGCGATGAGCAGCGCCGATTCCGCGAGCAGCGCAGCCGCTCCGGTGGCGCCGACCGCGTGCAACCAGGCGCTGAGGATGAACGTGACGATGCCGAGACCCGCGCCGCAGGAAGCGGCCAGGAACGTGGTCGGCAGCGAGGTGCGGGGCAGGCTCGGGAGTCGCATGGCTTTGCTTCGCAGCGTAGCACTCGGGTCGACTCGACGACGCTTCACACGGAGGGGACTCGGCTGTGACGAAACCGTTACGGCGACCGGCAACGCTTGACGCACGCGATCTACTGTGCCTACTCTCCATTGGTTGCCAGCGGGCGACACGGTTCCCTTCATCTCACTCCACGTCCCACAACACGAGGAACCCATGCCGACAAGGTCTGTTCTTGCCGCTGCCGCGCTCGGCGCCACCGCCGTGGCCACCATCCCATCCGTCGTTTTCGCGAGTACGTATGTGGTGCGCCCCGGCGACACCGCATCGGACATCGCCGTCCGTCATGGGACGACGGTTGCGGCCCTCCTTGACGCCAACCGCATGGCCGCGCCAGAGCTCATCCGGGTGGGGCAGATGCTCCAGATCCCCGATGCCTCACTGACGCTGCCCGAGTACGCGCGCGGCTCGCACGACGCCGAGACGTATCGCGTCGGCAAGGGCGAGGGCGTCTTCGAGACCGCTCGCCGGTTCGGTGTCGACCCGACAGCCCTCGCGCGTACCAACGGCATCGGGGTCAACGCCCCGATCGCGGAGGGCGACGAGCTCGTCGTGCCGGGCCGTCTCACCCGAATGAACGCGCTCGTGAGCTTCGTCGCAGCCGACGTCGGCGTCGATGTCCGTCTCGTCCGCGGCGTGGCATGGGCCGAATCGCAGTGGAACCAGGAACGGGTGTCACCCACCGGCGCTGTCGGCGTGATGCAGCTTGAGCCCTTCACGGGCGAGTGGGTCTCGCGCCACCTGGCCGGCGGACATCTCGATATCTGGCGGGCCAAGGACAACGTCACGGCCGGTTCGATGCTGCTGCGCCACCTGATGACGAAGCACCAGGACGACATCGCCGCCTCGCTCGCCGGGTACTACCAGGGCGATGCGAGCGTGGCGAGCCACGGCATCTACGACGACACGCGCCGGTATCAGCGCGAAGTGCAGGCGCTGATCGCTCAGGACGTCTGAGCGCGGGGGAGCGGCCAGCCGCCAACACGGGTCATCGCGCCGCTCCGGTCGACGAGGCGCGCCGGAAGTCCTGATGCCTCCAGCCATGCTGCAGCGGTAGCGCCTCGAACGATCGCGGCGGTGGCAGCGATGTTTGCGTCGACACAGGTGCCGGCGACGACAGTGACGGTCCGCCACGGACCGGCGGCAGGGAGCCCCGTGGCCGGGTCGATGATGTGGTGGAACTCGACGCCCCCGCGTCGCCAGCGCCGGACCGTTGTGCTCGAGGTGGCGACACCGCCTTCGCGGATGGCAATCGTCTCGCCGTCCGGTGTGATGGCGGCGCGACTGTCCTCTGCGATCTGCACGTGCCATCCCTCCTCGGGCGCATCGCCCGCGACCGAGACGTCTCCCCCGAGGTTGACGAGCACGCCGCCACTTCCGATTGCTTCGCGCGCGGCGGCGGCGGCGAGGTCGGCGGCGAGTGCTTTGGCGGTTGCGCCGAGGTCCACCTCGACGCCGGCATCGATCTCGACGCGTCGTGTGGCCGGATAGAGGCGGATCCGCCGCCATCCAGGGACGGGGACCACGGCGAGCCTGAGCGGGGCACCGTCCGCGGCCACGGATTCGAAGTCGACGTCGTAGCCGGCGTTGCGAACGGCCTCACCGACTGTCGGGTCCACCGCGCCGCCGGTCAGCTCGGCAGCGCGTAACGCAGTGGCGAGTGCCAGTGCCAGGAGCGGTGACACGATTCCCTCTCGGCGCCCGTCGCCTGCCTGGAGCCGGCTCAGTTCGCTGTCATCACGAAAACGGCTGCATGCGACGTCGATTGCGGCAACCACCTCCGCGACTGCCGCTGTTGCCGTGTCGAGCGCTATCGGGTCGGTGACGACGACGTGCATCGACGTGCCGAGCGCAGAGCCTCGAGACGCAGCAAGGGTCATGAGCCGCCGCTGACGGTACTCGCTGAGGATGAGCTGCCGGAGCTCGCGGACCCTGTGGACAGCGACGACGATCCCGTCGACGTCGACGTGGACGTGGACGGGGTGGTGGTCGTGGTTGCCGTCGCGCCGGACGAGGCGACAGACGATGTCGTGACAGTGCCGGCGGACGTCGAGGATCCCGCGTGGGTGTGCGCGGCGACGACGGCGAGCAGTGCGACAGCGGTGGTGCCGAGCACGCCGAACCCGGTGGTGAGCCTTCCGCGCAGGCGGAGCCCGCGGTCTCGTTCGGCCGGCGTGAGACGGCGCTTCGGCGCGGCCATCACTGAATCTCCCGCAGTGGCGCATGTATCTGCAGGGTTGCGTTCGTGATCGGCGCTGTTCGGAGCATCCGGAGCACACCGCGGAGATCGGTGACCACCGTACGCAGGATGCTCACGCGCGAGTCGGTGTCCTCGATCCATTCGACGGGTACCTCGTAGATGCGAAGACCTGCGCGTTGCGCGGTCACGAGCAGCTCGGTGTCGAAGAACCATCCCTCGTCACGAACATTCGGGAGGATCCCGCGCGCAACCTCGGCGCGTATTGCCTTGAATCCACACTGCGCGTCGCGAAAGCGTGTGCGCAGCACAGCACGCAACAGGAGGTTGTAGCCGCGCGATATGACCTCCCGACGCAGACTTCTCGTGACCAGAGCGCCGGGTGCGAGCCGGCTGCCGATGCTGATGTCGCTGCCGCCGGCAATGATCGGCACGATCAGCGCGGTCAGCGAGTCGAGGCGTGTCGAAAGATCCACGTCCATGTATGCGAGGACGCGCGCATCGCTCGCCATCCATGCGGCCCGGAGCGCCCGCCCGCGTCCCTTCTCGGAAAGATGCACGTAACGCACGCCATCGAGTGCCGCAGCGAGCTCGGCGCCGATCATGCGTGTCGCGTCGCGGCTCGCGTTGTCGACGATGGTGATCCGTGTCGAGAACGGGACGTGCGCTTTCACATACGCGTGCAGCGTGCGTACGCTGTGATCCAGGATTCGCTCCTCGTTGTACACAGGAAGCACGATGTCCAGGAACGGAGCCGGAGCCGTGCGCGTGTCGTTCATGAGACCAAGCGTGGCGCCGCCTCCTTGACACAGGCCGCGAAGAAGCTTGGAAGTGGCTGTGAAGACACGGTGATCTCTGAGCAGACTCTCAGGTTTCTCAGGCCGGTCTCTGAGCAGACACCTCTAGAGTCCGGAGAGCAGGAGACCTGATGCCCAATTCCAAACGCCGATCCTTTCCCCGTCCGCGGAGCGTGCGCGGCTGGTTGCTCAGCGCCGTGGTGGCGGTGGTTGCAGTGGGCGCGGCCGGCGTGCTGTTCATCTACTTCGTGCTCTTCAGCCACTCGGCGCCGGCGCCGCTGGCGCTGACCTCCCCCGCGGCAACGGCGCAATCCCCTGCGCTCACCGCCTCTGAGATCCCGGGCACATGGACCGTCGGAGCCAAATCCGTGGCCGGGTATCGCGTTCGCGAGCAACTCGCGTTTCTGTCCGCGCCCAGTGATGCTGTCGGGCGCACCTCGCAGATCACGGGGAACGCGACCATCGCCGCGTCTGGCACCACGCTGACGGTCACCGCAGCGTCGTTCGATGTCAACGTCGAATCACTGACCAGCGATCAGTCGATGCGCGACAACCACATCCAGACCCTCGGCCTCGAGAGCGCGCAGTTTCCACATGCGACGTTCGTGCTCACGTCCCCGGTAACGCTGCCCGCGAATGCGACGTCAGGGGCGGAGATTCACGTGTCGTTGCAAGGAGCGCTGACCATCCACGGGACGACGAAGACGGTCACGATTCCCGTACAGGCGCGCCTTACCGGTGCGCAGATCGAGGTGGTCGGTTCGATCACCTTCCCGTGGGGTGAGTTCAACATGCAGGCGCCAAATGTCGGCGGATTCGTGAGCGTCGACAGCACGGCGACCATGGAGTTCGACCTCTTCCTGCAGCACGGCTGACGGGCGCGCGTCAGCGACGCGCGGCAATCGTCTGGAGACGCAGCGCGAGCGCCGGGCAGCCGGCGACTGCGCGCTTTGCGTGCGGCAGGACCGATTGTGGGATCTGCCCTGCACGGATGATCGGGTACCCCCAGTCGTCGAGCTCGATGAGCTCGGGAACCAGGTCCGCGCACACACCGTGACCATCGCACTTGATGCGGTCGATGCCGAGCATCGCGTGCTCACTCATGATGCCGCCGCCGCAGCACTCGCGATGCTGCATCGATGTTCACTGTCGTGGAGCAGAAACTCGGCGCCGAAGACTCGCATCGCAGAGGCGAGCAGCGCTGCCGCGCCGTCGGGATGGCGGCACGCGCCACGTCCGGCGAGCACACCTGCCCAGCGTTGAATGCGCTCGAGGTCGCCCGGGGTTGCAACAAGGCCGGATACGCGACCCGCGGCAGCCGCGATTGCGCGCAGTCCGAACGTGCAGGGACCGCACTGACGAGCGCTCTCGTGGGCGAGATACGCGAGGATGCGAGCGGTCTCGACGACACCGCACCGTCCAGACGGAAGGACAGCGATGACTCCGCACCCGAGCGAATGGCCAAGCGCGCGAAGCGGCCCGGGATCGAGCGGCAGCGCCCAGGCCGCGCTGGATTCGACCCAGCCTCCGAAATATCCACCGAGGAGGACGGCATCGCTGTCCGAGGTGATGCCGCCGGCGGCGTTGACGGCTTCGGCCAGCGGCAGTCCCTGCGGCACTTCGATGAGCACTGTCTGCGGCACTGCACCGCCGACGGTCACGAGTGTCGTTCCTGACGCCCTGCCCTGACCCAGCGAGCGAAACCACTCGTCGCCGAACCGCGCGATCAGCGCCACATGGGCGAGTGTCTCGACGTTCTGCACGAGCGTCGGACGGCCGTCGACACCGCGTTCGTAAGGACGGGGTGGAATCGACGTTGGCAGCGCGACGCCGGCGTTGATGAAGTGCACCGCGGCTGTCTCCTCACCGGAGACATAGCGCACGGGCACGCTGATCAGACGCAGGCGTGCCCGCTGCGACGGCGGACGCTCGGTGGTTGCCCGGTGCATTGCCTGGATGGCGCCGGTGTGATCGGCGCCCACGTAGAGCACGACATCGTCCGCACCGACCGTGTCTGCGGCAAGGAGTGCGCCGTCAATCACGAGGTGAGGACGTTGCTCCATCAGCATTCGATCCTTACGGCTGAGGGGCTCTCCTTCGCCGCCATTGGCGACCACAACCGGCGTGCCCGCGCGTTGCGACGCGACGGCGCGCCACTTGGTGGCTACCGGGAACGCGGCGCCGCCCTTGCCGCGAAGGTCGCTTCGCTCGATCGCATCGATCAACGTGTCCTGCGGCGGCGGGAGCGGTCCCAGCCGGCGCTGATGCTCCGCGAGGTTCTCCATGCCGTGATCCGCTGCAGGGCCGGCGAGCAGCGCGATGCTCATCGTCCGGCTCCGAACGACGCGCGTTCCGCGGCACCGCGGCGTTCGTCCGCGAGCGGATCCGGCGGTGCGGCAACCAGTCGCCACACGAGCGCGGCGCCGACTGCGCCGACGCACAGCGCGTCGATCACGAGCATCCAGAGCGCGGTGCCATCGGTTCCGGTTCCAATGCCGTGCACAACCGCGATGGGCCAGCTCGCGTAGGCGAGCCAGTGGATCGCTCGCCACGCACGAGCACCGAGACGCCTGCGCAGCAGGCTCGTCGCGACGATCGCAATGAGCAACTCGAACGCGATGGTTCCGAGTCCGAGCCAGAAGGTTCGGTAGTACGAGCCGAATGGCACCAGTGCCGCAACGAGTCCGAGGTGCGTGAACGGGTCCACGACGGCCGTCACGATGTGCAGCAGCAGAAAGACGAGCGTCATCAACGCAAGGTCCCCATGCACCGCGGCGCTGAGGAATCGCGGCCATCCGCGTGTCTCGAAACGCACGCGTGCCAGGAGTCCCAGCACGACCACCGCACTCAGCAGGACGAGGCTCACAGCGCCTGCGCCGCGCGTTGTGTACCAGAGCAGTTGATCAGACATCGGTCACGTACTCGGCGGCGTGGCCGAAACGGGAAGTGCGATCCGGAACGTCGCGCCGCCGCCTGGCGTGTCGGTGACGCTGATCCTGCCGCCATGGGCTGTGACGACAGCAGTCGCGATGCTGAGCCCCAGCCCGCTGCCGCCCTGATCGCGGCTGCGAGCCGGATCGGCGCGATGGAACCGCTCGAAGATGCGCTCGCGCTGTTCCGCCGGCACACCGGGCCCGTGGTCGATGACGTCGATGTCGGCGTATCCGTTCTCTGCGTGCAGCGCAACTTCGACAGGAGTGCCCGCAGGCGTATGCACCAGCGAATTGCGCACGAGGTTTCCCACAGCCTGGCGCAGCCGAAGGTCGTCGCCGGGGACCTCGATCGGCTCGGCGATCTGCGCGACGACAGATCGCCCGGGATCTGCCGCCCGAGCATCGCTCACGGCGTCATTGACCATCGCGGTGAGATCGACCGGCGCCCGGTCGAGCGGGCGGCCCTGGTCGAGACGAGCGAGCAGGAGCAGGTCGTCGACGAGCAAGCCCATGCGCCGCGTCTCGTCCTCGATGCGCCGCACGGCGAGCAGCACGTCGTCGCGTGTCATATCGGGATTACGTTGCAGCAGCTCGGCGTATCCGCGCATCGATGTGAGCGGGGTGCGCAACTCGTGGGAAGCGTCCGAGACGAAATGGCGCAACTTCTGCTCGGTGACATCGCGCTGCGCAAATGCCCGCTCGATCTGGCTCAGCATCCCGTTGAGCGCAAGGCCGAGCTGACCGACTTCGGTGCGCTCGTTCGACGGCGATACGCGGCTGCCGAGGTTGCCTGCGGCGATGGAGCGCGCTGTTGCACCCATGCGTTCAAGGGGACGCATCCCGCGGCGCACCAGCAACCACGTGACCACAAGCACGATGATCGTGATCCCGCTGCTGATCGCTATCTCAAAGAGCAGCAGTGTGCTCAACGTGGTGTCGACCCCGTCGAGCGGTATTGCGGCCACTACCCAGAACGTGGATACCGGGGCCCCAGGGAACTCCGGCTGCGCCTCTGGCGTGACGAGCACCCTGTATGACGCCCACGATCCTTTTCCCGGGACACTGAACGTTGCGTTGGTGTCTTTGGCGATGCCTGCAGGAAACACCGGGTACGAGGACGAGCTGGGCACCAGCGCGACGTCGTTCAGGATGTACCCCGCCTGGACGGTGACACCGGAGGAATTCACGAGTTCGCCGTATGTGCCTGCCGGAAACGCATCCCCCTGCCCGTAACCACCGTGCCCGCCACCGTCGGAGGATCCGTTGAGCAGCTCGCCCATCACACCCGGCTCGATGGCGACCAATTGCTTGTCGACACCCTGGAGCAGCGAGCTCTGCAGCGCTGCGTACGTCCCGAAGTCGGCCGCCGCGAGGCCCAGGATGAACAGCGGTGCCAGGGTGAGCAGCAGACGGAGTCGAAGGGACATCTACGGTCCTGAGCACATGGTCGGGGCGCCGCTCACGCGCGCGCCGACGCCGCGCGCGGGACGCGCATGACGTATCCGACTCCGCGAACCGTGTGGATGAGTGGCGGCTCGATCTGATCGACCTTGCGCCGCAAATAGCTGATGTACGTCTCGAGCACGCTGGCATCGCCGCCGAAGTCGTAATCCCAGACGTGGTCGAGGATCTGCGTTCGCGAGAGCACGCGCCCGCTGTTCATCATCAGATAGCGCAGCAGGCGAAACTCGGTGCGGGTCAGCTCGACGGGGTCGCCGCCGCGAAACACCTCGTGCGTCTCGTCATCGAGCTCGAGGTCGTGGAGGACGAGTTTCCCGCTCGCGGCGGCGCCGTTCGGGTTGTGCCGGCGAATGACGATACGAATGCGCGCGATCAACTCTTCGATGCTGAAAGGCTTGGTGACGTAGTCATCGCCTCCGATGGTCAGCCCGTGGACCTTTTCCTCGGTTGCATCGCGGGCGGTGAGAAAGATCACCGGCACCTTGACGCCATCGGTGATCAGGCGCTGGACGAGGGTGAAACCGTCGTCATCCGGCAGCCCGACGTCGAGGATCATCAGGTCGGGACGGAAGTCCATCACCGCGTGACGCGCGTCTTTCGCGGTGCCGGCGGTCTGCACCGAGAAGCCCTCGTACTTGAGCGCCATGGCGACGAGATCGGTGATCGCGCGCTCGTCATCAACGACGAGAACCCGGTTCGGCTCGCCTGCGCTGACTGTGGTCACCGGACCATCTTCGCGCGGAAGTCTGGGAAAACGCTCAGAAGTTGTTGGATCTAGGCTGAGCGTTCGGCGGCGTCGCTGGAGGCCGCGCGTTCGCCGGTTCCGAGCGGGAGCGAGAGGCAGCGGACCCCACCGCCGGCCTTGAGAAACTCCCCCATCGGCAGCGGGATCGCGGTGTATCCGGCAGCCCGGAGCGGCGCCTCCATCTGCGCAATGGTCAGCGACGCTAGGACGTGGCTCCCGAGCGGCATGGCATTGCAGGCGAAGCCCGCCGCCACCTCGACCGGAACCTCGATCAAGTTGGGCACGAGCTCGCGGATCGAGCGCATCGATGCCGGCGCGAAGGCCTCTGTCGCCACGAGGACGTTGGTCGCGTCGAGGGGGCAGAAACACGTGTCCAGGTGATAGAAGCGCGGATCGACGAGTTCCAGCGACACGACATCGACGTCGAGGATGCGCGCCACCGGTCGGTGGGCGTCGCGGTCGGTTCGAAACCCGTAGCCGCAGAACAATCGATCGCCGACGAACAGCGCATCCCCGGCGCCCTCGAAGGACAGCGAGCGAGGCAGCTCGTGGACGTCGAAGTTCAGGCGCTCGAGTTCCCGCCGCCAGTGCGCTTCCTCGCCCTGTCGCTCGGCGTGATGAAAGTTGCTCAGCACGGCTCTGTCGTCCCAGAGCACCGCGGCATTGGCGGTGAACACCATGTCGGGAAGGCCCGCGACCGGTGCCGCGAGCTCGACCTCGACGCCGAGGTCGATGTAGGCGCGGTAGAGGGCGTCCCACTGCGCTGCGGCCAGCGCGTGGTCGACCTTGACGGCAACGTGCATCCAGGGATTGATCTCGTATTCGATCCCGAAGTGATCGGGCTTGCACATGAGGACGGATGCGGTCATCGGCTCGCTCGAGGAAGGGCCGCGGCGTCGCCCAGAGGGAGCGCCATGAGGAGCGTCGGCGAGAACCGCGTCCCCGTCGAAACCTCGATCGGACCCGCGACCGCCGGCCGTTGCACGCACCAGCGGGGGTCGACGTCGTCCCGAACCGCCAGAAGCGTTGGGCGGACGAGAATGCCTCGCCCGCTGCGGCCGTGATGGCGGACCGTCGCGGTGAGGATCGGGCGGATCCATGACGCGCTCACCGGTTGCACGCCGTCGAGCGGCGAGGTGCTCAGGGAGAGGTCGGCCGCGCGCTGCTCGAGCCATGCTGCGACGACCCGATCGCGCGGTCCATCCACCTGTCCGGCGAAGGTCAATCGACCTGCGACGTGTTCGGCGAGGATGAGCCGGGTGCCACCGCGGCGGAGCGAGACGACTCCGGCAACGACGCAGGTCGTCTGATTGGCGAGCGCGATGCGCAGACGGTCGGGGGACGCGACGCCTGCCCGGTACGGGGCGTTCGATCGCCGGGCGAGCAATGCCGGAAGACCCCGACCCGAGGCGGCGGCAGCAAGCGCCTCGCCGCGCCCACGGACGTGATCGGGGGCCTGGAGGGAATCGGTGGCGCCGGTCAGCTCGCTCAGCGCATCGAGGCGGCGGTCCAGCGGCCAACTCGTGACCGAGCGTCCGTCGAGATGCAGCACGTCCGAGCAGAGATACACGGCTGGAAGCTCCGCCGCGGCTGCGGCGCCGACGGCGAGACGGCGGCCGAATCCCGCAAGGTCCGGGCGGCCCTCGCGATCGAGCACGGCGATGACGCCGTCGAGCACCGCTCCGCGACCGCCGCGGACTGACGCGGCAGCGGAGACATCCGGGAAGCGACGCGCGAGATCGCCCGGGAGCTCGCCCTGGATTCGCACCGCCCCGCCCGGATCGAGGAAGAGCAGCGCTCGTGCCCCGTCCCAGTCGACGCTGAAGAGCCAGTCGTGATCATCGAACGGCTCCGCGCAGGGAACCGACACCTCGATGGGTATGTATCCGGGCAACTGCGGCGGCGTGGGTGTGCGGAATGGCAAAGGATCGCCGAACGCCGCCACGGCGGCACGAGACAGCCCTGCTCTACCAGCCACGCGTTACTCGCCGAAGTCTCAGGATGCCCGGCGCCGGCGCTCGGGTTCCATCGACTCGGCTTCGTCGGCGGCGGCATCCTCGGCATCCGCCGTCTCTGCGCGGCGCGATTTGGCTGCCTCGACCGATGCCTTCAGTGCGGCCATGAGATCGGTGACCTTGCCGGCCTCCTGCACCTCCGGCCGCTCGATCGGCTGGTTGGTCAGCTTCGACTCGACCACCTGGATGAGGGCCTCGCGGTAGTCGTCGTGATATCGCGCCGGGTCGAAGTGCGCGCTCAGGTTCTCGATGAGCATGACCGCCATGTCGAGTTCGCCCTTCTT
Organism: Candidatus Dormibacteria bacterium; assembly: GCA_050010655.1. Classification (GTDB taxonomy): domain Bacteria; phylum Chloroflexota; class Dormibacteria; order Aeolococcales; family Aeolococcaceae; genus Palsa-851. Next base: position 26,643 of record JBEKKP010000017.1, read on the forward strand.
GACCTCCTTGGCCTCGAAGTCCTCGCTGGGGATCGTCAATTCCGCGGCCGAGCGGATCTCGTCGGGCCAGTGGAGGGTGTTGAGCAGCAGGCCGTTCTCATGCAGCGCGAGGCGGCAGAGGTGCTCGCGGTCGCGCAGCGCGATCTTCCCGATGGCGACCGTCCCGGTCTTCTCGAGCGCCTGGCGAAGCAGCGCGTAGGGCTTTGCCCCGACTGCTTCCGGCTCCAGGAAGTACGCGCTTTTGAGGTAGACGCCGGCCTCGATCTCCGAGTCCGGGCAGAACTCGACAATTTCGATCGTGTGCGTCGTGGTCAGCGGCAGGTCGTCGAGATCCGCGTCGGTGACGATCACGTACTCGTCCTTGCCGACCTCGTACCCGCGCAACGCCTCGCTCCAGCCGATCTCGCGATCCTCCTCCGGGCACCAGCGTTTGTTGCGCACGGGCGTGTGATCGTTCGGACAGAGCAACCGGAACGAGACGCTCTTCGATTCGGTCGCCAGGTACAGCCGTACGGGTATCGCCACCATGCCGAAGCTGATGGCGCCCCGCCACATGGATCGAGGCATGGCACCGTCGAGTATAGAGGCGCGGGATCGCCGTGGATCGGGCCTTGTTCAGGCCGCGGCGAGGAGGCGGTCGTACGCTTCTTTCAGCTCCGGGTAGCGCAGAAAGATGATGTGCGCGTATTCCTGGGTCAGCGGGACCGGCTTGCGCCGGAGGATGAGCCCAACTTCCTCTGGGCGGTGATTCGCCTTGCGCCAGTTGCATTTCCTGCATGCGATCACCACGTTCTCCCAGCGATCGGGCGCGCCTCCCCGCGATACCGGGATGACGTGATCGACGGTGAGGTCGGCGGCGGTGCCGAGGCGCCCGCAGTACTGGCACGTGTGGTCGTCGCGGAGCAGCAGGTTGCGGCGGTTGGGCCGGAGCAGGCGACGCGGCACGTGGATGGTGCGCAGCAGGCGGACGATGACGACACCTTCCGGGAGCCGGCGTCCGGCAAGCGCCTCCGCAGCCACACGTTCGGCCGCCGAATCAACAAACGCCACTCGCTCCTTGGTCAGGAGCACCACCAGCCGCCTGTGACTGATCACGTTGAGCGGCTGCATCGAGGCGTTGAGCAGCAGCACTGCCATGGCCGAATTCTATTGGGAAGCGGGAAACTTCGCGTCGGTCAGGTGTATGGGGCTGACTTGATCGGCCCGACCTTGATCGCGCCGCCGCACACCATGCTCGTGTCGATGTCGGTGACGTCCGTCTGAAACCCGGATGTCGGCAGGGTGACCTGCCAGAACTTCGGCATCTCGGCCTGCGCCTGTGAGCACGAAGCGTCGGTCCACGAGACGAGGAAATAGCCGTGGCCGGACGCACCGGCCGCCCCGAGCGGCTCTGTGCCCGACGGGAGGTCCACCGGGCCTGGAGATGCCATCGAGTTGTCGTTGCTCCAACTGGTGTTGAGCAGAGCTCCTCCCGAACCCAGCATCTGCAACCTCGCGTACCCGTTCTCGGTGCAGTCGCTCGTTGTCGAGTTCCGGATCTCGAACGTGGCGTAGATCGTGCCGGCGGCACCCTGCGTGTTCAGGATGGCGATGTCGAACTGGCCCGGCATGCACGGGATGGGCGGTGTCGCGGTGGGAGTCGGCGTCGGTACAGGCGTTGGGGTGGGTGTCGGGACCGGCGTCGCGGTCGGGGTTGCCGTCGGGCCTCCGCTCGCCGCCGGTGTGGAGGAGCCGCAAGCGGCGAGCAGGCTGACTGCCCCCGCGAGCGCGGTCGACACAAGGACTCGGCGCATCGCGACGCAGGGTACCCGCAATCCGAGCGCCACGCGCGTCACCTGTCGGTGGGGACGTCCTGGTCCGCCTGCAGCGCCGGCGCGAAAAGATCGCCCACCGATGCGACCCGCTCGGCAATGGTCGCGATGTTCCAGCGGTCAGGCCGGAGGTCGGGATCATCGAGCTCGTTCCACATGATCGGCGTCGACACTGGCGCCCCCGCCGCGGGCCGGAGCGAGTACGGAGCCGCAAGCGTCTTGTTGATGATGTTCTGCGTGTAGTCGATGCGGATCCGGCCCGTCCGCTTCGCCACCGCCCACTCCCAGCTCACGCGTCCCGGTGCCGCCTGGTCGATGGCTCTGCCCACTTCCTCGACCCAGTGACGGACTGCCGAGTAGTCGGGGCCGCGACGAACCGGGACATAGATCTGCAGACCCGTCTGACCGCTCGTCTTGGCGACGCCGTGCATCCCGTAGTGGTCGAGGGCTGCCTTGACGAGCTTCGCGATATCGACGACGTCCTGAAACGTCGCCGGCTCGAACGGATCGAGGTCGAACACGGCCCAGTCGGGATCGTTGGGCGCATCAATGCGCGAGTGCCACGGGTGTAGATCGATGACCCCCGCGTTTGCGACCCACGCGAGTGTCGCCACCTCGTTGACCACGATGTACGTCTTGCTCTTCTCACCGTGGTACGTCCACGACTCGATCCAGGTTGGAGCGTGCGCCGGTTTATCCTTGCGCCAGAAGGACTTTCCGTCGATGCCATCAGGGAACACCTGCATCGAAAGCGGACGGTCGCGAAGGTACGGCAGCATGTACGGCGCCATTCGCACGTAGTACTCGATCATGTCCCGCTTGGTGATTCCGTCGGCGGGCCACAACACTTTGTCCAGATTGGTGAGCGGGAGTCTGCGACCGGCTACCTCCCATCTGGCGTTGCCGTGGAGCGTTCTCAGCTCTCTCAGTGCCGCGCCCTCGTCCGGGTCCTGTCGCCGCGGGGTCCCCTCGTCCCCCGTGGTGACGCTTCTCCCCGCTGCACCACCCGGACGGCTCGAGTCACGTGCTGGCGCGCGAACGCTCGAAGCCTCGCCAGGTGGGCTCACGACTTTCGCATCCTCGTCGCTTTTGCGCCGGGGATCCTTGGACGGTTTGATGTCGGACCCGATGCGTGATGGGTTTTTCGCGGGCCTGCTTTCGCCCCTTGCTGACGTCTCGCTGGGCGTTACACCGGCCGTGAGCGCCGGTTGTTGCCGACCGGTTTCTCTCACGCAGTCCGCGACAGTCTGGTCTGGGCGCAGCCGGCGATAGGCGGGGTGGCGGAGGATGTTGTCCCGAGTCCAGCTCGCGTAGCGAACCTCGCAGACGAGCTCGGGTGTGACCCACGTGGCGGGCTCTGAGGTCTTTGGCGTGACGTCGAGCGCGCACGTGGAGACTTCAAGTGGTTTGAGGCGATCTCTCAGGTCTCGCAAGGTCTTCTCGTCGAAACCGGTACCCACCTGTCCGCAGTGAACGAGGCGGGTTCCGTCGAGCACGGCGAGGATGAGTGCGCCGAGCTGGTTCGTTCGGCGTCCGCGGCCTGCCGTGAAGCCGGCGATGACGCATGACTGGTCGCGCCAGGACTTGATCTTGATCCACTCGGGACTGCGTGTTCCGGGGCGATAGAGCGAGTCGGCGCGCTTCGCCACGATGCCTTCGATGCCCGACTCGCGCGCAACATCGAACAGCGATTTCCCGTCGCGCTCGACATGCGCAGCAAACAGAATATTCGGCGAGTCGACGATGGTTTCACGCAGTGTTTTCTTGCGAATGCGCAGCTCGGTGCTTTGCAGGTCGCGGCCATCGAGCTCGAGCAGGTCGAACGCGATGAACGTCACGGGATGCTCGGCCGCCACGCGCCGTATGTCGACATCGCGTGTGACGTTCATGCGCTGCTGCATGCGCTCGAACGACGGCTTGCCGTCGGCGTCGAGCACCACGAGCTCTCCATCGACGACCGCCTGGCGCGCGTGAATGCCTGCCCGGATCGCCTGCGCCTCCGGGTAATGACCGGTCTCGTCATTGCCACGGCGGCCGGTGATGCGCACGTGATCGCCGGCGACGCTGACAAAAGCGCGAATGCCGTCGTATTTCAGCTCGAACAGCCAGCCCTCACGGGTGAACGGGTGGTCGGCGGAGGTCGCGAGCATCGGCGGCGGAGCGACGGCAAGCTCCGGGCCGGGTACGGCCGGCTCGGTCGCCGGGGGGGCGCCCCGAGCCCGCGCGGCGCGGCGCATCTCTCGCGGGTCACCGCCGCCTTCGCTGGCGATCTGCGCGAGGCTTCTGCCGGTTTTGACGGAAACGTCGAGGTCGATCGCTTCGAATCCTTCGACGACCGAGGCGTCCCGTTTCTTCAGCATCAGCCAGTTCTTGTCACCGTCGCTGCTGCCGCCGTACTGCCGGCCGCGTTCGCCGATATGGACGAGGGCGAATTCGCCGGAGATCTTGGTGCCGTGGACGACGAACTTGATGTCTCCCTTGAGCCTCGATCGGTCGAAATCAGCTGCGGACTCTTTCACCCACTCGAACGTCCCGATATCCCAGAGCATCACGGTGCCCGCGCCGTATCCGGACGGAATGACGCCTTCGAACTCCCCGTAATCGATTGGGTGGTCCTCGGTCTGCACGGCGAGGCGCTTCTTCGCCGGATCCAGGCTCGGACCCCTCGGAATGGCCCAGGAGAGCAGGACTCCGTCGTGCTCGAGCCGGAAGTCGAAATGCATACGGGTGGCCCGATGTTTCTGGACGCAGAAGCGTGAGCCGTGGGGCAGTTGCTCCCAGGCAGACGGCTCTCCACGGGCACTCGCTGCAGGGTCGCCACTGGGCTCCGGGGTCTGATTGAAATCTCGCTTGCGGCGGTACTCTTCAAGGGTGGTCGAAGGCACGTTTATCGACCCTTTTGACGGCCCAGACGGACTGCGGAACGGACAATGTCCTGCACGGTACGGATGCTAGTGCAGCGCACCACGCAAACCGAGCGAAGTCGGCCGCCAGGCTGGTAGAATAGGGGTACTTGGAACGGCCGATTTGAGCGGTCCCCGCCGGAGCAATCGAGCGGTTTCAGCACTGGCCCCCAATCCAGCACTCACGTCACAACCGGAGCAGCACAAATAACCGACATCGCACGCCTCGAACGCCCCGATGAGGACGAATCACAGCCGGAGACGAGCCCCGGAAACGGCCATCCGGCTCAGGCACCTTTGAGCACGAGCCGGGTTGGCAAGGACACGTATTCCGCCGACCAGATCCAGATCCTCGAAGGTCTCGAACCTGTCCGCAGACGCCCCGGGATGTACATCGGATCCACGGATCTCCGTGGTCTGCATCACCTCGTGGTGGAGCTTGTCGACAACAGCATCGACGAGGCCCTCGCGGGCTGGTGCGACACCATTCGCGTCGTCCTGCACGCGGACAAATCCGTGTCGGTGCTCGACAACGGCCGTGGCATTCCGGTGGGCATGCATCCCACGGCGCACAAATCCGCGCTCGAGGTCGTGCTCACCACGCTGCATGCCGGTGGCAAGTTCGGCGGTGGCGGGTACAAGGTCTCGGGCGGATTGCACGGTGTCGGCCTCTCTGTCGTCAACGCGCTCAGCGAGCGGCTCGTGGTCGAGGTCTATCTCGATGGAGAGGTCCACCGCCAGGAGTACACGCGAGGTGTCCCGGACGGCCCTGTCGGCGTCGTCGGCAGGTCGGACAAGCGTGGGACATTGGTCCGCTTCTGGCCCGATCCGGAGATCTTCCCGGAGATCGAGTTCTCATGGGACACGGTCTGCAACTCGCTGCGCAGCTATGCGTTTCTCAACAAGGGCATCACGATCCAGCTCGCGGACGAGCGCGACGATCGGTCGTATACGTTCCATTTCGAAGGCGGAATCCAGTCGTTCGTCCGATATCTCAACGCCAACCGCAACGTCATCAACCAGAAGCCGATGTACGTTGAGCGAGAGATCGACGGCAACGTCGTCGAAATCGCGCTTCAGTACCAGAACACGGTGTTCACGGAGCATGTGCTCGCGTTTGCGAATAACGTGCACACCGAGGAGGGCGGCGCGCACGTCACCGGCTTCCGCAGCGCGCTGACCGCGACGCTCAACAAGTACGCGCGCAAGGCGAGCATCCTCAAGGAACAGGACCCCAACCTGAGCGGTGACGACGTTCGCGACGGACTGACTGCCGTCATCAGCGTCAAGCTTCGCGAGCCGCAGTTCGAAGGCCAGACGAAGACCAAGCTCGGCAACAGCGAGGTGTCGGGTCAGGTATCGACGGTGCTGAGCGAAGCGCTTATGCAGTACCTCGAAGAGAACCCTGCCGACGGGCGCAAAATCATCGATCAATCGCTGACGGCGGCGCGCGCACGCCAGGCAGCCGCCAAGGCACGCGACCTGGTGCAGCGCAAGTCGTTGCTCGAATCGGCAACGCTTCCCGGCAAGCTCGTCGACTGCAGTGAGCGCGACCCCGCGCACTGCGAGATCTTCATCGTCGAGGGCCTTTCCGCAGGTGGCACCGCCAAAGAGGCGCGCGAGCGCCGGAATCAGGCAATCCTTCCGCTGCGCGGCAAGATCCTCAACGTCGAGAAGGCGCGTGCGGACAAGATCCTGGGCAACGAGCAGATCAAGGACCTGATCATGGCGCTGGGCGGGGGCTTCGGCGAGACGTTCAGCGTCGAGAAGCTCCGCTATCACCGCATCGTGCTCATGGCGGACGCGGACGTCGACGGTTCGCACATCCGGACGCTGTTGCTCACGTTTTTCTGGCGCCATCTGCGCCCGCTCGTCGACGGAGGCTTCCTCTACCTCGCGCAGCCGCCGCTGTACAAGCTCGAGAAGGGCAAGGGACGAAACAAGCAGACCGAGTACGCCTTCAGCGACGACCAGCGCGATGACAAGGCCAAATCCATGGGCCGCGATACCGAGATCTCGCGTTACAAGGGACTCGGCGAGATGATGTCCGAGGAATTGTGGGCAACCACGATGGACCCGGATCGGAGGGTGCTCCTCCAGGTCGGTGTCGCCGATGCGATCAAGGCCGACGACATCTTCGACCGCCTGATGGGGTCTGATGTCGAGCCACGCAAGCGATTCATCCAGACCCACGCCACGAGCGTGCGCAACCTCGACGTCTGATGCCGCTCCCGATCGCGGTCGACGCGATGGGCGGCGATCACGCCCCAACTGAAATCGTCCGTGGCGCACTGAGAGCGTTCAACGAACACGGTATCTCGGTGACGCTTGTGGGCCGGCGCGAGGTCGTCGAGGCCGAGTTGCGAGCGGCTGGACCAACGACACCGGACGCCATCACCGTCGTTGACGCCCGTGAGGTCATCGAGATGCACGAGCATCCGGCCAACGCGGTGCGTGCCAAACGCGACTCGTCGCTGGTGAGCAGCTGCGCGCTCGTCGCCGGCGGAAAGGCGGGTGCCGTGGTCAGCGCTGGCAACAGTGGGGCCATGCTCGCGGCCGCCCTCTTTACGATCAAACGCATTGCGGGCATCGCGCGTCCGGCGATCGGGGCGTCGTTTCCGAGCGAGTCCGGCCAGACCTTCATCCTCGATGTTGGTGCCAACACCGACTGTAAGCCGGAATGGCTTGCGCAGTTCGCGGTCATGGGCAACGTCTACGCTCGGACGATGCTCGGCATCGAGAAGCCGCGCGTCGCGTTGCTCAGCAACGGCGAGGAGTCCGAGAAGGGATCGGAACTCGTCCAGGCGGCGCATCCGCTGATCGCTGCCCTGCCGATTCAGTTCATCGGCAATGTCGAAGGCAAAGATGTCTTCCGCGGCGCGTGCGACGTGGTCGTGACCGACGGGTTCACCGGCAATGTCGTGCTCAAGGTGGCCGAGGGAATCGGCGAGTTCCTGTTCGCGAGCATCGCCCGCGAGGCGCGCAAGTCGGTCGGCGGCAAGGTGGGTGGCGCGCTCCTGCGTCCGAAGCTTCGCCCGCTGCGAGACCGCATCGATTACCGGAAGACTGGCGGCGCGCTGCTGCTCGGGGTCGCCGGCGAGGTGGTGATCGCCCACGGACGTTCCGACGCCGAGGCGACGATGAATGCAATTCGTGTGGCTGCCCGCGCGGCCGAGCAGGGCGTCAGCAAGGTTATCGCGGGCGCGGTCAGAAGCCCGGCGGAGGTGTCTGCGTAATGGCGGTGTTCGAGCCCGGCCAGATCCATCCAATCGAACTCGAGGCCGAGATGCGCGCGTCCTACATGGACTACGCGATGAGCGTGATCATCAGCCGCGCGCTGCCGGACATTCGTGACGGCCTGAAGCCGGCGCAGCGCCGCATCCTCTGGGCGATGCTCGACACCGGCATGACTGCCGGTGCGCGCTACCAGAAGTGCGCCGCAGTCGTCGGCGAGGTCCTCGGCAAGTACCACCCACACGGTGACACGGCGGTATACGACACGCTCGTCCGCCTCGCTCAGCCATGGGTGATGCGCTATCCGCTGATCGACGGCCAGGGTAACTTCGGATCGGTCGACGGTGACCCGCCTGCCGCGTACCGGTACACCGAAGCGCGCATGACCGCGGTGGCCATGAGCCTCGTCGACGACATCGAGAAGGATACGGTCGACTTCGGCCCGAACTTCGCGAACGTCCCCGGTGTGCGCGAGCCCTCGGTGATGCCGTCACTGCTTCCCAACCTTCTCGTCAACGGGGCGAGCGGTATCGCGGTCGGCATGGCCACCAATATCCCGCCGCACAACCTCGGTGAGATCTGCGATGCCGTGGTGCGGTTGATCGACGACCCGGACACCACGACCGAAGACCTGATCCGGATCGTCAAGGGACCCGATTTCCCGACCGGCGGGATCATCTACACGCGCGACATCGCCAACGTGTATGGCACCGGTCGCGGCCGGATCGTGATGCGCGCGCAGGTCGACTTCGAAGAGTCGAAGTCCGGTCGCGAGCAGATCATCGTCCGCGAGCTGCCATACCAGGTGAACAAGTCGCGCCTGATGCAGACCATCGCCGAGCTCGTCAACGATCGCAAGATCGACGGCATCGCAGACCTGCACGACGAGTCGGGGCGCGAGGAGAAGGTCCGCATCGTCATCGAGCTGAAGTCGAACGCGCGACCGCATACCGTCCTCAACAACCTCTACAAGCACACCCAGCTGCAGATGACGTTCGGTGCGCTGATGCTCGCCATCGTCGACGGCCGCCCGCAGGTGCTGAGCCTCAAGGCGATGCTCGGGCACTACATCAGCCACCGGCGCAACGTGGTGACGCGGCGGACGCAGCACGAGTTGACCACCGCGCGCGAGCGTGCGCATATCCTCGAAGGGCTGACGATCGTCCTCGACAATCTCGACGAGACGATCGCGCTGATCCGCGCGGCCCAGGACGAGAAGTCGGCACAGACGGCCCTCGAGCAGCGATTCGGCCTCACCGAACGCCAGTCCAAGGCAATCGTCGATCTCCGCCTCGGACGCCTCACGCGGCTCGAGAGCGGCAAGCTCCGCGAGGAGTACGAGGAGCTGATCAAGAAGATCGCGCAACTCGAGGATCTCCTTGCCAACCCGCGCCTCATCGACGGTGTGATCAAGGACGAAGTGACCAACCTTCGCCGGCGCTTTGCGGATCCGCGGCGCAGCGAGATCCGTCACGACGAGCTCGAGATGAACGAGGAAGACCTCATCCCCCAGGAGCAGGTCTTCGTGACACTCACGCACCGCGGCTACATCAAGCGCATGTCACTCGACATCTACCGCGCGCAACATCGCGGTGGCAAGGGAGTGGTCGGCGCGCGGCGCTCGACGGACGAGGACTACATCGAGCACTCCACCACCGCGAACACGCACAGCGACATGCTGTTCTTCACGAACCGCGGCCGCGTCTTCCGCTTGCGCACCCACGAGATTCCGGACGTCAAGCGCCAGGCAAAGGGCATCCCGATCATCAACCTGATCGAGGTGGACCAGGGCGAGAAGGTCACAGCGCTGATCGACATGGAAGTCTTCAGCGACGAGCAGTACCTCGTGATGGTGACCAAGCTCGGTCAGATCAAGAAGACCCCTGCCGCCGCGTATGCCGCGGTGCGCCGCAACGGCCTGATCGCCATCAACCTGCAGGACGACGACGAGCTCAACTGGGTTCGGCGTTCGTCGGGCGGCAACGAGGTGCTCGTGGTCACCCGCCAGGGCAAGGGCTCACGATTCACCGAGAAGGAAGTGCGTCCGATGGGCCGCGACACCATGGGTGTGGGCGCGATCCGGCTCCGCAAGGGTGACGAGGTCGCCGGCTTCGACATCGTCAATCCGGAAGGCCACGTGCTCGTGATCACCGAGAACGGCTTCGGCAAGCTGACCCCGATGAGCGACTACCCGATCAAGAGCCGGAACATCCAGGGCGTGTACACGGTGGATCAGACCGCGATTCCCAAGATCGGCGAGATCGTCGGCATGCGTGTGGTCGAGGACCTGGACGAGGAGCTGATGGTGATCTCCACCTCCGGGCAGGTGATCCGCATCCCGCTCGAACAGGTGCGGATCTCCGGGCGGCAGACTCGCGGCGTGATCATCATGCGGCTCGACGACGGCGACCGCGTCGCATCGATCGCCGGCGTGGGTGCGGTGGTCGCGCTGGAGGCGTGACCGAGGTCTTCCGGCTCGCCGACTCGTACGTCGACGAGCTCTGCGCGCTCGACCCGTTCGTCGCGACAGCGAACGGCATTCCGGGACACGACGACGAGGTGACCGACTACTCGCCGGACGGCGTCGACGCGCGGGCCGACCTCGCCCGCAAAACGCTCAGCGCCCTCGAGGGGACGGCTGTCGAGGGCGACCCCGATCGCATCGCCGCCGCGGTGATGCGAGATCGGCTCACGTCCGGGCTCGACAACTACGACGTCGGCGCCCCGTGGCGGCAGCTGGCGGCGTTCGACTGTCCGATCACGTTCACGCGTTCGGCGTTCGATCTCTGCCCCCGCGAGACGAAGGACGACTGGGACCGGATCGCGACCCGGATGGGCCGGGTTCCGGAGAGCCTTGCCGGCTTCACGAGAACGCTGCAGCACGGCCTTGCGAACGGCCACCGAGCGGCGCGAAGGCAGGCGCTGGTATGCGGCGACCAGGCGGCGACGCTCGGCGGTCTGACGAGCGCCGAGACGCCATATTTCGCGCGACTGGCCGCCGAGAAGCCACAGCCGGCGGCGCTGGCAGCGCGCCTCCATGATGGTGCGCAAGCCGCCACCGAGGCGTACGCCACCCTGTCGCGGTTCCTGCGCAAGGACTACGCGGCCCAGGCGGCAGAAGCCGATGCAGTGGGGCCTGAGCTCCACGCACTCGGGGTTCGGCGATCGCTCGGCATGAACGCTGATCCCCTGGAGATGTACGCCTGGGGCTGGGACGAGCTGCACCGTCTCGAGGCCGAGATGGCCGTCGCCGCGGAGCGCATCGCCCCGGGCGTCGGTCTCGATGCCGCGATGGCGGTCCTCCGCGACGACCCCGCTCGCTCCATCGACGGCCTCGACAATCTGCTCGCGTTCCTCCAGGAGGTCACCGATCGAGCGATCGCCGACCTCGACGGCACCCATTTCGACATCCCGGAGCCGCTCCACCGCGTCGAGTGCTGTGCGGCACCACCCGGGACGGCGGCGGCGATGTACTACACGCCCCCATCGGCGGACTTCAGCCGGCCGGGGCGGACCTGGTACCCGGCGAAGGGAAAGACCCGGTTCCCGCTCTGGAATGAAGTGTCCACCGCGTACCACGAAGGCGTCCCCGGCCATCACCTCCAGGTCGGGCTCTGCCTGACCTTCCAGGAGCGTCTCTCGAGCTTCCAGCGGTACCTGGGCTTCTATTCCGGTCACGGCGAGGGCTGGGCGCTCTACTCGGAGCGGCTCATGCAGGAGCTCGGCTACCTCGACAACCCCGACTACCTGCTCGGGATGCTCTCGTCCCAGGCGTTTCGCGCCATGCGCGTCATCGTCGACATCGGCCTGCACCTCCAACTCGCGATCCCGGATACCGAGACGTATTGCCCCGGTCGCACCTGGGACTACGAGACGGCGCTGCCATTCGTGACCCGCTATTGCGGGTTCGCCGGGCCGGGGGTGGCGCAGAGCGAGCTCGACCGCTACTGCGGATGGCCAGCCCAGGCGATCAGCTACAAGATCGGCGAGCGCGTATGGCTGGATATACGTGCCCGGCTTCGATCCAGGCTCGGCTCGGCGTTCGATTTGAAGCGATTCCACATGGAAGCGCTCAACCTGGGGTCGCTACCGCTCGATCTGCTCGAGCAGGAGTTGCTCGGAAGCAACTGATCGGCTTTCCGCGCGCTGCGGAGGCTGAATCAGGGAGTTGGTGTGGGGGCGCGACTGCACCCCGTCACCAGTTCGTGGCCGGGCCGGGCAGGATGCCCGAAACCGGGCCGGCGATCGTTGTTAGGCGGCCTTGCCGATCTTGAAGATCTTGGTTCCGCAGACGGGGCAGGTTCCGGTGGTGGCCGGCTTGCCGTTCTTCATCGTGATCGCCTCAGCGCCCTTGATCTCGCGCTGTTCCTTGCATTTGAGGCAATAGCCAGTGGCCATTTGCTTCCTCCGGGGGTGGGGGGTGGTTCTGCGACTGCTCGGAGGCAGGTTGCGGGCATTCTAGACACATCGGACCCGAATTGGAGCCGAATTCAGCGGGAGGGCCCCGGTCTCGACCCTCAGACCGGGGCGACCGTGGTGGCCAGGTGGGTCCGGAAAAAGGCCCTGGTCCGGTCCCATGCAAGCCGGGAAGCGTCCTCGTCGAAGACCTCCGGGCGGGTGTCGTTGAAGAATGCGTGGTCGGCGCCCTCGTACCAGAAGAACTCCACGTCCACGCCGGAGTCGCGAAGCTCGGTCTCGAGCGCTTCCACCTGCTCCGGCGTGTATGCCTCGTCCTTCGTGGCGAAGTGCCCGAGCACGGCACCCTTGATCTTGGTCACGTCCGGCTTGGCTGCAGCCGTGAGGCCCATGTACGGATAGAAGGGCACGACGGCCGCGAACACATCGCTGAGCGTCGCCGCGTAGAGCGCCAGCGCACCGCCCATGCAGAAGCCGACGATGCCAACGCGGTCCCCTGCAGTGTGCTCACTGGCGGCGAGCCATTTCCCGGCGCCAAGCATGTCGCGCGCGGCTCCGGCGAGGTCGAGTTCCATGAGCAGCTTGCCCGCCTCGTCCGGTTCCTTGGTCTCCTTGCCGTGGTAGAGATCCGGCGCCAGCGCGACAAAGCCCTCGGCGGCGAAGCGGTCGCAGAGATCGCGGATATGCGCGTTGACCCCCCACCACTCCTGGATCACCACGACACCCGGCCCGCGGCCACTCGGCGGCTTGGCGAGATATCCGTTGGCGGTATGCCCGTTACTGGGGAATTCGACCGTCTCACCCATCGTTTGCTCCTTCATCGCGTGCAAATGTCTGTGCGATCACCTCGACACCGAGTCCGGCTACGAGTGACGCCGCGTCATGCTGCCGGATGCTCGTTGCTGTGTGCGTCCATGAGCTTTTGCGCGACGTGCGCCGGCACCTCCTCGTAGCTCGAGAACGTCATCGAATACCGGCCGCGTCCCTGCGTCATCGCGCGCAGCTCGACCGGGAACGTGTACATCTCCGACTGCGGCACGTGGGCGTTCACCTCGGCGCGACCGTCGCCGAGCGGGTTCACGCCACCCACGCGTCCGCGCTTGGAGTTGAGCAATCCCATGATGTCGCCGGTGAACCGCTCGGGAACGGTGACACGCACATCCATGATCGGTTCCAGGATCACGGGCGAGGCTTTCTGCACCGCCTCGCGCATCGCCATCGCGCCGGCGATCTGGAACGCGATGTCCTTGCCGTCGACGCTGTGCGTGGAGCCGTCCACGAGGCGCACCTTGACGTCGACGATCGGGTTGCCGGTGACGGCCCCCTGCTCCATCGTCTGACGGACGCCCTTCTCGACCGATGGCCGGAACTGGTGGGGGATCGATCCACCGAAGATCTTGTCCTCCCATTCGTAGCCGCCACCCCGCGGGAGCGGCTCGATCTCGATGGTGGCGTCGCCGTACAGACCGGATCCGCCTGACTGCTTCTTGTACTTGTGGCCGACGCGAGCAGTCCCGGTGATGGTTTCGCGATACGGGATCTTCGGCGGGTGCAACTCGGCGTCGACGCCGAACTTGCGCTTCATGCGCTCCAGCGCGACATCGAGATGGACGTCGCCGAGGCCGTGCACCAGCACCTCATTGGTCACCGGGTCGCGATCCGTGGAGAACGTCATGTCCTCCTCGGACAACCGCGCGAGCCCGCTCATGATCTTGTCCTCGTCGCCCTTGGTCTTTGCGACGATCGCCGCCGACGCGCTCGGTAGCGGCCACGGCAATGGCGGCAGCATCACCGGCGAATCCTTGACGCACAAGGTGTCACCGGTCTGCGTGTGGGTCAGCTTGGTGACGACGCCGATATCGCCCGCGATCACCTCGGTGGCGGTGACGATCGCCTTCCCGTTGGGTTGCCCCAACTGCGCGAAGCGCTCCTCCTGACCGAGGCGCGCGGTGATCAAGTGGCTGTCGCCACGCATCGTCCCGCGCAGCACTTTGAAGAACGAGATCTTGCCGAAGGTGTCGACCGTGGTCTTGAAGACGAATGCGCAGAGCTTGCCGTCCGGGTCGCACGCGACCGAGACCTCGTGCTCCTTCGAGTCGAGCGCGACGCGTGTGCGCTCGGTGGGTGCCGGGAGGTAGCGGACGATGCTGTCGAGCACCATCGCGGCGCCCTTCTCGGTTGCCGCCGATGCGCAGACGATGGGCACCAGCGTTCCGCGCGCAGTTGCTGCGTGCAGCGCGGTGCGCACCTCCTCGTCGGTGAGCTCGGTGCCCTCGAGATATTTCTCGAGCAGCGCGTCGTCGCTCTCCGCAGCCGCGTCAACCAGCGCTGCGTGAGCGCGCTCGATCTCCGTGGTCATCTCGTCCGGAACGGATGTATCCGTGGCGCGCCCGCGATCGTCGAACGCGTGCGCTCGGTCGTCGACGAGGTCGACGTAACCGCGGAATCCGTCTGCCGATCCGATCGGAACGGCAACGGCGATCGGCTTGCGCGCGAACGCTTCACGCAACGCATCGACAGTCGCCTCGTACGCGGCGTTCTCCTTGTCCATGCGGTTGACGACGATGAGCGCGGGGACGCCGGCCGCCTGGATCATCTCCCAGGCGTTCTCCGCGCCGACCGGCACCGTTCCCGTCGCTGCCACAACGAGAACGGCCGCGTCGGCGACCGCGAGTCCTTCAATCACCTCGCCGGCGAAGTCCTGGAATCCCGGCGCGTCGACGAGGTTCACCCGGTACCCCTCCCAGTCGCAGTGCGCGACCGAGAGGCCGATGCTCATGGAGTGGCGCTGCTCTTCAGGCTCGTGGTCGAAGAGCGATGTCGCCTGCTCGGTCGAGCCCATCCGCTGGGTTGCGCCGGCAGTGTGGAGCAACGCTTCGCAGAGGGTCGTCTTTCCGTCGTGGCTGTGACCAACGACGGCGACCGTGCGGATGCGATCAGGCGTGGGTGTCGGCATGGTGAATCAACTCCAGACAGGACTCCCGGACCGAGGCAACGAATGGTAGCGGCTCGCACCGCCCGTCGAGGGGGTCAGCCCGACCGGCGTCGAGCCACCACGAGAATGGATTCCGACAGCGCGTGCGCCGGAGCGCTGGTCCAGCCGTCGAACATCGACACGTCGTCGAGTCCCGCTCGCGCGAAGAGCCTCGGAATCGACGCGAAGGGGCAGAGCCAGCCGCTCGTCTGACGCGCCGCGACGGAGCCGTCGTCGAACACCGCGACCTCGCGAAGGACATATGTGTGCCGCCGCTCGTCGTACACGGCGTCGCCGAGGAGCAGATGTCGCTTGTCGGAGAGGAGTGAATTGGGCACGACGTCCCACCAGTCGATTCGACCTGGCGGCTGATCCGGGTGCAGGCGCATCTCGACGATGAGCGTCCCGGCCGGGGCGAGTGATGCCGCAAGGCGCGCGAGCACTTTCGGTTGTTCCGTGCGAGAGAAGGCTTCGAGGATGAAGTACACGAGAAAGGCAGCGTCGTACCCGGCTTCGGGCAGGGGCACATCGCGGAGGTCGCCTTTGACGAACCGCGCTGTCCCAAGCAGCGGCGTCGCCCGCGCCAGCCCTCGGGCGTGGCGGAGGGCCGCGGCACTCACATCGATGCCGGTCACGTCATGACCGAGGCGCGCGAGTGGCACCGCGTACAGGCCGGGACCGCACCCGGCGTCGAGAATCCGCGCCGGAGCGGGCGGGACGAGCTTGCGCAGCCTTCGCAGCTGCCCCGCGATGACTGACTGTCGCCTGCTCGCTCCGTCGTGGGATTGGTCGAGGTGCTCGCGCAGCAACCGGCGCGCGTACTCGGGCCGTCCCCAGTCGAGCTCCGCACCCGGATCGAAGGGCACCGGCCAGGGCGGGATCGATGCTGGACGGAGCGTGCGGCGCATGTGCGCGGCAGCGTAGGCCACAATCCGCGGCGATGGGCGGCGTGATCGGCCAGTGGGTCACGAGTGGGGGCATCTTTGTCGTGCTCGCGCTGATGATCATCAACAGTTGCGGCCTCCCATTCCCGAGCGAGGTGATCATGCCGGTCGCGGGAGTGCTCGCCGCCACCGGCCACTTCAACATCGTCCTGGTCATCGTCGCGGGGATTCTCGGCAGCCTCGTGGGCGCCGTGATCGCCTATTCGCTGGCCCGACGCTACGGGCGCCCGCTGCTCCTCGGTCCGGGCCGCCGGATCGGCATCTCGGCAAGCCATCTCGATCTGGCGGATCGGTGGTTCGCTCGATTCGGGCTGCCGACGGTGTTCTTCGGAAGGATGGTGCCCGTCGTCTGCACCTACATCTCGTTCCCAGCCGGTCTCGCCAAGGTGCAGCCGGTGTGGTTTGGCGTGCTCTCGCTGCTGGGGTCAACGATCTGGGTGACGTTCCTCGGCGTCCTCGGATACGAGGTCGGCGCCAACTACACCAAGGTGGCCGGGCCGATCGGCAAAGCGGCGATCGTCATCGCCGTGCTGATCGTGATCGCGGTGGTCGTCTGGTACGTCCGTGGGCGGCGCAAGGCCGCAGCCAGGTCAGGCTCCGGCGCTTAGCCGGCTCAGGACATATCCGGCCACGGGCTCGCGGAGTCTGCCTCTCCGTCATCACCCTCGGCCCGCTGACGGTACCGGTCGGCAACCATCTTGTAAGCAACAGTCTTCGGGAGGCCGAGCTTCACGAGGCTCTTGACCTCATCGGCCATCACCTTGTCACGAGCGGTCTCGATCGACGCGACGAGATCCTCGATGGAAACAGTGGATGCGCGTTTGGACACATCGACAGTCTACCAACGGTTCGCCTGAGCAAACCTCCGAGCCCGAATTCCCTCGCGGCGGCCGGGCGCCTTTCGAGCGCCTCCCGCGGCCAGCCATACTTTGAGCATGGCGTATCTCCCCAACTCCGATGCCGAACGTCGCGAGATGCTCGATGCGGTCGGGGCGGCGTCGGAAGCGGATCTGTTCACGACCATTCCGGCCGCCTTGCGCAACCCCGTGATCGATCTACCGCCGCCCCTCTCCGAGCAGGATCTGGTCGCCGAGCTCGAGCGGCTCGCAGGGCGCAACCGATCGCTGAGCACGTATGACAGCTTTCTCGGTGCCGGCGTCTATCGCCGGTTCAGCCCGGCGATCGTTCGCGGCACGATCTCACGCCCCGAGTTCTACACGGCATACACGCCGTACCAGGCCGAGGCATCGCAGGGAACGCTGCAGACCATCTTCGAATTCCAGTCGATGATCTGCGCGCTCACCGGGCTCGATGTCGCCAACGCCTCGCTCTACGACGGCGCGACAGCAGCAGCCGAGGCAATGGTAATCGCCGTGCAGGCAACCGGCCGGACACGCATCGCGGTTGCCGACACCGTCCATCCCGAGACGATCGCCGTGCTGCGAACCTTCGGGGACGGGCGTCGGATCGCCGTGGACGTGATCGCGACGACTGACGGCGTGCTCGAACCGGAGTCCGCCCGTGCCGCACTCACCGCCGAGCATGCGGCGCTCCTGGTCCAGTACCCGAGCTTCGCGGGCACGATCCAGGATCTTGCGCCGCTCGCCGCCGCGGCCCACGACGCTGGCGCCCTTGCGTTGTGCGCAACCGACTTGCACGCATGCGCACTGCTGACGCCGCCTGGTGAGAGCGGCTTCGATGTGGCCGTTGGTGACGGACAGCCGCTCGGGATACCAGCGTCTTTCGGTGGACCGCACGTCGGATTCATGGCGGTCTCGCAGGCGCAGATGCGGCGCATCCCGGGCCGCCTGGTTGGCCTGACTCTCGACCACAACGATCGGCGCGCATACACGCTGACGTTGCAGGCGCGCGAGCAGCACATCCGCCGCGAGCACGCGACCTCCAACATCTGCACCAACCACGCGCTGATCGCCCTCGCGGCAACGGTGTACATGGCCCACATGGGCGCCGGCGGGATGCGCGCCGTCGCGGAGGTGAGCGTGCAGCGCGCGCATCACCT
>JBEKKP010000018.1:0-38275 GCA_050010655.1 Candidatus Dormibacteria bacterium
CACCGCGAAGATATTCACCGGGAAATGCACGGAGTCGAGAAAAGCGGTGATCACGTCGACGTCGTGCAGCAGGATGGGAAAGACGCAGTCCGCACCCGCGTCGATGTACTCGCGTGCACGAGTGATCGCATCGTCCAGCAGTGCGGGTGTCTCCTGCTGCTCCTGACGGATGAAGACGTCGATACGCGCGTTGATCACGAGCCCGTAGTCGCGAGCAATCGCAGCACGTCGCACTTCGGATAGCCACTCCGCGTGCTCCCGCACGTCGAGGAGGCCACCACCCGTGTGGTCAGTGTCTTCGAGGTTGCATCCGGCGGCGCCAACGGCGAGGAGACGGTCGACGAGTGTCTCCGGATCGAGCCCGTAGCCGGCCTCGGAGTCGACCGTCACGGGCACGTCGACGGATCGCACGATGCGTGCCGCAGCTGCGTACATCTCCTCGACGGGTGCGTCCTGGCCGTCGTTGTATCCGAGTGTCGCGGCAACCCCGCCACTCGTCGTCGCGACGACGGGGAAACCCGCGGCGACGACCGCTCGTGCCGAGGCCGCATCCCAGGCGTTCGCCAGCACCAGCGGCGTTCCCGGGACGTGCAGTGCGCGCAGGAGTGAGCAGCGCTGATCGAGAAGGGCGCGGTCAATGGCCATGCTCAGCTTCCTGCCTTGTCGATGACATCGAAAATGTTGCCCTCGGGGTCCTGAAGGGTCACGAAGTCCTCGCCGAACTCAGAGGTCCGCGGGTAGCGGACCGCGCCAAGCGCGAGGAGGCGTGCCACCTCGCCCTGCTGGTCCTGGGTGTACAGGTCGAGGTGGAGGCGATTCTTGCCAACCCGCCGTTCCGGGACGCGCTGAAGGGAGACATTGACGTGGAGGCCGTCGGGATCCCGGAGCACTGCCCACCCGTCGTCCGGCGGATCTCGAGGAACGTAGCGAAGCGCCGCGATCCAGAACGAGTACATCGCCTCGAAGTCGTTGCAGTCGATCACCACCGATCCGACGTACATGCGGAATCCCTCTGAGACAGGTTGCTCACGGAGTCGACAGAATGCCGCAGTCATGATGCGTCCGTAATCCAACCGCGATGGGGGACGAGCAATGCTCGCGATCGACGTCAGGGACAGCGACATCATGGAGACGGCGCCGCAGCGCCCGGGCGGCGTCACGCGCATGCTCGCCGCCCTGCAGGACGCGGGTTTGCGGGTCATCCGGATCGAGCCCCGCATGAATGAGAGCGGCATGTACCGCGTGACGGTGAAGGACAGCCCCGAGTTTGCCGTCCGCATCCTCGAGGCGATCCGGCGCAGGGTCAGCCCGTCGATGTCGGCAGCCGCCGGCTGAGGGCGGCTCGAAACGGCACTCGCGCTACGCTGATCGCGTCCGATTGCCTGGCTGAGGAATTACCCACGACCAACGAACGCGGTTGAGCGAAGCCCCGAATACGCCCGGTTGGGTCCGGCGCCTCTGGGGCTACATGCTCCGGCACCGGCGAGACGTCGTGCTCTCCGTTGGTGCCGCGGTGCTCGGCAGCGTCTGCCAGACGGCCGTTCCACTCGTTGCCCGGCAGATCGTCGACGGCGTCATCCTCACCCGCACCTCGGCGCTGTGGCCGTGGCTGCTGCTGCTCATCGGTCTCGCTGCGGCGAGCTTTGCCTTTGCCTACGTGCGCCGCTATCGCGGTGGCCGGGTTGCTCTCGAAGTGCAATACGACCTGCGCAATGACATGCACGACCACCTCCAGGCGCTCGACTTCGACAACCTCGGGCGCATGCCCACCGGCCAGCTGGTGGCTCGCGCCAACTCCGATTCCACGCTCGTCCAGGGGCTGCTGAGCTTCTTCCCGATCATGAGCAGCAACATCCTGTTGCTGCTGCTCTCACTCGGCGTGATGCTCTACCTCTCGCCGTTGCTGGCGTTGGTGAGCGTCGTCGTCGCGCCGAGCCTCCTCATCGTGTCCTACCGCATGCGCTGGCGCATCTTCCCCGCGACCTGGGACGGGCAGCAACGCGAGGGCGACCTGATTCAGATCGTCGACGAGGATCTGAACGGCGTGCGGGTCGTCAAGGCGTTCGGCCAGGAGCAACGAGAGGTCGAGCGGGTCGCTACCGCGGCGAAGACCGTCTACGGGTCGCAGATGCGTGCCGTGCGGCTGCAGTCGCGATATCAGCCGCTGCTCGAGGCGATCCCGATGCTCGCGCAGGTGGCGATCCTCG
The DNA here is from genome assembly GCA_050010655.1 of Candidatus Dormibacteria bacterium. Classification (GTDB taxonomy): domain Bacteria; phylum Chloroflexota; class Dormibacteria; order Aeolococcales; family Aeolococcaceae; genus Palsa-851. Next base: position 2,208 of record JBEKKP010000018.1, read on the forward strand.
CTCTCGGCGGATGGCTGGCCCTCCAGCACGACATCACGCTCGGCACGTTCCTGGCGTTCTCGACCTACGTGACCCAGCTCATGGCGCCGGCCCGCCAGCTCGCGGGCGTGCTCACCATCGGTCAGCAGGCGCGTGCGGGACTCGAGCGGATCTTCCAGCTGCTCGATCTCCCGGCGGCGATCGCGGACAGCCCTGACGCCGTCGACCTTCCCGACCTGCGCGGCGACATCCAGTTCACGAGCGTTCACTTCCGGTACGGCGATGGTGACCCGGTTCTTCAGGGTGTGGATCTCCACATCGAGCCGGGCGAGCGCGTCGCCGTCGTCGGACCGAGTGGCAGCGGGAAATCAACTCTCGCGATGCTGGTCTCGCGCTTCTACGACCCGACCGAAGGCGCAGTGTTCATCGACGGGCACGACGTCCGCGGCGTCACGCTGCGGTCGCTCCGCCGCCAGGTGGGTGTCGTGTTCGAGGAGAGCTTCCTGTTCTCGGACTCGGTGCGCGCCAATATCGCGTACGGACGCCCCGACGCGACGGACGAGCAGATCGAGGCGGCGGCGCGTGCGGCGCAGGCCCACGAGTTCATCACCGAGCTGCCGCGCGGATACGACACGGCCATCGGCGAGCGCGGATTGACGCTCTCTGGAGGGCAGCGTCAGCGCATCGCGCTCGCGCGAGCGATCCTCTATGACCCGCGCATCCTCATCCTCGACGACGCGACGAGCGCCATCGACGCGAGGGTCGAGGCGGCCGTGCACGACGCGTTGCGGACGGTGATGGCGGGTCGAACGACGCTGCTCATCGCGCACCGGCAGTCGACGTTGCATCTCGCCGACAGAATCGTGGTGCTGTCGGGCGGTGTCGTCGTCGAGTCGGGCACGCATGACGAGCTCATCGCTCGCAGTGCCCTCTATCGGACGCTCGTGTCCGGGCTCGAGGAGATCGACGCGGAGAAGGTCGGAGACTCCATCGAAGCCCTGGCGACCATCGCGTCTGGCGCCGGAGCGGATGGCACCACCGCCGCGGCGTGGGCCGGTGACTGGCAGCGGTCGGGGAGCCGAAGCGCAGCGCGATCCACCGGCGCGTCCATCGGCGCGCCGACGCTCGGCCCGGGCCTCGGAGGAGGCGGAGGAGGGTGGCGACTCAACCTTGCGCCGACTCCCGAGTTGCTCGCGCGCGTGGCCAGGCTGCGTCCGGTCCGCGACCGCGCGGAAGTCGACATCGAGTACGAGTCGCGCCACGACAAGCACTTCACGCTGCTGCGATTGCTTGGCGAATTCAGGCGGCCGCTGTTGCTGGGACTCGTGCTCGTGATCATCGATGGTCTGGCGACACTGGCAGGGCCAGTCCTTGTGAAGACGGGCCTCGACGAGGGGGTGTCGAAAGGATCGTCGGCTGTCCTCTTCGCAGCTGCTGGAGTATTTCTTGTCGTGACGCTCCTCGACCTCATCGACGAGATCGCCGAAACGTTCGTCACGGGTCGCGCCGCACAGCGAATCATGCTGTCGCTCCGGATCCGCATCTGGGCGCAGTTGCAGCGTCTGTCGCTCGACTACTACGAGCGCGAGATGGCCGGGCGAATCATGACCCGCATGACCACTGACGTCGACCAGTTCGAGTCGTTGATCGAGAACGGATTACTCAGTGCGCTCGTCTCGATCGTCACGTTCGTCGGAGTTGGTGTCGCGCTTGTCCTGATCAACACGGAGCTCGGACTCTGCACGCTGTCGGTCGCCATCCCCCTTGCCATTGCCACAGTCATCTTCCGGCAGAGGGCAGCGCGCTTGTACAGCACGTCGCGCGAGCGAATCGCGATCGTCAACGCGGATTTCCAGGAGAGCCTGTCCGGTGTGCGTGAATCGCAGGCCTTCGTGCATGAAGGCGCTGCGATGGCGCAGTTTCACCGGCTCGGCCGCTCGTACCTCGACACCCGCGTCGCTGCGCAGCGGCTGGTGGCCACCTATTTCCCGTTCGTCCAGTTTATGGCGGCGGTTGCGGACGCGATCGTGCTCGGTGTCGGCGCCCATCTGATCCAGACGGGTCACCTCACCTCGGGCGCGTTGATCGCGTTTCTGCTGTACATCGATCTCTTCTTCTCGCCGATTCAGCAGCTGTCCCAGGTGTTCGACGCATGGCAGCAAACGCGCGTGTCAGTGGGACGCATCGCCGAGTTGATGCAACTCGACGCGCTCACACCGGACGCCGTTGCTCCGGAGGATCCCGGCCGGCTCCACGGCGACATCGCGCTCGACAACGTCCGGTTCTCGTACCCCGCGCCGCTCAGTCGCGCCGGCTTCGAAGGGGGACGCCCCGTCGATCGGCGCGGTCCCCAGGATCCACGCTTCCTGCAGTCGCGCGATGCCGCGTGGCGGAAGCCGCCCGAGGCATTGCGCGGCATCGACCTGCACATCGCCGCGGGCGAGACGGTCGCACTCGTGGGGGAGACCGGCGCCGGCAAGTCGACGGTCATGAAGCTGCTCGCCCGCTTCTACGACCCCGATGAAGGCAGTGTCGATGTCGACGGGCACGACCTCCGGTCGATCGATCTCCACGACTTCCGGTTGCAGCTCGGCTACGTGCCGCAGGAAGCGTTCCTCTTCTCTGGGACGGTGCGGGACAACATCGCGTACGGCCGCCCTGAGGCGAGCGATGCGCAGGTGGAGGCTGCGGCGCGCGCGGTCGGCGCGCACGATTTCATCGCGCGGCTCGCCGGCGGGTATCACCACGAGCTGACCGAGCGAGGACGATCGCTCTCGTCCGGTCAGCGTCAGCTCATCGCGCTCGCTCGCGCGGAACTCGTCGACCCGGTGCTGCTCCTGCTCGATGAGGCCACCTCGAACCTCGACCTCGTGACCGAGGCGCACGTCGCTGCCGCGATGCAGGAGGTGTCGCAGGGGCGCACGACGGTGGTGATCGCGCACCGGCTCCAGACTGCGAAGGCGGCCGACCGGATCATCGTGCTGCATGCCGGAGCGGTGGTCGAGGCGGGCACGCATGACGAGCTCCTCGCGCTGCGCGGCACCTACGCGTCGATGTGGGATGTGTTCGACGTGGTGGGCGGCACAACACCGACGACGCAACGCCGCTAGGCGCGCCCTACGGTTGCGCGGCTGCGGCAGGCGGTGGCGGGGCGGAGGGATTCCAGGTGGGCTCGAGACCGGTGGCCACAGCGCCGGCGGCAAGTGCCAAGAGCAGCGCCCAGACGATCACTTTCTCCGGGCGGTTGATGACTGTGGCGGCAAGACTCTTTGCGGATGCGCGCAGCGCCTTGCGCAGGTATACCGCGAGATGCACGAGCACGACGATGCCGAGCGCGATCACCGAGTCGGTGTGAATCGCCGCCCAGGTCCCATGATCGGTGCCCTGCGCCCACAGCACCACACCGCTCGTGGTTGCGAGGACGGCGGCGATTGCCAATGGGACGGCGATGAGCCGCGGCAACAACCACGGCGCGCCGGCGGCTCGGTATTCACCACGCCGGACGTAGTAGCTGATTGCGCGCCACGCCGTGCTGGCGAGCTTGACCACAAGGATGGGAATGAGCGCGAACCCGAGCGCGAAGTGCACCGGTCGCAGTGGGGTGAACGCGAGGCCGCTCAAATAGAGGAGGACCAGCGCGAACAGGATGATCAGCCCGGCATGCGACGTGAGAATCAGGTTCCCCATGACCTGCGGGCGGCGCGTGGGATGGGGGCCGTCCTCGAGGACGTCGAGCGCGTGACCGAGCCCGCTGCGCGGAGTTGCGGCGACGTCCGCTGCCTCGTCGTCCGGTGTGTCCGAGGCTGTCCCCACGACCAGACTGTACCGATACCGGCGTCTCCAACCCCCTGCCGAGGGCGGCGCCGGCGCCTATGCCGCGATCGTGAGCGCCTCGTCGATGAATTCGAGGAGCCGGCCCTTCGAGAGGAAGCCGATCGTCTGACGAACCGGCTGGCCATTGACGAAGAGCAGGAGCGTGGGCAGCGACATCACGCGGTACTTCCCCTGGAGCACCGGATTCGCATCAACGTCGACGGTGCGCACTTCCAGGTGGGTCGAGCGCTCGTCGGCGACCTCATCGAGGATGGGCGCGAGCATCCGGCAGGGAGGGCACCAGGCGGCACCGAACTCCACGAGCACGGGTGCTTTGGAAGCGAGCACTTCCGTGCCAAAGGTTGCGTCGTCGACGGTCTTGACCATGGGGATTCTCCTGATCACTGGCGGGTGGTGACCGCCTTGTAGGCGGCGCAATTCGAGAAGGTGTGCGTGGCGGTTCTGGCGCGCGGATGCCGTCCACGTGCCGGTGGCGGTGGGTTGTGATCTTCAGCGGCGTACCGATCCCACACCGACTGGCGCGACATGCCGAGGAGGCCGGCGATGTCCTGCCAGCTCATGCCCTCGGCCCGAGCCGCGAGCACCGTGGAGGCGCGCCGCGATCCGAGCAGCACGGCGACGGAGCGAAGCGCCACCAAGCGGTCCTCGGTCGCCAGTGCATTGAGCGTTTCGAGCACCGACGCCACTGCCGCGTCAGCAGCCGGCGTCGAGGTCGCATAGCTCATATGTCAACTATACATGACATACAACTGAGATCAGCCGCTGCCACTCCCGTTGGCGACGCGGCGCGGGAACCTGGCGCCTCGCGCGACCGCCACGCCCGCAAGGCAGAGCACGCCGCCGGCGAGGGCCAGGAGCGGCGGGACGTCACCGAGGATCAGCCACCCCATGAGGATCGCCAGCGGCGGAACGAGGTAGCCCATGGCGCCCATCCGTCCACCGCTGGTTCGCGCCAGCGCGAACGCCCATAAGGTGAAGCCGATGGATGTCGGGAACAGGCCGAGGTAGATCATCCAAGCATCGGCGCCGGCATTGGATGCGCCGAGCTCGTGCACCAGCTGCGGCGCAAACGGAAGGCAGACGACGGCGCCGATCGTGCACGCGAGCCACGTCACGGTGAGCGCCGAATTGCGCCGAAGCAGGGGCTTCTCCGCGGTGACCCCGCCGGCGTACGCGGCGGCGGCGACAATGCATAGGACGGCGCCGAGACCCGCCTGGAAGCCGTGGTCCGATGTGGCGAATCCGATGACAATTGCTCCGGCAAACCCGATCGCGCAGCCGACGACGAGCCGGCGCGGAAAGCCCTCGCCCAGGAACAGCCCGCTGAGGATGGCGACGAAGACTGGACCGACGTTGACGAGCATCGCAGCGGTGCCCGCGTCGACCGAACGCTCCGCCTGGTTGAGGACCAGGTTGTAGACGCCGAACCAGAGCACGCCGCACAACAACAGTCCGGGGAGATCGGCGCGGCGTGGCATCGACTCGCGGCGCACGAGCGTGAGCGTGCCGAGTGCGATGCTGCCGACCAGAAGGCGACCGAGGGCGAGCGATCCCGGTGAGAGCACCCGGCCGGCAGCGCGAATGCCGACGAAGGCCGATGCCCAGAGCACGACTGTCGCCAGTGCCGCAGCGAGCGCGAGACCGCGTTCGGACTGAGGGACCACCTGGACGGCCGGCTCGGAAACCATCCGCGAAGCCTATCCGCCAACAGTTCGGCGATGGCCGAAGAGGCCGGGCGGTACCGTTGCGTCGTGGGCACCGCGAGCACGCCGCCAAATCGACTCGCGGCTCGCGCACTCATCGTCGACGCCGCAGGCCGTGTGTTGCTCTTCCGCGGCGAGCTCCCGGATCGTCAGCCGTGGTGGTTCGCACCGGGCGGCGCACTCGATCCTGGCGAGGCATACGAGGATGCCGTGATCCGCGAGGTATTCGAGGAGACGGGGCTCGTGGTCGATATAGCCGCACTTTCGTCGCCCGTCTGGTCCCGTGAGGTCGAGTTCGTGTGGCACGGCGTCGTCGAGCGGCACATCGAACGGTACTTCCTGATTCGTGTCGAATCGCATGACGTCGATACCGCCAGGTTCGAGCCCGCCGAAGCCGCCGTGATTCGAGCACATCGCTGGTGGGCGACCAACGAAATCATCGAAAGCGACGAGTTGTTTGCCCCGGCGGACATTGGTACTTTGCTCGCTCCGCTGCTGCGCGGGGAATTGCCTGAGAGCTCCGTGGTGGTGGGGGAGTAGCCCGGGCTCAGCCGCGCCTCAGAGCGAGGTCAGGAGCAAGCCGAGGGCGGCGACCGTCATCACGCCGGTGGTGAGCCAGAGCAGGACATTGCTCAACGCGCCATTCGTCTGGTCTCCCATGACCTTCCGGTCGCGACCCAGCAGCGCGATCAGCGCGAGCATCGGCGGCGCCACGATGCCGTTGATGATCGCGGTGACCACAAGCGCCTTGATCGGATCGATATCGAGCAGGCTGATCACCAGCCCTCCCGCGAGCGCGACCGTGAGCACCGCGTAAAACGCGGGGCGCGACCGCGCCTTGTCGGCGAGCGTGCCCTTCATGCCGAAAAACTCTTTGACGGCATACGTTGCCGAGCCGCTGAGGATCGGGATCGCGAGCAGCCCCGTCCCGATGATCCCGACAGAGAAGAGGATGAAGGCGAATGGCCCGGCAAGTGGTTGCAGGGCTTGCGCCGCCTGCGCTGCGGTCGCGACGTTCGTCTGACCCGAGGCATGCAGTACGGCCGCTCCGGTCAGGATGATCGAGAACATCACCACCTGCGAGTACCCCATCCCAACGAGGACGTCGATACGCGCATCGTGCATTTCGTGCTTGCTCACACCCTGGCGTTCGACTTCGGTCGCGAGTCCGCGATCGACCATTTCGTCAACTTCAGAGCTCGCCTGCCAGAAGAACAGATATGGCGAGATGGTGGTTCCGAGAATCGCCACGACGATCCCGATGAATCCGGCATTCAGCTGGATGTGCGGAATGAACGTGGACTCGATGGTCGTGAGCAACGGAGGACGCGAAACGAAGACCGTTATGACGTATGCGAAAAGCGCGAGCGTCAGGAATTTGAAGACTCGAAAGATCACGTCGTACGAGAGTTCGTACTGGAGCACGAGGATGATCACCGCCAGCGGCGCGAGAAACCACGCCGCGGCCACATGGCCACGTGTGAGCAGAGATCCCGCTGCGGCAACCGCGCCCAGGTCCGCGCCGACGTTGATCATGTTGGCGAGGAAGAGCGCAAGGATGCAGGCGCCGACCAGCGACGTCGGAAACTTTCTTCGCAGTGAAACCCCAAGCCCGACGCCGGTCTGGAGTGCGATTCGCGCGCAGGCTTCCTGCACTGCGAGCATCAGCGGAAACGTGAACAGCGCGGTCCAGAGGAGGCTGTAGCCGAACTGGCTGCCCGCCTGGCTATAGGTGCCGATGCCACTCGGGTCATCGTCACTCGCGCCGGTGATGAGCCCCGGACCGAGGATTTTCAAAACGCCGAGCACGCGATTGACCGCGCCGCGCCGGGGTGGCTGCGTCACCGGATCTGGCATCGCTGTCGAGGCGTCTAGGTTCTGCTTGCACCGGACGCATGCGCAGCGGCAGCGTCCAGAGCATGACGAAGCACGACCAGCGAGTGCGCCTCCAGCGGTACCTCGTCGCCCTCGTGATGTGTGCTCGATCCGCGGTGGCCCTCGGGGTCGTCCGTGTCCACGACCAGCGTCCAGCCGCCTTTCCACCCTAATGGCATCGTCCATGTGATCGGCACGTCGCCGCTGTGGAGCAGGATCATCAGCGAGTCACCCGAGATGCGCTTTCCGCGAGGATCGCGGTCCGGGATCGCGTCGCCGTTCAGGATCATGCCGATGGAACGCTCGCCGTCGTTGTCCCAGTCAGCGTCGGTGAACTCCCTGCCGTTCGGGAGCAGCCACATGATGTCCTTGCGGCCGGAGCGCCTGATCGCCTCGCCCGAGAAAAAACGTTTACGGCGGAGCACGGGCTGTTCGCGTCGCAGTGCGACCACGCGTTGCACGAACCGCAACATTACCGAGTCCGTCGCCGCCCAGTCGAGCCACGACAGCTCGTTGTCCTGACAGTAGGCGTTGTTGTTGCCGTGCTGGGTCCGACCGATCTCGTCCCCGGCGCAGATCATCGGACACCCCTGTGACAGGAGGACGGTTGCGATGAGGTTGCGGCGTTGACGGTCGCGCAGGGTGCGGACGCCGTCGTCGTCGGTCTCGCCCTCGACGCCGCAATTCCAGGAGCGATTGTCGTTGGCGCCGTCGTCGTTGCTCTCGCCATTGGCCTCGTTGTGTTTCTCGTTGAATGAGACGAGGTCGCGGAGCGTGAAGCCATCGTGCGCGGTGACGAAGTTGATGCTTGCCCAGGGCTGGCGGCCATCCCATTCGTAGAGGCTGCTGGATCCGGTCAGGCAGTTCGCGATATCTCGGACACCCCCTGCCTCGCCGCGCCAGAAATCGCGAACGGTGTCACGGTAGGCACCGTTCCACTCCGCCCAGCGCACCGGGAAATTGCCGACGTGATAGCCACCTTCACCCACGTCCCACGGCTCCGCAACCAGCTTGACCCTGGAGAGCACCGGGTCCTGGTGAATGATGTCGAAGAACGCAGAGAGCCGGTCGACATCGTAGAACTGGCGCGCGAGCGCAGCCGCGAGATCGAACCGGAACCCGTCCACATGCATCTCGGTCACCCAGTATCGAAGGCTGTCGGTGATCAATTGCAGCGTGATCGCGCTGCTCACGTTGAGGCTGTTTCCGGTGCCGGTGACGTCGAAATAGAACCGTGGCTCATCCTCGACGAGCCGGTAGTACGAGGGATTGTCGATGCCTCGAAAACTCACGGTCGGCCCGAGGTGGTTGCCCTCCCCGGTGTGGTTGTAGACGACATCCAGGATCACCTCGAGACCCGCTCCATGCAGCGCCCGCACCATCGCCTTGAATTCGCGGACCTGGTCGCCGTTGCCACCGCCCGTCGCATACCGACTCTCGGGCGAGAAATACCCGATCGAGTCGTACCCCCAGTAGTTCACGAGGCCGCGACCGACGAGGTGGCCGGCGTCGATGAAATGGTGCACCGGCATCAACTCAACCGCAGTGACGCCGAGGCGTTGCAGGTACTCGAGCGAGCTCGGATGCGCGAGGCCGGCGTACGTTCCGCGCAACTCTTCCGGGATGTCCGGATGACGCATCGTGAAACCCTTCACGTGCAACTCGTAGATGACGGTATCGGCCCAGGCAGTGTCGGGCCGGCGGTCATCACCCCACGGAAAGCTCTTGTCGACGACCACGCTCTTTGGCATGGCGGTTCTCGAATCGATGTCGCTGGCGTCGAGATCGTCGCCGTCGAACGAATACCCGAAGAGCGCAGGGCCCTGCTGGAATCGACCCGCGATCGCCAGCGCGTAAGGGTCGAGCAGCAGCTTTCGCGGGTTATGGCGAAGGCCGCGACGAGGGTCATAGGGCCCGTGAACGCGCAGCCCGTATCGCTGTCCCGGACCGACCTGGTCGATGTATCCATGCCAGACCAGATCGGTGCGTTCCTGGAGTTCGTAGACGGCAGTCTCGGCACCCTCATCGTCGAGCAGCACGACGTCGACGGCCTCCGCCGATGCCGAGTACACGGCGAAGTTGGTGCCTTCCCCATCCCAGGTCGCGCCGAGTGGCGACTCACTGCCGGGCCATGCTTGCTGACGGGGCTGCGCCCGGTGTGTGGTGCGGCGCCTAGCGGTGGTCATTGCGGCGCAATGATGGCGCACCGAAGAAAATTGATAGGATCGTCTGCATATATGTTGATAGTGGCGCTGATATTACCTGAATTCGCCCGGCTCGGGATCCCCGCGTGAGGGCGGATCCCGTCGCCACCTATCGGGTGCAACTCCGGGCGGAGTTCGATTTCGATGCCGCCGCGGCGATCGTCCCGTATCTCAAGGAGCTCGGGATCTCGCACCTTTACTGCTCGCCTTACATGCAGGCGGCAGAGGGCAGCACCCATGGATACGACGTCGTCGACCCGACGCGCGTGAGCGACGATCTCGGGGGCGATGCCGCGCTCCGCCGCCTGGATGCAGCGCTCCGGCGCGCAGGGATGGGTCAGCTTGTCGACGTCGTTCCGAATCACATGTGCATCACCGACCGCATGAATGTGTGGTGGTGGAGCGTCCTTGGGCTGGGGCGCAGCAGCCCTTACGCTCGGTACTTCGATATCGACTGGGACGCACCGGCCGTGCATGAACGCGTGGTCCTTGCGGTGCTCGGCGCACCCCGCTCAGAGTTGCTCGCCGAGGGGGGTCTGCAGGTCGCACCTGGGCCGGATGAGCGGCTCGAGCTGCACTACATGGATCGCGCGTTTCCTCTTGCCGCCAACACGGCAGTGGGTGTCGGGCCGGTCTCCCTCGCAACGCTCGAAGCGCAGCACTACATCGTCGAGGACGCTGCCACCGGCTCCGCGCATCTCAACTACCGACGGTTCTTCGATGTTTCATCCCTGGCGGGCGTTCGCGTCGAGGATCCGCAGGTCTTCGATGCCGTGCTGACGCGGGTGCTCGACCTGGTCGCTGACGGCACGGTTGATGGTCTCCGTGTTGACCACATCGACGGCCTCCGCGACCCAGCGGGATTCGCCGACCGATTGCGATCGGCGGCCCCCGGTGCGTGGCTGATCGCCGAGAAGATTCTCGCGCAAGGGGAGTGCCTGCCCCGCGACTGGCCGATTGACGGCACCACCGGGTACGAGTTCGGATCGCTCCTGACCTCGCTCATGGTCCGCCCCGACGGCCTGGCGGAGCTCGACGGCTGCTACACCGAGTTCACCGGTGATCGCGATGACTTCAAGGCGCACTCGCATCGTGCCCGCCGCGAGATCCAGGAATCACTGCTTGGCGCCGAGCTCGCACGGCTCACGCGCGCTGCTGACGCAGCTGGAATCAGTCAGGCGCATGGAGAACTCGTCGAGCTCATCGCCGGGATGCCTCGTTACCGTGTCTATCCGCGACCTGGTGGTGCACTCACGCCGGACGACGACCGTGCCATCGATCTCGCGTCAGCGTATGCGCTTGACGCGGGACGATGCGATGCAGCACGTCTCGCTGCAGTGATCTCCGTCCTCCGTGGCGACGGAAAGGGCTCCGTCGAACGCACCGAACTCCGTGAGCGGTTTCAGCAGGTGGCGAGCGCCGTAATGGCGAAGGGAGTGGAGGACACCGCCTTCTATCGCTACGTGAGACTTGTTGCACTGAATGAGGTCGGCTCGGACCCGGATGCGACGAGCACGCTCGACGACTTTCATGCCATGTGTGTCTTCAACCTGCGCGAGCAGCCGGCAACGCTGCTCGCCACCACGACACACGACACGAAGCGCTCCGAGGATGCCCGAATTCGCATCGCGATGCTGTCCGAAATCCCACAACGCTGGAGCGAGGCCGTGGCGGTCCTCCACGAGGCGGCACTCCGTCACGGTCGCGACCATATGCCCTCGCGCCAGGCTGAGTACCTCCTTTATCAAACGCTCGTCGGCGCGCATCCGCTGCCCGCGGATCGTGCCTGCGCGTACATGCTCAAGGCAGTGCGCGAGGCGAAGGTCGAGACGAGTTGGATCGAGCCGAATGAGCGGTATGAAACAGCCCTTGAAGGCTTCGTCAGGGAAATGATCGCTGACACGGATGTGCAGAAGGAGGTCTGCGCGGTCATCGAGTGCATGACTCCCGAGTGGCAGATCGCATCACTGTCGCAGTCACTGATCAAGCTGACGGCGCCGGGCACACCGGACATCTACCAGGGCTCAGAGCTCTGGGACCTCCGGCTCGTCGACCCCGACAATCGCACCCCCGTCGACTTTGCGACTCGCCGCCGGCTGCTGCATGACGTCACGCGGGCAGGAGGCGGCGCTTTCCTGTCAGGGATCGAGGATGGCGCTCCCAAACTCCGTCTGATCGCCGGAGCCCTCGCGGTACGCGCTCGCCATCTGGACGCGTTTGGCAGGGACTCGGGATATCAGCAAGTACCGGCCTCCGGGTCGCGCGCCGCGCACGCAATCTGCTTCGCGCGAACGAACGCCGATGCCCAACCCGTGACCGTGACCGTCGCTGTGCGGTGGCCGATCCTGCTGCGCTCCGGCTGGTGGGACACGGTCGTGCAGCTCCCCGAGGGACGCTGGCGTGATGCGCTCACCGGCTCCGAAATTGACGGGGGTGAGCAGCGGGTCCAAGCGGTGCTGGCGCAAGCGCCCGTTGCCCTGCTTGAGCAGTCGTGACCACACGCCACTTCCGCGTTTGGGCACCAGAAGCCAAGACAGTCGACCTGGTGGTGGGTGCGGACCAACTGCAGCTGGAGGAGAACGGGCGAGGATGGTTCGAATGCACGGCCGCGCTCGCTGCGGGGAGTGATTACGCGTTCAGCGTGGACGGCAGCGATGCGATGCCGGATCCGCGCTCGCGGTTTCAGCCCGATGGTGTCCACGGCCCGTCGCGTCTCGTCGCGCATCGGTACCGGCGCGGGCATGACGGGTGGCGAGGATTTCCGTTGCGTGACGCGATCATCTACGAGCTGCACACCGGTACCTTCAGCGCGGAAGGGACCTTCGACGGAGCGATTCGCCACCTGAAGCATCTCGTCGATCTGGGAGTCAATGCGATCGAGGTCATGCCGGTAGCGGAATTCCCCGGACGGCGTGGATGGGGCTACGACGGCGTCGACCTGTTCGCGCCGCACAGCGCGTACGGCGGACCGGCCGGACTGCGTCGCCTCGTCAAGGCGTGCCACCGACGCGGTATCGCGGTGATCCTCGACGTCGTCTACAACCATGTCGGTCCAGAAGGCGATTACCTCGCTTCGTTCGGGCCGTATTTCACCGATCGCTACGAGACGCCTTGGGGCAGCGCATTCAACTACGACGGCGAGCACTCGGATGAGGTCCGTCGCTTCGTCCTCGACAACGTGGAGATGTGGGTACGCGAGTACGGTGTCGACGGTCTGCGGCTGGATGCGGTGCACGCGATCATCGACACATCGCCGCTGCACATCCTCGAGGCGATCACAACACACGTGGACGAGCTTGCGGACGAACTCGGTCGAGCGCTCTGGGTCATCGCGGAGAGCGACAGCAATGACCCGCGACTCGTGCGAAATCGAGACGACGGTGGGTACGGCCTGAATGGGCAGTGGAACGATGATTTCCATCACGCACTGCACTCGGTCCTCACGGGCGAGCACCACGGGTACTACGAGGACTTCGGGAGCCCGCACGAGGTGAGCACGGCGTTGTTGCGGACATTCGTCTACGCCGGCCAGTACTCACGGCACCGCAAGCGCACGGTCGGCCGTGAGGTGGGCGATCTCCCCCAACGCCGATTCATCGCGTACTCACAGAATCACGACCAGGTCGGGAACCGCGCTGCCGGCGAGCGTCTGTGCCATCTCGTGAGCGATGGCCGTGCTCGCATGGCCGCTGCACTGACGCTGCTCTCGCCGATGGTGCCCATGCTCTTCCAGGGCGAGGAGTGGGCCGCGAGCACGCCGTTTCAATACTTCACCGACCTCGGCGATGCGCATCTTCGCAAGGCGGTGACCAACGGACGGCGTCGCGAATTCAAGGCTTTTGGCTGGCCCGCGGACGCCGTGCCCGACCCCCAGGCGCATTCGACGTTCCAACGCTCGGTATTGCGCTGGGACGAGGTGCAAGTCGGGAGTCACGCACGCATGCTCGCCTGGTATCGAGATCTGATCAACCTTCGCCGGTCTCGGATCTCGTCGTCAGACGATGGGCGTGCGACGACCAACGCCTGGTACGACAGCGCCCGCACCCTGCTGCTGTATTCGGAGAACGACTTGCTCATCTGCTGCAACCTCGGCGATTCGGCGGTCCGTGTGCCGGAAGCCGCAGGCGGAACCCTGCTCCTGTCATCGGAGGGGGGCGTGAGTCAGGATGCGATCCCCGCACTCGCCGCCGATGACGTTGCCATCTGGAACGATTCGCGACACTTCGCGCCGGCGGCAGTGGGCTGACCCCTACTGCTCGATCTGGTCGGAGCGATCCCTGAAGCGAGCCACCGCGTCGGAGATGGTCTCCTCGAGGTAGCGATAGAACAACCGGCGCTGCGAGATGTCGATGGCCGCTTCGACGTCCTGACCCTCCCTGCGCCGCGCGATCCATGGCGGCACGCCGTCGGCCACCGTCTCGGTGCCCACCCGCACATGGACGAGCGAGTCGTTGTCCTCGGTGACATGCAGCGTCACGTTGAGAATCGGTCCCGTGTTCTCGACGAGTCGCCAGCTGCGCTCCCACCGCGTGTTGCGGCGAAAGTCGTGCGTGCGTCGTGCCGATTCGTCGGCGAGCACGCTCTCGCCTGGGCGAGCAGCTCGCGCGAGCAGCCTGCGGATGTCTCTATCGATATCACGGCCGATCCAGTCGACCAGCGACGGCGCGCGGTCGTCAACGTCAGGGTGTCCACTCTGGTCGAGAGCGAGCTCACCGATCGCCTGCACGGTGCCGGCATGCCGACGGCAGTACACGACGCCACCGAGCGAAATGCTGTGCGCGGGACAGATCGTTGCCGAGCACGACCGCTCGCGGCGATCGCGATACGCGCAGAGCTGCGCTGATTTGTTCGAGCACCCACGCATCGTGCACACGACTCCGGAGAGGGGATGGGGTGCGGGCGCGGGATGCTCACGGCGACGGAACAGTGCTGTCGCGGGGAGTGCCCCGAGTCGTCGAAGTGCGCCCGATTCCTTTCGGGGAGTCTCCACAGTCAGCACGTTACGTGTCCTCCAAGTCCCACTCTCTTGCGCGTCCACCCTCGATCGCGCTGATGGAGTAATCAGACCCTACGGGCGGCCTTGGGGTGGCCGTATGCGACGGTTTGCGATCCAGCGTTTACATGCGGTGACGCAGGGCAACCGCCGCCCCAGGAGTTATGCGGGTTCGATGCCCGAGGAATTCACGACAGCCACCGGCGGGTGACTTCGGCGAGCGTCGCGGGTGGGGTATGCGCTTTGACGAGGTAGTCGTGCGCGCCGAGCTCACGACCGCGTTCGACCAGTTCGGGCTCGCTGTAGTTGGTGAGAATGACGACCGGGATCTTTGCCGTGGCAGGACGGGCGCGGAGTTGTTCCAGGACGTCGAAGCCGTGCATCTCGGGCAGTCCGAGGTCGAGATAGATCAGGTCGGGTGCATCCACGCCGGCACGGGTGATGGCGTCGGCGCCTGAGTGTGCAGTGATGACCTTGAATCCGTTCGCGGCGAGGTGCATCTCGTACATGGTCGCGACGTCAACATCGTCGTCGACCAGCAGCAGTCGCATCCCCCTTGACCCATCAGGCATCGAGTCTCCCGGCTGACCGTTGGCGCCCACGCGGGAGGCGCAGCGTGAAGGTACTCCCTTCGCCGGGGCGTGACGTGACTTCGATATCCCCGCCTTGGGATTGCGCGAGGCCACGCGACAGGTGCAGTCCGAGGCCGGTTCCTTGAATACCCGCCGCAACGGCGTCCGGCAGCCGGCCGAACGGTTGAAACAACTTGGGCAGGTCGGCTTCGGCGATCCCTGGGCCCTGATCGATGACGTCCACCGCCGCCCAGCCAGGTTCGGCGCGTACGGCAATCGTCACGTCACCTCCGTCTGGCGAGTACTTCAGCGCATTCGACACGAGGTTGCTGAGAATGGTCTCGATCTGTTCCGGGTCGGCGCGGACACGTACCCGGCCGGAGGACTGCACGCTGACCGTTCGCGCACCGTGACTCGCAGCACGCGCTGACGTGGCCACCGCATCCGCAAGCGCATCGAGACGCACGTCCTCGATGTTCTGACCTCGCGCACGCGCCTCCATACGACTGGTGGTGAGCATCCGGTCGACGAGATCGCTCATATGTCGCATCCGTGCGGCCATCAGCGGCACGGCTTTCGCCGCCGGTTCCGGAAGCTCGCCGAGCGATCCCTCCTCGAGCATCGACAGGTAGCCACTCACCAACGTGATGGGTCCGCGCAACTCGTGGGAGGCCAGTTGCAGAAACTCCGACTTCTGCTGTTCCAGCTCGGCCATTCGCTGCGCGTGCGCCTCGAGCCGGTCCAGCTCCGCAGCCTGCAAGCCCTGGGCGCGCTGCTCGGCGGCGTACCCCTGCCACACGAGAGCGGAAGCACGAGCGGCGAGGCGAATGATCCATTCGTCCTGATCGCTGAAGCCCGAACTCGAATTCCAGGCGGCGAGAATGCCCAGCGGGATCGCGGCGGTCCGCCACGGGACAGCGAGCACGTCACGGGCGCCCAGACGGGCAACGATCGATTCGGGATGCGCCATCAGGTGCGCGTTGTCGCGTGCGCGACGTACCGCCTCCCCAGAGAGAAGGAGCCTCGCCAGGTCCGCGTCGCTCTTGGCATCGAGCACCCCGCCGGCCGGCGGTTTCACATGCGACGCGCCGTCGGTGATGCCCGGCTGGTGGAGCGGGGTCAGCTCATCGCCGGTGAGCTGCCAGAAGCCGGCGTGTTCTGCAGCAACCAGGCTCGCGACGGTTTCGCTCATCTTTTCGAAGTAGGACGCCGGTTCGAGGCTCGACGCGACATGCCGCGACATCTGGGTCAGTGAGTCGAGACCACGTCGCTGGGCGCTCTGGACCTGTTCGACAAGGCGAGCGTTGCGCAGGGCGAGCACGGCGAGCAAGCCGACCTGTTGCAGGCCCTCGAGCTCGAGCGGCACGAAGGGACGGTCGCTGCGCCGGCTGAGAATCAGGACGGCCCCCACTGTTTCGCCGAGCGCGAGCGGCACGATCGCGGTATGCCGGATCGGCAGTAACGATGGCACGAGGGCGGGATCCACGCCGGCGCCCTCGGCAAGGCTGCCGCCGAGAACGATCGCGCCGGTACGGATGGCCTGCCCGAGCAAGGGTTGCGTGGCCAGCGAGCTCATTGGGTATTCGTGACCGACAAAGTCGGGCGGTCCGCCGGGCTCATAACTCGCCTCGACGCGCAGGACGTCCTGGTCGAGACTGGTCAGGGTGCAGCGGTCGACGTCGACGTCTTCGGCCGCAAAGCGGACGAGGCGCTCCATGATCTCGTGCGGATCGCCGCGGGACACCACCGCCGCTTCGATCGACCCCGCGAAACCGGTCGCCTCGGACGGATGCGGGTCCGGGTCAGAGACGAACGTGCTCGATGTCAATCCCGGCGAGCTCCGGTGGCCGTGGGATGCCATGGGCATCGAGGAGTTGAAGACACTTGATCACGTATCGGGCGCCTGCGATGTTCAGGCCGGACTGACGCGTCAGCCGCTGGATCGCGCTGAGGGTGAGGATGTCACGCTGCGAATACCGGCGCCGGTTCGTCGCCGTTCGCTCCGGGACGCCGAGACCCATTGCCTCGTACATCATCAGCGTGCGCGGGTGGCTGGCGAGAATCTCGGCCGCCACGCTGATCGTGTAGAGGGGCTTGTCGAGATCGAGCAGTCGCTCGGAAGGAGAGACGGTCGCCTCAGCAGGCATTCGACTGACCAGGCGCCGCAAGCATCACGGCGATTCTATATGGCCCTTGTCGAAGCGCTCGGCGCCCCGGGTTCGGGCCGGATCGCATCAGACGAGGCTTGCGCTGGTCACCCGAGGCTGGCGAAAGAACTGCACACGGCAGCGGTCGCAGCGGAAGACGAGACGCAAGCCCATGCGCCCGAGAACGTTGGTGATCCGGGAACTGCACTGCGGGCACGTTGCGGCCTCCTCCAGGTACGGGCCAATCACCGGTTTCACGTCGAGTTCTATCGGCTTGTATTTGCGAGCCATAAGGTTCCTCCAGGTTTCGTCTCGGTGGACCCCCAATCCCTACTGGGCGAACCAGCAAGAAGATCGTATCACAAAATATGATAGCGATGCTATTCGGTATCATGTAACCGTGATGACAGACCTGCCGTCCCCCAAAGGGGGAAGGGTGACGAGGTCGCGGCGGCCGCAAGCCGTGCGGCGGCGGCGGAGGCGGAGGGTTGACTTTCGCGCGCTGGCAACCGGCCTGGCGCTGGTCGTCGTGGTCGCCTGGACGATCGTGTTCGGAGTCGGCGTGGTTCTCCGCTGATTCAATCGGTGGTTCGACGGCGCCGTCATGTCCCCGCGGTCGCGGCTCTCGCCGCGCGACGAACAGGTGAGCCGTGGGTTTGTTACCGTACCCAAAGGCGTCGAAGGCACTTTGCCGAGGGAGCGAAGGCTTCATCGGCCATGGAGGAGTGAGCTGTGGAGGATGACGTCAAGGTCCTGCTCATCGAGGACGACGTCGCCGCTGCGGAGATGTACCGCCTGCGCTTGGTTGCCGACGGCTACACGGTCGTCATCGGGCACGACGGCCGTGAAGGTCTCCGCCTGGCCTCGGAGGAATCTCCGGACTTCATCTATCTTGACCTGCGCATGCCCGGCCTGGACGGCTTCGAGGTCCTCGAGCGACTTCGCGCCGATGCGGCCACCAAGCACATCCCGGTGATCATCCTGAGCAACTTCGGTGAACCGGAGTTGCGCGAGCGCGGCTTGCGGCTCGGCGCTCTTGAGTTCCTCGTGAAGGCGGATACCACGCCGGCGCATCTCTCCGAGAACGTCGAGCGGGCCGTCAGCCCGCGATCCCTTCCCTCAGTCTGAGGCAGGGTCTCATCGCCGGCTGTGACGTGGGATCCAGCGCGGATGGGCACCCGTTGATCGACGGCCCGTCTCACGAGTTTTTGCTCGAGGCTGTCCAACTGGCTTCTGTCCTGGCATCTGAGCCCGGTGCTGCTCACGCGGTCCGGTTATTGATGCTGCGCGACGGCCTCCTGACCTGTGTCGCGACCTCTGGAGCCTCGGAGGCGGCAGCGCCGGACCAATACCGAGTCGCTGACCGCCCGAGCTTCGAGCGCGCGATCACCTCCGGCGAGATCGTCGGCGATTCGGCTGAGATCGTGATCCCAGTTCACGCCGATGGCGCAGTGGTGGCGCTCCTCCTGGGAAGCGGCGGTCAAAGCCTCCGCGACGGCGACAAGGAGACGTGGCTGAGGCTTGCGGCCTTGATGGGTTTCGGGATCAGCCAGGCTGTGACGGTCGAAGGGCTGCAGCAGGAAGCCGAGCGGAGCCGCGGGCTCGAGCGCCTCAAAGGCGAGTTTCTCAACATCGCCGCCCATGAGCTCCGCAGCCCGCTCGGGATCATCCGTGGCTACGCATCGATGCTCAGCGAGGGAACGCTTCCCGACACGGATCGCGGCACGGCCATCGCTCACATCGCGGAGAAGGCTGAGGAGATGGCTCGTCTCATCTCCGACATGCTCGAGACCGCACGCCTGGAAACCAGCGGCCTCGAGCTGGACCTCGAGCCTGTTGATCTCGTCAGCGTCGTCGACGCGGCGGTGGAGGAGATGCGCCCGCTGCTCGGTGCCGGTCATCGATTCGTCCCGGCCGAGCGGCACGAGACGATCGCGGTGGTTGCCGACCGCAAGCGGCTCACCACGATGCTCACCAACCTGCTTGACAACGCCATCAAATACTCGCCGGCCGGCGGCGACATCGACGTCGACTGCGAGCACGACGACCGGGTCGCGCGGGTGCTGATCCGCGACCACGGCATCGGTATCAACGCGGAGCAGGCACACATGCTCTTCACCCGATTCGGCCGCCTGGTGACGCCCGAGACCAGCCATATTCGCGGCACGGGCCTCGGGCTCTATCTCGCCCGCGAGACCGCTCGCCTGCACGGCGGCGATATTCAGGTCGACTCCACGCCAGGCGGTGGGAGCACTTTCACCGTCGTTCTCCCGCTCGCGTAACCCGAGGCTCAGGAACTCTCGGAAGGCGCGTTTTCCTCGACGTACTCCTCGGGGTCCTTGTCCTCGATCGTGATGCCACGGGCGCCGGCATGCTCGGTCTCGAACGCAGCGAACGAGGCGGCCAGCTGAGCCTGCTCCTCGGATGTCGCCGCATCGTCGAACTCGATGAGCGGGCCCTTCTCCTCCTCATCCATGTGTTCGGTGTTGGCGTCGTCCGTGGCTTTGACCGCCCTCCACCACGCCTCGTCGCCGACGTCGTGCTTCTGCGCATCGGTGATGCCGTCGCGAATCTCGTTGTGATCTTTGATGGCGTCCTTCGTGTCGTCGACGGCGTCGGCGTCGTCCTTGAGCAGCCGCGGGTAGAAGAGCGTTTCCTCAGCTGCGGCGTGGACCTCGAGGCGGGCCGAGAGCACCGCCCAGATCGATGTGAGTGAGGCGTTGTCGTCGTGGGCCTCGTACAGCGCCGCGAATTGGCTCCGGAACCAGACGTGGTCCATGCGGATGACGTCAGTCACGCGGTTGGCCTGCATGTGACTCCTGATGATCCGAGGTGGTTAGTGATACTGACAATATCAGATAGAGCCACATGAGGATGGTACGGATAGTGCAGACTGGTGGACATGAACATTCCGATGCCGCCACTGACAGACCCGACACCCGAACCCGAGCCTGAGCCGGAGATCAGAGAGCCCGGTCTGGACGAGCCCGAAATCGAGGATCCCGATCGCTCGGCGGAGCCGGCGGAACCCGACCCGCACCCGGACGGGGGCTAGTTCCGAAACGCGCTAGAGCGAACCCAACCGCGGCCTGATGCCACCCTGAGGAATGCCGGCGTTGCGCGCCGGCACTGCGTCGATGTGGGCCGACTGCCACTTGTTGGGAGCGAAGATCCCGATGGTTGTCCCGCCGATCGAGTCCCTGATGATCAGATGACCGTCCACGACCTCGATGTACCGGCCGGTCTGGTACTGGTGCTTGTCACCGCCCGGGTCGACCACGATCACCATTCGCTGCGTTGCTCCAAGAATGCAAAGGCGCGCGAGACCGCGCGTTCGGCCGGAACATAGCATCGGGAGATCGCGCGGAACCCCCGCGCACTCGATCGTCGCCTAGATGTTGAGGTTCTTTCGCAGAAAGGCCAGCATCCTCGGCAAGGCATCCAGCCGGTTGACCCGTTTGGCCAGCCCGTGACCCTCGTCCTCGTAGATCAAGAGCTCGCTCTGGACGCCCCGTGCGACCAGCGACGCGTGGAGCTGACGCGCCTCACCCACTGGGACGCGCGGGTCGTTCGCCCCGTGGACCAGCATCAGTGGCGCGCGGATGGCGTCGACGTGCGTCATCGGCGAGGCCTCGACCAGGAACTCGCGATCGGTATCGAGGAACCCGTACTCGACCTCACGAACCCTGCGTCGGTAGGGTGAGGTGTTCTCGAGGAACGTCACCAGGCTGCTGATGCCCACAGTCGCGATTCCCGCTGCCCACAGGTCGGGGTAGAACGCCAGGGCGGCAAGGGTCATATACCCGCCATACGAGCCGCCCATGACCGCGACCCTCGTGGGGTCAACGCCTCGTTCCGCAAGTGATGCGTGCACTGCAGTGAGGTCGCGCACGGAGTTGAGGCGCAGGCGGCGATCGTCGAGGGAGACAAAGCGACGCCCCCATCCGGCCGAGCCGCGCACGTTCGGTGCGGCCACCGCGATGCCTTCGGAAACGAGCCGGATGATGAAGGGGTCGTATCGAGGCGCAAAACGCGCCTCAGGCCCGCCGTGGACGACCACCACCACGGGAGGATTCTCGACCGCGGGCTTGTAGAGAAAGTACGTGATCTCCTCGCCGTCGAAGGAGGCGATTGTCTGGAGCTCGGGCGCGACGAGTCCCGGCGCCACCACTTGATCAATCGGCAGCAGCGGTGCCGGTGCCGTGGTCCCGCCGATGTCGACGCGCAGCGGGTGCAGCGGCGTGGCCGTGGTGGTGAAGGTCAGCAACGCGCTGCTGCCGTCAGCCGAGAGATGGGGGCGCGCAATCAGGGGGAGTCCGAAGCCGGTTCCAACCCCTGGGAGCGGGATGTCTCGAAGGTGAGCAAGGGTCGCCCCGTCGTGCAGGTGCGCCCGGGTGATCGCGTTCTCCGCATGCACGATCAGCGCAGTCCGGCCGTCACTGCTCAGCATCGCCTCGCTGTCCCAGGTCGTCTCCAGCACGTAATGCCAACCCGCCGTGGCGATGTCATACCGCGCGATGGAGGCGATGTCACGGCCGGAGTCCGTGCTGAACAGGAATGCCGACGAGTCGGGATACCAGGTCGGTGCGATTGCGCTCCCGGGACCGGTACGGGTGACCACCAGGCTGGCCTCTGCGGTCTTGACGTCGACAACCATCAGGTCGTTGCTGAGCGCGAAGGTGGTGTCGAGGCGGCTGACGGCGAGCCAGCGTCCATCAGGCGAGAAGCATTCGACCCGATTCCAGCCGCCCTCGACCACGCTGCTGATCCTGCCGTCACCGCGGTTGAGCACGTATACGTCGATGTCGACGCCATTGCGCTTCGTCGACGTGAATGCAATGAGGTTGCCATCGCTGCTGACGTCGCCGAGGTCGTGCTTGATGTTGTCCTCGACGATCAAGGCTCGTGGTTCACCACCGCTACGATCGACCAGCCAGAGTTGATACACCTCGTTCCCGCCATGATCGACAGCAACAACGATGTCATCGGTTCCCGGGATATAGCGTGCCGCGGAGACGGTTTCGGCGAGAAATGTCAGCTGGACGAGGTCGCCACCGTCGGCTTGCAGGCGATACACCTGCAGGCTGCCGGTGTCGTCGCACCTGACAAGCAATTCCT
This sequence comes from Candidatus Dormibacteria bacterium, assembly GCA_050010655.1. Taxonomy (GTDB): domain Bacteria; phylum Chloroflexota; class Dormibacteria; order Aeolococcales; family Aeolococcaceae; genus Palsa-851. The sequence goes on from JBEKKP010000018.1 coordinate 24,633, forward strand.
TGCCGTCTGGTGACACGTCGGCGATGACGGCGGTGCGCGCTCCCAGAAGCCGCGTGAGGAGCTCGTCAGCCACGGGGCAGCAGCGACTCGATCAGCGCAACGACGTTTGGTGCATCCGGGGACGTCTTTGGGCGGAACCTGGCAACGATCTCACCCTCCGGCGAGACGACGAACTTCTCGAAGTTCCACTCGACGTCACCGGCCTTTCCCTTCGCGTCGGCGATGGTGCTGAGCTCGGCATAGAGCGGGTTGCGGCCCGGTCCATTGACCTCGATCTTCTCGAACATCGGAAAGGTGACGCCGTAGGTCAGCGAGCAGAAGCTCGCGATTTCCTCAGCGCTGCCGGGCTCCTGCTCACCGAACTGGTTGCACGGAAACCCGAGCACCGTGAATCCCCTGCCCTCATAGCGTTGCTGCAGCTCCTCGAGCTGCTTGTACTGCTTCGTGTAGCCACACTTCGACGCAACGTTGACGATGAGCAGAGCCTCACCCTTGTAATCGGCAAGCGACGCGGGGTTACCCTCCAGCGTTTTCACGGGAGCGTCGTAGACGGACACGGGTTCCTCCTGGGGACGGATCCTTGGGGCACGATCGAGCCTAGCATCGAGCGCCGACCGATCAACTTGTCCAGGTCGCGGCGCCGTCGTAGTCGCCCTCGATCATCGTGGCCAGCTGTCCGATGAGCGCGCTGCTGCGAATCACGACGCCGAGCTCGCGGTTGTAGAGGAGCGACTCCGTGGAGAAGTTCTGCGACCCGGCGAACGCCTCCTGATCACTCGCCCCCGGGTCACGGACCAGCACCTTGGCGTGGATGTAGAGCGCGGCGTCCGGCGAGTACACCCGGAGATGAACGCCTGCATCGACGAGCTCCCTGAACGCGGAGGTCCAGCTGCTCGAATTCGTCATGCAGACCACGACGTCGACGCCGCGCCGCGCGGCCGCGACGAGCGCGTCGGTGATGTCCGAGCTGTCCATCTCCTCGTTCTCGACGTACAGAGAGCGCGATGCCCCGTCGATCAATCCGATCAGGCTGTCCAAGGCCGTCGTCGGTGACCAGACGAGATCGGCGCCGGAAGCGGGCGTGATCGCAGCGCCGTCGTAGTCGGCGTTGAACGTCGCCTGAATCGCCGCGATGTCAGCCGGCGATCGATCGATCACCGCCACATCGCGGGTGTCGTAGTAATACCGGCTTGTCCAGTTCAGGGTCATGACAACGCTGACCGTGGTGTCGACTACCAGGGTTTTCTGATGTGTGAGTGCGTATCGCGAACTGGCCCAGCGCACGTGTACCGAATGTGCCTGGAGGTACGCAAACGCAGCGTCGTTGTCCGAGCTCGTGTACGAGCTGTTGAGGATCACCCGAACATCGACGCCGCGCTCGGCGTCAGCGGCGAGCGCGTCCTCGGCCCGAGTGTCCTCGAGCTCGTACATGGTCAGGTCGACGGTGTGCCGGGCCGATGCGATAAGCGAGTACATCGCGCCCATCCCGGCCGCCGGCTCGATGAGCAACGAAAGCGACGGCAATGGAGCGGCGACCGCCGTTGCCCGCGGTGTCGCCCGGGCGGGCGATGGAGAAGGAGACGGGGTCGCCAGAGCCGGAGTGGTGGTTGCCACAGCTGTGGGCGCGGCCCCGCAGCCCGCCAGCGTCGCCAGCACGACCAGTGCGAGCACCGCACCGCGCGGAGACGTCATTCAGGCAGTATGAGCACCGGTCTGGCACGGGTCTCGGGACAGTCCTGAGATCGCCGAGGGCCGGCCGGCTCGCAAGGGGGGCATCTGGAGCGTTCGGGTCGAACGAACCCCTTGCACCTCCCGCGTCCAGCGCGCCACAATCCTCACCGCTGAGTTTCCGTCGGTTTCGAGAGGGGTCTGCATGCAACGTCGATTTGTAGCAAGTGCGTTTGGCGCAATTTCGCGCCGTCCAGGAGGAGTCTCATGACGTCAACTCGATCGTGGGCCGCGCTGGCCTCGGTGGGCCTCGCGGTATCAGCCGCGACCGTGGCCTCCGTGAGCCCGGCTTCGGCAGCAGGGTCCTCGGCTCGTGCGACGCTGGCAGGGTCGTTGACCCCATCCAGCGAGCGGGCCAAAGCGGAAGGCCGTGTGGCGGCGGGAGCCAGCGTCTCCTTCGACCTGAGCCTCTCGCTGCGCAACGTCGCCGCGGCTGATGCGCTCGTCACGGCGGTATCCACCCCGGGTTCGGCCCAGTACCGCCACTTCGTCACCCAGGCGCAGTGGATCGCCAGCTTCGCGCCGACCCAGACTGCGGTCGCATCGGCCGAGTCGTGGCTACGCTCCGAGGGCTTCCAGGTTGGCGCGGTTCCGGCGGACCGGCTCTTCATCCCCGCCACCGGCAGCGCGGCTCAGGTTGAGCAGGCGTTCGGCACGACGCTCAGCACCTACAAGGTGAACGGGCTGAGTGTTCGCCTCGCCAACAGCGCGCTCTCCCTCCCAGCCTCGATCGCCGGGGTTGTCGCGGGTGTGGTCGGCGTCAACCAGTCTGTTGCCACGAACGACCTCAACTCCGGCGCGGCTGCAGCGGCCTCCAACGCAGGCTCTGCCAGCCAGGAGCCGCCGCCACCTGCTGCATTCAAGAACCCACAGCCCTGCGGCTCGTCGTTCGGGACGAGGATCGACACGACAGACAACGCATCGCTCTACGCTCCGTTCACGAGCCCGCAGCCATACGACATCTGCGGCTACAAGCCGGCTCAGCTCGAAGGGGCGTATGGGCTCGCAGGCAGCATCGCAAGTGGCAACAACGGACACGGGGTCAAGATCGCTGTCGTCGACGCGTACGACTCCCCAACGCTGCTCTCCGATGCCCAGGAGTACTTCAGCACCAACGATCCGTCGATTCCGTTGCTGAAGAGCCAGTTCACCAACATGCAGCCCACGACCGTCGACAACCAGGCGGAGTGCGGTGGCAGCGGTTGGTACCCCGAGCAGGCCCTCGATGTCGAGGCCGAGCACACCATGGCGCCTGGCGCTCACATCATCTTCGTCGGTGCGGTGGACTGCCTGGACAGCAGCCTCCTCGCAGCGGTGAACACCGCCGTCACCAGTGGCGCGTCCGTCGTGAGCGATTCCTGGGGCGACACCCTCGGTGATCTGCTCACCGACGCCGCGACCAAGGCCGCGTTCGACGCAACCTTCAGGCTCGCCGACTCGACCGGTGTCAGCGTGCTCTACTCGAGCGGCGACGACGGCGACAACTTCGCGGACTTCGGTCTGGCGGCTCCCGACTATCCGGCCTCGAGCCCGTACATCACCGCGGTGGGTGGGACCTCGCTGGAAGTCAAGGGCGACACCCGGACGGCTGAGTATGGTTGGTCGACGGCCAAGCAGGTCCTCTGCGAGGCAACAACCACCAACTGCGGTTCCGCAACCACTCCGCTCGGCACGCTCAACTGGCAGGCCGGCGGTGGTGCGGGCACGAGCTACACGTACTTGCAGCCCGCGTATCAGGCAAACGTTGTCCCCGCGGCGCTGGCACTCAAGAACGAGAACCTGTTCGGACCGCAGCCGCTTCGCGTCATCCCGGACATCTCGATGGACGCCGATGCCTCGACCGGAATGCTGATCGGGCTGACCCAGACCTTCCCCAATGGGACTGTGAAGTACTCCCAGTTCAAGGAAGGCGGCACGAGCCTGGCATCGCCATTGCTCGCAGGAGTCATCGCCGACGCCGATCAGGCAGCCGGTGGCGCAATCGGGTTCCTCAACCCGACCCTGTACCACGTTGCTCTGCATTACGCTGATGCGTTCAACGACATCGTCCCTGCGACGAATCCGGATGCCACCGCGGTGATTCGCGTCGACTACGCGAACACCGTCAATACGGTCGACGGATACGTCGTGAGCCTCCGGGCGATCGACTACCAGGGCGTCGAGACCTACTGCGACGCCACTGGCAACTGCGCTTCGCGGCCAGTGTCCGTTGACACTGCGCCAGGGTTTGACGGTATGACCGGCATCGGGTCGGTCGGACCGGACTTCATCGAGCGGATGGCGAGCGCCTCCTAACCCGCTCAAGACAGACTGACCAAGGGGCGCCGGGAAACCGGCGCCCCTTTTCTGTGCCGGGCTGCCGGGCTCGATGCGGCGTCGACGTTTCGGTAGGCGATGATCTGCCCGTGGATCAGAGGCAGCGTCCGGTCACGGTCATCACGGGAGCGGGGAGGGGAATCGGCGCCGCGACCGCGATTCATCTCGCGGAGCTGGGGCATGACATCGTTGTCAACTACGTCCGCGACCATTCCTCGGCCGCGCGTGTCGTCGGCGTCGCACGCGAAGCGGGGGCCCGAGCCGTCGCCGTGCAGGCGGACGTCACGTCCGAGGACGATGTCATTCGTCTCTTCGCTGTCGCGGGCGAGACGCTTGGTCCCGTACGTTTCCTCGTCAACAACGCCGGTGCGACGCTCCATATCGGCGATCTCGCGGACACGCCGGTCGAGACGATCAAGGCGGTCATCGACGTCAACCTGCTGAGCGTCATTCTCTGCGCCCGTCGCGCGGCGCAAGTGATGTCGACGAACCGCGGCGGCGCGGGCGGTGCCATTGTCAACGTGTCCTCTGCGGCGGCCACGCTGGGCAGTGCACACGAGTACGTGCACTACGCGGCGGCGAAAGCAGGCGTCGATGCGCTGACCGTGGGCCTCGCCAAAGAGCTTGCAGGAGATGGCATCAGGGTCAATGCGGTGGCTCCGGGACTCGCGCTGACGGAGATTCACGCAGCCGCTGGTGCACCCGATCGCGCACAGCGCGCCGCAGGCAGAGTGCCGCTCGGCAGGCCCGCTGACGCGAGGGAAATCGCCGTCGCCATTGCATGGTTGCTCGGCCCGGACGCCACATACATCACAGGCGCCGTCCTACGCGTGGCCGGCGGACTCTGAGCGGCATATGACGGCTCACACATATGTGCCATGCGTCACCGTCCAGCGAACGCGATAGTCTTCCGGCCGTGACACTCGCACCACGCCAGATCGCCGATGCGGTGGAGGTCGCCCGGGGGTGGATCCGCTACCAGGCAATGCGCTCGCAGATCCCCGGAATCTCGTTCGGGCTAAGCCATCGGGGCCAGGTCGTCTTGCTGGATGCGTGGGGCACCGCCGATATCGCATCGGGGCGGGCGACAACCCCGGACACCACGAGCTACCGATGCGCTTCGATCACCAAGACGATGACCGCGACGCTCGTGATGCAACAGGTCGAGTCGGGCCGGTTGCGGCTCGACGAGTCCATCGCCACATATCTCGGATGGACGCGACGGCTGCCGCACGCAAGAGACATCAGCATCCGCCACCTGCTTGTCCACGGGAGCGGGGTGATCCGGGATGGATCGAACCGCTGGAGCGACGATGACTTCCCCGACCGCGAGACGGTTCGCAAAGAAGTGCGGCAGCAACTCAGCTTTGCCGAGCCGGCAACGACCTTTCGCTACTCGAACATCGCGTACGTGCTCCTCGGTGAGGTGCTCGAAGCGGTCACCGGCAGGCCTTTCGAGGCGCTGCTGCAACGCGACGTTCTCGGCCCGCTCGGCTTGAAGGGGAGTGCGGCCTCACTGCTCCCGCGTGTTCGCAAGACGCTTGCCACCGGCTACTTCTATCGACGTCCCGGTGAGGAGTTGCGCCCCACGCGGCATAGCGAAGCTCGAGCGTTCGGACCGGCGGGCGGCCTCGTCTCCACTGTGCCGGATCTGCTCATGTATCAGCAGGCACATTTCCCGGGCGCCGGTTCGCTTATCTCCGACCTGTCGCGGCGAGAGATGCAGCGGGTGCAGTGGATGCGGCACGAGGAGCCGAACCACGGGCTCGGCTGGATGATCTGGCACGTCGACGGCATCACAGTGCGCGGACACAGCGGCGGGTATCCGGGATTCACGACGAAGATCGGGTTCTCCCCGGAGTGGGGCATCGCCGCGGCAGCGCTCAACAACACCAACAGCTCTGTGCCGAGCCTCGCGGTTGACGCGATGTTTCACAGCGTTGCGTGGGTAGCGCGGCGGTGGGGCGATGCGGCCGAGACCACTCGGGGCCACTCGCGAACGACTCTTGGACGCTTTGCAGGCCAGTACAGCGGCGAGATCGGTGAGATGACTGTCGTCCGCATCAACCGGGCGCTCTATCTGATCGATCCGGACGCGATCATGCCGCTCGCGTCAGCGGCCCGATTGCATCCGACCGGCGCGCGGCGATTCACCATCGTCGAAGGCGATGACTACGGTCACTACGGTGAAGAGGTGAGCTTCGCAGTGGACAGCCGCGGGCGTGCAACGGCGATGCGATACGGGCCGCACCCGCTGCGGCGGGCGGACATCTAGACGTGCATATCGGACGCCGTTTACGACGCCCGTTGCGGGGAGAAGACGGCGCCAGGTCGTGCCGGCCATGGGAACGGAATCAGCTCGTCGGCCGGCAGGCCAAGGGCTGCGCCCAGGTCGACATATAACCCCGGGTGTGTCGCCGCAAAGAGCGTGCGGCCATTGCTGAGGATCACCCCGCGACATCCGAGCGCCGAGATCACCGCGGTCAGAACGGGCTCGCCCGCATCCTTGAAGATCAGTGTGTATGTGGTGCCGAAATCGATCGTGCAGAACCTCGTTCCCGGGGTATACGGGGGCAGCGCTTCGATATCGCGTTCCAGTCGGTCGATGGCGGATGGGTCGGTGATTGTCAGGTCGAGCGGCGGGAGGATCAGTGACCCTGGATACCGCGTGACGTCGACGCTCGGACCGCTCTCCGATTCGGCGGACGCGCCGGCAGCTGCGATTCGCCGGTCGGCGGTGCCGGCGTCGGGTGTGCGCGTGGACCCCCGCAATGCGGGTTTGCCGCATCCGGCAACGAGCGCCGCGAGCAGCAGCGCGACGGCGAGGGGCCGGTTCATGCTTATGACACGCGCTTGTGAACCCGCCGGTTCCCGATGTCTGATCGGCGGCGACGCCCCTGTTAGTGCGGGGATCGGTCCGCCGCTGCGACCAGGTCGTGGAGGCGCTGGAGCCGGCTCTCCCGGTCCTGGACGAAGCGTGTGATGCCTTGCAGGATGTACGCCGTGGTGAGGTGCGCCTCGTCCATCACCTCGTCCACCGAGCCGCCTGTGCGCCAGCGATCGTCCCAGTCGGCGCCCATTGAATACTCGGCCGCGAGCGGTCCGTCGACCCAGTCGTGCATCAGCTTTACGGTCCGGTTGGTGATGGCCATGGCATCGAGCCTGTCGGCAGCGCCGAGCACGCTTTCGCGGTACGCCGCGGACTGAAGCCGGAAGAGCTGCGGGCTGATCGCTGCAACGATCTTCACGTTGAGGCCAAGCTTGTCAAGATCAGGAAGAACCTTGACGAGGTTGGCTGTCGTGGTGGTCCCCTGCACGACCACGGTGCCCATCGCAGGCGCATCTTCGCGGAAGGGACGGAGCACGTACGCGCCGCGCGCAGCCTCGAAGTGACTGGGCATGCCGAGCGCATCGCGGTCGGGCAGCTCCACCGCGGGTCGCGTGAGATGGAGCGCGATGATCGGAATGTCCGCCGCCAGCGCGGCGGCGAGCACGACCGGAACCTCGTTGTACTCCCACGGGTGCAGATCGACGACCTTGCCTTCGGGGAAGAGTTGTGTCACGCCCGGCTCGTAAATCCCGAAATGGGTGCGCGAGTCCTCCGCCGTTTCGGGACCCGAGTGGCCGGCGACCCAGAGCACCTTGCCGACCTTCAACTCACAGTCCTGCGCGAGCTGGCTGAAGAGTCGCATCTCGCCGTACTTCAAGTAGCTGAAGGAGCCATACGTCGAACAGGCACCCCAGAATCCGGTGAAGGACGTGAAGGGATCCTCCGCCATGTTCACGGTGGCGAGCCCGACCACCATCCCAGCGTTGGTGAACTCGGTGATTTCGGTGGGGAGCAGCGCGCCGTCAGGATTCGTGTCGCGCTGGTACCAGCCGGACCCGGGCATGTCGCCGAAGTCCTTGCCGAAACCGGAGAGATTCGTCGAGTCGGCAAGGTCGGCCGACGCGGCGATGAACAGCGGGCGTCCATAGTCCTGCAGGGCCATCGCATTGACCCATGAGCTCCAGGCGCCGAATGCCGTGCGGTTGGCCTGGCGCTCTCCCGGCTTGCGATACATCGTGGCGGGATAGTTCCGGAAGTCAGTCAGACGCGGGTCGGAGAACACTGCCGCGCCACGCCCGCGAACGGACACGCCGGCGATTTCCTCGGGTACCTCGCGCGCAAGCGCCGCGAGCCGATCGGAGACCGCATCGACGGTTGCGATGTGGCTTGCGAGCACCGCGGCCGCGCGACGCAGATTCTCCGCGCCCTGCGCGAGCACGGCTGCTGGATCAGCGGGCGCCGTATCGTCGACGCCGGCGTACTCGATGCCGTATTTCGCCATGAACGCTTTGCGCAATTCCCAGAACAGCTCGCTGTTCATTGCGTGCGGCGACCCATGGCTTTTGTTGTCGTACTTGAGGTATCCGCGTCCCTTGCGAGTGCGGAACCAACCAACTGATGGCACGTGGTCGGGGTTCTCACCGCGCGCCGCGTCAAGCACGGTTTTCGTGACCGGCGCCCACTCACTGCCGTCCATGGTTCCGCTGACCCGCCAGTCATAGGCGCCGAACCACGTTGCCGGCGTTCCGGGCACCACCGACGAGGCGGCGAAGTCATCGATGCCGAAATCGTTCCAGTCGACAAGGAAGACGAGGTTCGAGAGCCCGAGTCCCCACGCGGCATTGCGCGTCTCGTGGCTGGCGCCGGCCGTCAGTCCGCCTTCACCTTCGACGACGAACACTCGAACGTCGCCTGCGCCCGCGAGCTTGAGCGCCAGCGCCTCGCCGGCGGACGGCGGCATGCCGTGCCCCGACGGCCCCGTGTTGAACTTGAAAAAAAGCGTCTTACCGGCCATTTCCGGATGGCCGGCGAGGCCACCGCGACGGCGCAGTCGCAGGAGATCCTCGAAGGTCAGCGCCCACCGTCCGTTATCCGGAAATGCGAAGTCCGGATTGGGATCGCGAGCGGCGCGGATGCGCAGCACCTCGTTGAGCGCGGCGAGCGTCGCGTACACCACCGGAGCCGTGTGTCCCGCCGAGAGGACGAAGCGATCCGCATACGGCAACCACGGCCGGCGGATGTCCCAGTGCATCGCGCCGGAAAGCATCGTCGCCAGCAACAGGTGCACTTTCGAGCGTGACCCTCCCGGGTGACCGCTCTGGCGATAGTTGAGGGCGAGGTCGATGAACTCGTCGACAACGTCCTTGATGATTTCCCAATCCGCGAATGACGCCTCCGACTCGACATACAAGCGCTCGACGGAATCGGATTGCAGCGTCTCCACGCGCGCAGGATAGCCGGGTTGATCGCGCCCGAGGTGCACACCCCGGGCGCTCAGCGATCAGCCGGTCGTGCGCCGACGGTAGAGGTGTGTCGCGAGGGGCACGAACACGAGCAGGATGGCGACCGACCATGCCAGGGCCGCCAGCACTGGGTGTTGCATCGGCCACACATGCAACGTCGCGGACGGGTTGGGGTTGCCGAACAGCGTGCGCGCCGCCGCCGTCACCGCACTGACCGGATTCCAATTGGCGATGACCTGCAACCAGGCGGGCATGCCCTGAGTCGGCACGAGCGCGTTGGAGACGATCGCGAGCGGGAAGAGAAAGATGAGACCGACACCCGTTGCCGTCTCCGGACCTTTCGAGACGATGCCGAGGCACGCGCATACCCAGGAGAGCGAATAGGCGAAGAGCAGCGGGATGGCGAGCCCACCAAGAATCGAGAGCAGGCCCGCGTCCGGCCGCCAGCCGACGACCAGTCCAGTCGCCGCCACGATCAGGATGCACAACGTCGCAGCGAGGACGTCCGCGATCGAGCGCCCCATCAGCACTGCGGAGCGCCACATCGGCAGCGTGCGAAAGCGGTCGATGGCGCCCGTCGAAAGGTCGCTGCTCAGGCCGACCGCCGTCCCCATCGCCGAAGTCGTCAGGTTCATCAGCATCAGCCCGGCGATCGCGAAGTTCACATAGCCACCGGGGACGGGCACGCCGGAGCCGAACACGAACACGAAGAGCAGCGTGAAGAGGATTGGCTGCACGGTCACGTCCGACAGCTGGAGCGGCTCACGCGTGATGTGGATGATGTTCCGGCGCGTGAGCGCCATCACGTTGTGCCACTTGGCATTCAGCCCTGTACGCAGGGGTTGGGACGCGATCGGTCGCGACGTGATCGTGGCGACACTCATGCCGATACCTCCTGAAGCTCGCGCACCGGTTCGGGGGTTGTGGTTTCGTCATCAGCGGGACGACCCGTCAGCGCGAAGAACACGTCGTCGAGCGACGGTGGGCGAACCTGGACGTCGTCGACGAGCACGCCGGCGCTGTCAAGCGCGCGCACGACCGCCGTTGCCAGTCCGGACCCGCTGCGCACCGCGGCCTTGAGCTGCTTCCCGTCCTGACTCACGTCCACGCGGCCGTCGACGAGCGGCGCCAGCGCCGCAAGAGCTGCCGGGTGTGCGGCGCTGAGCGTCACCTCGAGGCGGGCGCCACCGGTGGCCGCCTTGAGTTCCGCCGGAGTGCCGTCGGCGATGACCGAGCCGTGATCGATGACCGCGATCCGATCCGCGAGCTCGTCGGCCTCCTCGAGATACTGCGTCGTCAGGAGCAGGGTCGCGCCGTCGCTGACGAGGTCGCGGATGATCTGCCACATCTCGACGCGACCGGTGGGGTCGAGTCCCGTCGTGGGCTCATCGAGGAAGAGGACCGGAGGGCGCATGACCAGGCCGGCAGCGAGGTCGAGCCGGCGACGCATTCCGCCTGAGTAGCCCTTGAGCACACGGTCAGCGGCATCGGTGAGCTGGAACCTGGCGAGCAGGTCGACCGCGCGACGCTTCGCGTCGCCGCGATGCAAGCCGCTCAGCTCGCCGACCATCACGAGGTTCTGCCGCCCGGTCAGCAGGTCATCCAGAGTCGCGTCCTGCGCGGTCACGCCGATCGTGCGCCGCACGGCGGCCGCCTCCTTGACGACGTCGTGGCCGGCGATGCGCGCGTGCCCGCTGTTGGGGACCGCGAGCGTCGTGAGGATGCGCACCGCGGTGGTCTTGCCGGCGCCGTTGGGGCCGAGGATGCCGAGGATGGATCCGGCCGGGACCTGCAGGCTCACCCCAGCGAGCGCCTGGGTCTGCCCGTAGCGTTTTGTAAGGGCCTCCGCCTCGATCATCATTGTCTCTGCCATGGCGCACCTCGGGTGGTCGGTCGTTCTTCTTACTTGCCGTATGGTAAGCAGGTTACTTACCGGTCGTCAAGTATGATGAAGGACGTGCCTCGCAGAACCCGGACCCCGAGTGGTCGCGCAGCGCCACGGGTCGCACCACGCCATCGGGCGCCCGAGGACGTCGAGCAGCCGGCGAGCACGCGCGATCGCATTCTCGACATCGCGATGGATCTCTTCATCGACCAGGGCTTCGACAAGACATCCCTGCGCGAGATAGCTGATCAGCTGGGATTCTCGAAAGCCGCGATCTACTACCACTTCGAGAGCAAGGACCATATCCTCCTGGCCCTGCACATGCGCCTGCACGAAATCGGACGCCGTGCGATGGAGCGCTTCGGCGAAACGCCGGCAAGCCTCGAGGCGTGGGCGGTGTTGCTCGACGGGCTGATCGACGACATCTTCGAGAACCGGCGCCTGATCCTCATGCACCAACGCAACAGCTCGGCGTTCCGGCTGCACCACGCGGAGGAGCACGACGAGGCGAACCAGGACTTGGAGGACCTGTTCCGGCGCCTGTTCTCCGACCCGGCGGTCCCGCTTCGCGACCGCGTGCGGATGGTCTCTGCGGTGGGCGCGATCATGGCCGGGTTGGTGCTCTCCGGGGACCTGCTCAAAGATGTTCCGTCCGAGGAGTTGGCCGACCTCGTTCGAGAAGTGATCGGCGACATCCTCGTCAGCCGGCCAGCACCAAGGAGACGGCGATGACCACGATCAACGCGCCCGACCTGCAGACATCGATCCATGACGCGACCCGAGGCTACACAGACGAATTGCTGACGGCGTCGCGCGCGATCCACGCCCTGGCGGAGATCGGGTTCGAAGAGGTCGAGTCATCGCGCCTGCTCAGCGGGCTCATCGAACAACGGGGGTTTGCGGTGGAGCGCGGCGTCTCCGGCATGCCCACGGCGTTCGTGGGAAGACACGGAAAAACCGGGCCCCACGTGGCGTTTCTCTGCGAATACGACGCACTCCGCGGCCTCGGGCATGCCTGCGGTCACAACCTCATCGCAACCTCGTCGGCGGGAGCAGGGATCGCGCTCGCGGAAGCGCTGGACGCAGCCAGTGTGGGTGCGCGCGTGACAATCGTCGGCACACCGGCGGAGGAGGGTGGAGGCGGAAAGATCCCGCTGTGCCACGACGGCCTGTTCGACGACTGCGATGCCGTGTTGATCTTCCATCCGTCGGACCGCACCGCATCGGTGCAGTACGCGCTCGCATGCACGCACTGGGAGTGGACGTTTCGCGGCAAGGCCGCGCACGCCGCGGGACACCCCGATCAGGGCATCAACGCGCTCGACGCTTTCGTGCAGGCGTACAACGGCATCTCGCTCTGGCGTCAGCAACTGCGCGACGATGCGCGCGTGCATGGCTTTGTCATCGAAGGCGGCACCGCGCCGAACATCATTCCGGAGCTGACGCGCGGCGAGTACCTGACGCGTGCACGCGACGGCGAATATCTGCGCACGATGAACACGCGCTTTCGCGCCATCTTCGAAGCAGCCGCGCAGGCAACAGGATGCACGCTGCAGCTTGACGAACGCGAGACCTACCTGGATCTGCGTTCCAATCCCGTGCTTGCAGAGCTGGCGAGCGTGCATCTTGCGGAGGTCGGGCTTGCCGAGGATCGCGTGACCCCGTGGGAGCGCACCGGGTCGACCGATGTGGGCGACGTGTCGTATGCGGCGCCGACGCTGCATCCCGAGTTCGCCATCGCCGACGACGGCATCGGCCCGCACACGCACGCGTTTCGCGAGGCGGCGCTGTCACCGAGAGGCGAGGAGGCGATGCTCAAAGCCGCCGAAGTGCTCGCGCGCATCGGCGCGGATGTGATCCTCGACTCCGAGGTGCGTCAGCGGGTTCGCGACGCGTTCCTGACGCAGCCGCAGCACCGCGACGCGTGGAAGGGCTCCGGCGCGTAACCGCCGGCCAGGGCTCTCCGAGGCCCGATCACGGGCCCGGAGAGCCTGGCGCAACGGCCGTCTACAACGGTTTAGCCAACCGCCTTGACGAGTTCGGGGATGAAGAGCGCGGCGTTGACGGTGCCGACGCCACTCGAGAGGTCATAGCCGCTCACGGCCGACCACCCACGCACGGTGTGGGTCGCGCCGTTCTGCGGGAAGGTCACCGTGTTGGTCCCGTTGGTCACGTCGACGATCCCGGGATCGCCGGCCGCTTCCATCGAGTACAGGGCCGGGTTGATCAGGCCGAGGCCGTGACCAGCCATCTGATCGGCGATGGCGATGATTCCCGAGAACTCGGGAGATGCCTCGCTGGTGCCGCCGATGAGGTAGTAACCGGCTGCGCCCTGGGCCGCATTGGCGTTCAGGTACACGAGTGCCGCGCCGTTGACGGCGGCGCTCATGGAGATGTCCGGGAACCCGCGCGACGAGCCGAC
>JBEKKP010000019.1:0-38974 GCA_050010655.1 Candidatus Dormibacteria bacterium
GCAACGCCTTGGGGTCATAGCCGGCGGCGGCAGCCCCGATGGCGTACTCCTCGCTGACGCTGTCGGTGTCCGGCCCGAGCGGGATCGACCCGTTCGATGCTGATTGCTGCGTCCGCAGATACCGCAGCGACGCCGTAGCGGCCTTCGCTTCACTGGCCGGGGTGAAGCCCTTCGTATAGGCGACGCTCACGGGATAGGGCGCCATCTCGAGCGCCGGTGGGACCTGCGCGGTGGTGAAGGCATCGGGCGCTGGATTACCGGGGAACGTGTAGCCGCCGCCCGCGTCCTGGGTGGCGATGAGCTCGGCAAGCGGGGTGTTGCCACCCGGCGCCCAGCTCGATGCCTCCGGGTTCTGCCCGGCGGCGAACAGCGCCTGGAGCACGAGCGCGGTCGAGTCCGGATCGGTGCCCGCCCCGGCCTGGTAGGGGAAGCCACCGTCACCGTCCTGCTGGGTGTGCAGCCAGGCAAGCGCGGAGGCATTGCGACTGCTCGTCCCGGCGGCATTGAGCGCCATCAGCACCATCGCCGTCGAGTTGGTGTCGCTGGTGTCGAAGTTGGTGGAGCCGTTGGGATCGTCCTTGATGAGCCGGTAGTCCCAGCCGCCGTCACTGTCCTGGGCGGCGACGAGATGGTGGATCGCCGCAGTCGGCACCGTCTGTCCGGCGGCGGCCAGGCCCTGGATGGCGAGGGACTCGGTAAAGGCTTCGCCATCGCCGTAGACGCCTGCCTTGTACATGCCCTTGAGCGTGGTGAGCAGGTTGACGCCGCCGAAGGAGCTGGGATTGAGGTGAGCGGCGACCACCGCCTGGATGAGCAGCCCGCAACCGCCCGCGGTGGCGCAGGCCGAGGCGGCCTGGGTTCGCAAGTAGGCCATCACCGAGGGACCGCTGCCGTTGCGCAACGCCTTGGGGTCATAGCCGGCGGCGGCAGCCCCGATGGCGTACTCCTCGCTGACGCTGTCGGTGTCCGGCCCGAGCGGGATCGACCCGTTCGATGCTGATTGCTGCGTCCGCAGATACCCGTTCGATGCTGATTGCTGCGTCCGCAGATACTCGATCGCTCTCGATCCCGGATCGACCTGCGCCGAACCAGATCCGCTGCTGCCGGCGAGGGCGAGCGTCGCCGCCCCGATGGTTGCGGTGGTCGCAAGCGCGGCCACTCTGCTGATCCTGCCCATGGCTGGTACCCCACGCGGCGAAGGGGACTCCATCCTTGCCGGAGTTGTCCTCGCCGCATGAGGCTTCCTCCCGTCTTGCGCGGGGATGGAGGTCGACGCCTCGGGTCGGTCTCCTGGCTCACGGATCAACGCCGCAACGGCCGCCTTCCCGGGAGCTCTCGCTCCCGGTGGCACGATGGCCGCCGGCTCCCCGCTCACAGTTGCGCGACAGCGCCGGATTCTCACCGGCTTCCCGTCACCCGGAGCGTTATTCAGTTGTGGCCGTCGAGTATGCGCCGGGCTCCGAGGGATTCGTCAAGGGGTCGGTGGGTACACTTGGAGCCATGCCCCACACCGGTCCGCGAGCGGTCGCGGTCATCTCCGTGCATGCCTCCCCGCTGTCGGACTTGGGCAGCGGCGAGAACGGCGGGATGAACCTCGCGATCCGCCGGCTGTGCGAGGGTCTGTCGCTCCGAGGTGTCCCAACCGACGTCTTCGTCCGCCGCGACGGCCCGGGTCCCGACGAGGAGTTGATCGCGCCGCTGAGCCGGCTGGTCCGCCTCCCTGTCGGTCCACCGGAGCCACTCCGCAAGGAGGAAGTGCGCGCGCTCCTGGACGAGTTCACCGATGCCACTGTTCGCCACGCTGACTCCGAGCGGCGCTCGTATCGCGCCATCCACGGCCACTACTGGCACGGCGGCCTCGTCGGCCGGGAGCTCCGCGCCGCATGGGGTGTGGCGTGGGTGCAGTCATTCCACACGCTGGCGCTCACCAAGGCTCGGGCCGGTCTGCCGCTGGATGCGATTCGGGCTCAAGCCGAGGGCGAACTCGCCGCCCAGGCAGACCGTCTGGTGGCAGGGAGTGCCGCCGAAGCCAAGGACCTCATCCGGTTGTATCGCGCGTCGCGGGACCGCATCTGCGTCGCGCAACCCGGCGTCGACCCCCGCCTCTTCGCCGAGCACGACGGCACGGCGCTGCGCCGGTCCCTCGGCCTCGACGACAAGCGGGTCGCGCTCTTCGCCGGCAGGCTCGAGCCGCTGAAGGGGACGCAGATCCTCCTTGATGCTGCGGCCCAACTCCGATCCCGAAGCGAATACGCGGACCTCGTCGTGGTCATCGCGGGTGACGACAGCGGCGATGGCGCCAGCAACGACCGCGGCGGCGAGCGCGCCCGCCTCGAGCGGCACGCAGCGCGTATCGGGCTTGCGGACCACGTCCGCTTTGTCGGCGCCGTCCCCCACGATCGGATCGCCGAGTACTACGCGATGGCCGACGTCTGCGTGGTGCCCTCCCTGACCGAGAGCTTCGGCATCGTTGCGCTCGAGGCGCAGGCGCTCGGCACGCCGGTCGTTGCGGCGTCAGTCGGCGGTCTGCGTGAGATCGTTGAGGACGGCGTCACGGGTTTCCTCGTCGAAGGCCACGAGCCCGAGGACTACGCGCGCGCCATTGCCGACGTCCTCGACGATCCGCTCCGAGGGGCGGAGATGAGCGACGAGGCGCGGCGCCGGGCCGGCCGATTCACCTGGCTGCGCGCCGTCGACCGTCTCTCGGCGATCTACGACCGCATCAGCGTCGGCGGGCAGCCCTCCGGCAGCCCCTGCGGCTACGAGGACGAAGAGACGCTCGCCCGGATGGGCAGCGCCGCCAGCTAAAGCCCGGCGGCTCGGTCCACTTCGCGGGCACGTTGCGCCCGCAGCGTGCTGTCGCGACCTTCGCGCAGGATCCGCACGGCAGGACCCGGAAGCTCTCCGGCTTCGAGTGCGAAGTCGATGGCGGCGACAACCCGATCGTCCACCAGGTGGCTCGGATAGAGGCACTCGGTGAAGGCTTCGGCTTCGTCGATCGTCCGCTCTGCCCACATCGCCGGCAGCGCATCCAGGTAGCGCTGCACGTACGGCCGGAGCAATTCCGGATCCGGTCCGTGGGCCATCAGCCCGCCGACGCCCACCGAGCCGATGTAGAAGCCGCGAAGGATCGCCGACATCGAGGCGACGGAAAGCTCGCCGTCGGTCGCGCCCTTCCAGGCAGCGGGCATCGGTGCGCTCGCATCAGCAACCCGCTCCCAGGCTTCCTCTTTCGCGGCAGCGGTCGGCCGGGCGGCGAGACAGGCAGTCCCGCGACGGCGACCGATGTCGCTCGGGTCCGACGCCATCGTCGCCTGGATGAGGTCGACGTCCGCGTGTCCCTCCTCGCTGAGCTGGCCCAGGATCAGCCAGCGCAGATCGGTGTCGATGTCGATGCCGGGGATGCTCTCGGAGCCATCGAGCATGGCGGCCACCTTGGCCAGTGATTCCTCCGACGCCGCGGTGGCAACGAGGATGCGCGCCCAGATGAGACGCATCTCGGGGGCGAGGCCCGGGTTGTTGGCTTGCGCAACGGCAACCTGGTGGAGGCGCTCGCGTGCAGTCGTGCGGTTGCCCGGGTCGCCGTAGAGGTCGATCGCGGATCGCGCCTGGCTCGTCACGCGCTCGACGAGCAGCGAGTCCTCCTCCGCGGGCGCATGCCGCGCCACAAGCTCGACGAATTCGCGCGCGGGCATCTCGCCGTCGCGCGTCAGGTCCCACATCGCCGCCCAGCAGAGGGCCCGCGCGAGAGGGTCGGCAAGCTTGGACAGATCGGCCTTGAGGGTCTCGAGCGAGCGGGGATCGAAGCGCAACTTGGCGAAGGTCAGGTCGCCGTCATTGAGGAGGACGAGGTCGCAGACGCGCTCGCCAACCAGTTCGTTGATCGGCGTCAACGCACCGGTGAGATCCGTCTCGACGCGCCGGCGGAGCCTCAGCATGCCCTTGGCGTCGTAGTCGTACAGACCCACGCCGGCGCGGTGCGCGCGCAGTGTTGGATGCGTCGGAATGGCGGTCTGCTCGACGACGAACGACGTGTACCGGCCGTTCGCCTCCGCGAGCAGCGCATGGAACGTGTTCAGCCCGGTCGTCTGCAACCAGTCCTGGCCCCACCGCGTCAGGTCGCGCCCGGATGCGCGGCGCAGGCAATCAAGGAATTCCTGCAGGTCGGCGTTGCCCCAGCGGTAGCGCTTGAAATAGTCCTGCACGCCACGCATGAATGCGTCGTCGCCGACCCATGCGACCAACTGCTTCATGACAGACGCGCCCTTGTGGTACGTGATCCCGTCGAAGTTCTGGCGCACCGACACCGTGTCCGGCACGTGGTCGGCGATGCGATGCGTCGTGACGAGCTGATCCTGACGCGCGGCGATTGACTTGACACTGTTGGCGAAGTCGACCCACGCGTTGGTGAAGCGCGTGGATTTCTCCATCGCGAGATTCGCCATGTACGTGGCGAATGTCTCGTTGAGCCAGAGGTCGCCCCACCAGCGCATCGTGGTGACGTCGCCGAAGCCGTGCACGTGCGCCATCTCGTGGAGAATGGTTTCTGCGCGCCGCTGCAACTGCGCTTCGCTCGCTTGACCGCGATGGATGTACGCCTCGTTGAACGTGACGCACCCCGGGTTCTCCATCGCGCCCATGTTGAATTCGGGCACGAACAGCTGGTTGTATTCGTCGAACGGATACTTGAGCCCGAAGTACTTCTCGAAGAAGTCGAGGCCGGCAGTCGTGATATCGAAGATCTCGTCCGCCTGCGCATCGATCCACGTGGCGAGTGATTCGCGGCACCACAGCGCCATCGGGATGTCGCGGTGCTTGCGCTCGACGGTGTGGTACTTGCCGGCGACCACCGCGATGAGGTACGGCGGCAGTGGCGGCGTCGTATTGAAATGCCACGTCTTCAACGCGCCACGCGGCTCGGTGCGAAGGATGCGTCCGTTGCCGCAGACCCGCCACGCGCTCGGGGCGGTGACGCTCATCGTGACGCCCGCCTTCAGGTCCGGCTGGTCGAAGCACGCGAGCACCTTGTGCGCGTCGAACGGCTCGAAGTGGGTGTACACGTAGACCTCGTCGTCCACCGGGTCGCGGAGGCGGTGGAGTCCGACGCCCGTGTGCTGGTACTCGCACTGCGCGGTCACCGAGAGACGGTTGGAGCCGGCTCGCAGTCCGCGCAGCCAGAGCACGTTGCCGTCGAATCCGTGCTGCGCCTCGCTGAGGCGCTTGCCGTTGAGCGTGCACTCGTCGATGGACCGGGCGGCGATGTTGATGAAGGTCTCCGAGCCCTCGTGGGCGGCGTCGAAGACGATCGTCGTCGCGCTTTGGAAGGTCTCTGCGTCCGGGTCGTCGCTGAGCACCAGCGAAACCTCATAGGAGAGGTTGGAGAGCAGTGCGGCTCGAGCCTGGGCGTCTGATTCGGTGAGGTTGTCCTGGAGCGGCGGACGGTCGAGAGCGGTCAGTGTCACAAGTCGAAGCCTACTAAACTCGTGCCCGGAACCACGGCACTCTGCAGCACATTGTTTCCAGCCAGGGCGGGCGCCCGGCTGGAGGGTCGTTTGTTACGATCGGCCGCGATGCTGTCGGGCTACGCGCCGATCCTCTTCTTCTTCGGCATCTGCGCGCTGTTTGCCGTCTTTGCACAGGTGCTCAACGGCGCGCTCGGTCCGAAGCGGGCGTCGCCCACCAAGGATCTTCCTTATGAGTCGGGCATCGTGCCCAGGGAGAGCGCGCGCCGCCGTTTCTCGGTGAGCTTCTACGTCACGGCGATGCTGTTCATCATCTTCGACGTCGAATCCATCTTCCTTTTCCCGTGGGCGACCATCGTTCGGGAGCTCAAGGTCTTCGGGATCGTCGAGATGGGCATCTTCATCGCCACCCTGCTCGTGGGCCTGCTCTACGTCTGGCGCAAGGGAGCGCTGCGGTGGGACTGAACAGCGAATTGATCCTTCCCGGTGGGCCGGGCAGGAGCATTGTCCTGGCCGACGCCGGCGCGATCCCTCTGCCGCGAACCGGGGCCGCCGAGCGCACCGCGGTGCAGAGCGGCGTGGTCACGACCACGCTCGGCAAGGTCATTCAGTGGGGCAGATACAGCTCGCTCTGGCCCGCGCTCTTCGGGCTTGCGTGCTGTGCCATCGAGATGATGAGTTCGACGGCCTCGCGCTACGACATGTCCCGGTTCGGCGCCGAGGTGTTCCGCGCGTCCCCGCGCCAGGCCGACCTCATGATCGTCGCCGGCAGGGTGTCCCAGAAGATGGCCCCGGTATTGCGTCACATCTACGACCAGATGCCCGAGCCGAAATGGGTCATCAGCATGGGGGCCTGCGCCTCGAGTGGCGGCATGTTCAACAACTACGCGATCGTTCAGGGCGTCGACAAAGTGGTCCCCGTCGACATCTATATCCCAGGTTGCCCGCCGCGACCGGAAGGGTTGATCGATGCGGTCATCAAGCTCCAGAAGAAGATTGCCGGGGAACTCCCCGGCTCGCTGCTCGGGTAGCGGGGTGCCCGCCCTGGATCGCCCATGAGCGGCGCACGAGCAGCGGATCTCCTCGAGCGGGAGCTTCCGGCTGCGGTGCTTCGCCGTGAGGAGGCGTTTGGCGAGGAGACCGTCTGGGTCGACCGCGACTCCCTGGTGGCCGCCTGCACCTTGTTGCGCGATCACGGCGACGCCGCCTACACATCGCCCATCTTCGTGACCGCCGTCGACTGGCCCGACCGCGAGCCCGCCGAGCCGCGATTCGACGTCGTGTACATGCTGCGGTCGCTCCAGCACAACGACACCTGTCGCCTGATCGTGCAGGTCAAGGAAGACGATCCCAACGTGCCCACGCTCGAGCTCGTCTTCGCCGGGATGGACTGGCTCGAACGGGAGTGCTACGACCTCCTTGGCATCACCTTCACCGGTCATCACGACCTCAAGCGAATCCTGCTGCCGACGGACTGGGAAGGGCACCCGCTGCGCAAGGACTACGCGTCCTTCGGCGAGCCGATCGCGTTCACCCACAACCTCGAGTGGGCGCTCCCGGCGCAGGAACGGCCGCGCGATATGCCGGGGGGATCGCGATGACCGCGCTGCCGCCTCCCGGAACCGAGACTGCACCGCTCGACCCGCTCAGCGAGCAGTACGAGGCAGGCCGCGAAATGCTCGGCATCGAGCCCGGTCTTGACGCGATCGATCTTGTCGAGATCGGCGACAGCACGATGGAATTGAACATGGGGCCGATGCACCCGTCGACCCACGGTGTGCTGCGGCTCGTGCTCAACCTCGACGGCGAGGTGGTGCGTGAATGCCGTCCCGATATCGGTTACCTGCATACGGGATTTGAGAAGGACTTCGAGCGCCACACGTACCAGCAGTGCATCCCCTACACGGACCGGATGGACTACCTCGCTCCGCTTTTCAACAACCTTGGGTTCTCACTCGCGGTTGAGCGCTTGCTCGGTATCGAGGTGCCGCTGCGTGGCCAGTACCTCCGCGTCATCATGTGCGAGCTCTGCAGGCTGGCGAGCCACCTGCTCTGGTACGGCACCGGCGGCCTCGACCTCGGCGCGACGTCTGCGTTCATGTATGCGTGGCGCGACCGCGAGAAGCTGCTCGACATCAATGAGCTGGTCAGTGGCGTCCGCATGCACACGTCGTTCATCCGCGTCGGCGGCCTCATGGCGGATGTGCCCGACGAGTTCTACGCGCTGGTCGGTGAGGTCATCAACACGTTCCCGAAGCTCATCGACGAGCACGAGCTCCTCATCACCAAGAACCCGATCTTCCGGCAGCGGACGATCGGGCTCGGAACGCTCAACGCTCACGACGCGATGGCGTACGGCGCCACCGGACCGACGCTCCGTGGGAGCGGGGTGCCATACGACCTCCGCAAGGCGCAGCCCTATAGCTCGTACGATCACTTCGATTTCGACGTCCCGATCGGCAGGACGGGCGACGTCTACGACCGCTATCTCGTGCGCATGCAGGAGATGCGGGAGTCGCTGAAGATCATCAGGCAGGCACTCGACAATCTACCCGACGGTCCGGTCAATACGACCGACCGGCGCGTCGCGCTGCCACCGCGCAACGAGCTCAACACCAGCATGGAGTCGCTCATCCACCACTTCAAGCTGGTCACCGAGGGGATGCGCGTCCCACAGGGTCAGGTCTATCAAGCCGTCGAGTCGCCGCGAGGCGAACTCGGCTTCTATCTCGTCAGCGATGGATCCACCCGGCCCTACCGCTGCAAGGTGCGGGCGCCATCCTTCAGCAATCTCGCGGCGTTGCCGCACATGGTGCGGGGCGAGTTGATCGCCGACGTGGTCGCGGTCATCGGCTCCATCGACATCACGCTCGGGGACGTCGACCGATGACTCACGCACGCAGGGGGATCCCCGCATGACGTTGCAGGCGGCGACGCGGACCGCCATCGAGCGTGCCCGCGACCGGTACCCCCGCGCCCGCAGCGCCATCCTCCCGGCCCTCTGGGCAGTCCAGCACGAGCAAGGCCTGAT
Organism: Candidatus Dormibacteria bacterium; assembly: GCA_050010655.1. Lineage (GTDB taxonomy): Bacteria > Chloroflexota > Dormibacteria > Aeolococcales > Aeolococcaceae > Palsa-851. The sequence continues at coordinate 8,494 of JBEKKP010000019.1, forward strand.
CACCCCGGACGCGATGACCGAGATCGCCGGCATCCTCGAGGTCACCCCAAGCGAAGTCGAAGCCGTCTCCACCTTCTACTCGATGTACTTCCAGCACCCCCACGGTCGCCACGAAGTCATCGTCTGCATCAACGTCTCCTGCGCCCTGCGAGGCGCCGAAGACATAGTCGACCACCTGGAGCGCAGCCTCGGCTGCGCATCAGGTGAAACAACAACGGACGGCGCGTTCACCTGGTCCTCAACAGTGGAGTGCCTCGGCGGCTGCGGCGGAGCCCCCACGATGCAGGTCGACCATCATTTCCAAGAAAACCTCACCCCCGAGAGGGTCGACCAGATCCTCGGAGCGCTGAGATCACAGCCGACGCCGCAAGAAGGACCAGCAGACGAGGCGGGTGGCGCCGCGGGGGGAAGCGCCGGCGCGCAAAAAGCGCGACGGCGAGGGGTACCCGCGGAGACAGGACCCGCCCCAACTGAGCCCACCATTGCGGCGCCGGAAGCGACGAGCACAGACGCGACGCCCCCCAGAACGCGACGCCCGCGTAAGGCCCAGTAGGATGCAGCGCGCGATGGTTACTGCAACGCACCCGACGAGAGCTCATGGCTGAATACAAGCTGCTTACCAAGGATTTTGGTGCGGCCGAGCTGCAGAGCCTGAAGGGGTACGAGAAGGTCGGCGGCTACCAGGGACTTCGTGACGCGTTCAAGAAGTTCACCCCGGAGACGCTCGTTGCCGAGGTGAAGACGAGCAACATCCGCGGGCGGGGAGGAGCGGGATTCCCCACCGGCCTGAAGTGGTCGTTCCTTCCCAAGGACGTGTTTCCGCGCTACCTCTGCTGCAACGCGGACGAGTCGGAACCGGGATGCTTCAAGGATCGATACCTCATCGATGAGAGCCCGCATCAACTCATCGAGGGTCTGCTGATCGCGTCGTACGCGCTGCAGGTCAACACCTCGTTCATCTACATCCGCGGTGAGTACCACGATCAGCGTCTCCTGCTCGAGCGCGCCGTCGAGGAGGCTCGCGACGGCGGCTACATCGGCAAGAACATTCTCGGCAGCGGCTTTGACTGCGACGTCATCGTGCACGGCGGCGCGGGCGCGTACATCTGCGGTGAAGAGACGGCGCTCATCGAGTCGCTCGAGGGTCTTCGCGGCCAGCCTCGCCTCAAGCCGCCGTTCCCCGCGATCAAAGGTCTCTACGGCCAGCCGACTGTGGTGAACAACGTCGAGACGCTGTGCAACATGCCGCACATCGTGCAGCGCGGTGGCGAGTGGTTCAAGTCACTCGGCACCGAGAAGAGCGCCGGGACAAGAGTGTTCTGCGCAAGCGGCCACATCAACCGCCCCGGCAATTACGAGATGCAACTTGGCACACCGATTCGCGAGCTGCTCGAAGAGGAATGCGGCGGCATCTGGAAAGGCCGCTCCATCAAGGCATTCCAGCCCGGGGGCGGCTCGATGCAGGTGCTCATGCCGCAGCACCTCGACCTGCCGCTCGACATGAATGCCGTGCAGGAGGCGGGGTCCTCGCTCGGGGCGGGCGCGATGATCTTCATGGATGAGACCACGTGTCTCGTCGACGTCTCGATGCGGCTTGTCGATTTCTACCGTCACGAGTCGTGCGGGAAATGCGTGCCGTGTCGCGAGGGAACGTATTTCGAATCCGAGCTCATGCACCGGCTCGAGGCAGGTCTCGCGACCAATGCAGAGTTGGCGAGTCTCGCCGATATCTGCTCGAACATGGACGGCCGCTGCTTCTGTCCCCTCGGTGACACGGCGACCTGGTTCGTGATGTCGGCATACAAGGCGTTCCGCGAAGAATTCGAAGCGCACTGCGGGGCCGGACGCTGCCCGGTGAGGGCGCAGGCCGCGGCGCTGGTGGCCTGACCGCGGTGGCGGAGACGGGAACGCCGCCCGAGCAGCCGGATGACGGCCGCGTCGGCATCAGCATCGACGGACGCGAGCTCCGTGTTCCCAAGGGAACGCTCGTGCTCGACGCCGCCACCGAGGCCGGCATCCACATTCCGATCTACTGCGCGCATCCCAAGATGGACCCGGTCGCCGTGTGCCGGATGTGCCTCGTCAACATCGAGAAGTTCCCCAAGCCACAACCCGCCTGCGCGACCGTCGCGGGTGACGGCATGGTCGTGCGTACCAACCTTCCCGAGGTCACCAAGCTTCGCGAGGGGATGCTCGAATTCCTGCTGCTCAACCATCCGCTCGACTGCCCGGTGTGCGACCGCGGCGGTGAGTGCGACCTGCAGGACTTCACCTTCCGATATGGCCCCGGGATATCGCGATTCCCGATCACCGAGAAGGTGCACTTCAAGAAGGCGATCCCGCTTTCCGACAAGATCGAGCTCGACCAGGAGCGGTGCATCCTCTGCTGGCGCTGCGTGCGCTACTACGACGAGATCACCGGCGAGAAGGAGATCGTGCTGCAGCAGCGCGGTGTGGATACGTTGGTGTCCACCTTCGACAACCGTCAGCTGGAGTCGCTGTTCCAGGGCAACCTGCCCGAGGTGTGCCCCGTCGGTGCGCTGACGCATCGCAAGTACCGTTTTGTCTCGCGCCCGTGGGATCTGCAGCGCACCGCGAGCATCTGCCCCGAGTGCTCATACGGTTGCAACATCAATGTCGACAGTCGCGATTTCGAGGTGCGTCGCTTCGCATCGCGTGACAACCCGCTCGTCGACGACATGTGGCTCTGCGACCGCGGCCGCTACAGCTTCGACGGATGGAACAGCTCGGAGCGGGTCCGCCGCCCGGTGGTGCGAAGCGACGACGAGCCGCGCGATGTTGCGGTACCCGAGGCGATCACCCAGGCCGCGCGCCGGCTTCGCGAGATCGCCGATGAGTACGGGGCCGAATCCATCGGCGTGCTCGGTTCGAGCGCCAGCACCAATGAAGAACTTTTTTTGCTCGAGCGCATCGCGCGCCAGGTGATCGGCACGCCGCACGTCGACCATCAGCTCGATCCGTTCGAAGGACTCTCGGCCGCGGAACACGAGCTCGGCATCGCCGAAATCGAAGACTGCGATGCGCTCGTTGTCCTCGGCACCGAGCCAGAGGTGCAGGCGCCGGTCCTCACGCTTCGCCTGTACAAGGCGGAGCGCAAGAAGAATGCCCGCGTGCTCCGCGTGAGCAACGACGTCTCGGCAGCCGACGCGGTTTCCGCCGCAGCGGGCGCGTCGAGAATCGGCCTCATCGCTGACGAGACCAATCGCGTGCATGCCGCGGAAATCGCCACCGCGCTGCGCGCTGTCGGCTCGGTGCGCCGCCTCACGATCACGCGCGGCGTGAACGGCCGCGGCGCCAAGGATCTCGGCCTCCTTCCCAACCTCGGGCCGGCGTATGCGTCACTCACGCAGACAGGCAAGACCGGCCGCCAGATCCTCGAAGGGCTGGCAGCGGGGGAGATGCGCGGGCTGCTCATGCTCGGGCCCAACCCCGCACTCGAATCGGCGGGCGACCTGCTCGAACGCGCAGTGCGCAAGGCCGCGTGCGTCGTCGCCTTCGACACGCGCCCCGGCGTGGTGTCGCGATACGCAACAGTCCTCTTCCCCGGACACGCGATATTCGAGAAAGCAGGCAGCGTCACCAACGTCGAGGGGCGCGTCCAGCGCATCCGCGCCGGCCTGCCGCCCGCGTCGTCAACCCCGACGGAGACGCGGGTGCTGACCACGCTTGCCAGTGAGTTGGGAGCTGTGGGTTGGGGATCGGGTGACCCGCTCGCGGTCAACCGCCTGATGCGTGAGGAGATCAGCGCCTACGGGAGTGCAGGCAACGGCGGTCGTGCGCTCTTCACCGCCGAGGCAGTCGCGTGATCGGGCCGGACGATCTCTGGTGGGTGCTGCTGATCAAGTGCGGTGTCCTCGTCGTGTTCCTGCTCACCGCATTTGCATACCTGACTCTCGCTGAGCGCAAGATCTCGGCGCGCATCCAGCTGCGCTACGGCCCGAACCGCGTTGGGCCGTTCGGGATGCTGCAGCCCGCGGCCGACGGTCTGAAGCTCTTTTTCAAGGAGAACGTCGCTCCCGCAGAGCGCGACAAGCTCCTGTACCTCGTCGGGCCGAGCCTCGCCGGCGGGGCGGCGCTGCTCGCCTACGCGGTGATTCCCTGGGGCACCAACAACTGGTTCGGGCACGAATTCCACTGGGACATCGCCCATATCAACGTCGGGTTGCTCTTCATCCTCGGCGTGACCTCGCTCGGTGTGTACTCGCTGTTCCTCGGTGGGTTCGCATCCAACAGCAAGTACTCGCTGCTCGGCGGCCTGCGCTCATCGGCGCAGCTCATCTCCTACGAGATGGCGGTGTCGTTCGCCGTGATCGGCGTTGTCATCCTCTCCGGCTCCCTCGACCTTGAAAAGATCGTCGGGTCGCAGCAGGGACTGTGGTTCATCGTGCTGCAGCCGCTCGCGTTCATCCTGTATTTCACCGCCGCGTTCGCGGAGACCAACCGGCTGCCGTTTGACCTTCCGGAGGCGGAGACGGAGCTCATCGCCGGATACCACACCGAATATTCGGCGATGCGTTTCGGCCTGTATTTCCTTGGCGAGTACATCAACATGGTCACGGTCTGCTCGATCGCGACTGCACTGTTCCTCGGTGGCTGGTTGCCGCTTCTGCCGTTCCATCCCTTCGACTGGATTCCCGGGCCGATCTGGTTCCTGGGCAAAGTGTTTGTGCTGCTCTTCGTGATGATCTGGGTGCGCTGGACTCTGCCGAGACTCCGCTACGACAGGCTCATGAATTTCGGCTGGAAGGTGCTGCTGCCGCTCGGCCTGATCAACATCGTCATCACCGGCGCGGTCGTCGCGTTGCGGGCATAGCGATGGCGAGGGTGATGCGGTGATCAAGGAGATTGCGAAGGGACTCGCATTCACGCTCAAGAAGATGGGCACGCACCCCATCACGATTCAGTACCCCGAGGAGCAGAAGCCGGTTTCGCCGCGCCACCGCGGGCGGCACATTCTCCATCGCTACGACAACGGCCTCGAGCGTTGCATCGGCTGCGAGTTGTGCGCGGCGGCGTGCCCGGTCGGATGCATCTACGTGCTTGCTGCCGAGAACGACCCCAAGGCGCCCATCTCACCTGGTGAGCGGTACGCGGAGCGGTACGAGATCAACCTGATGCGTTGCATCTACTGCGGGTACTGCGCAGAGGCGTGTCCCACGGAGGCGATCACGCTCGGCCCGCGCTTCGAGCTCGCCGACTATCGGCGTGAGCGAACCGTCGTCACCAAGGCCGAGTTGCTCGAGTCGTGGCCGGGATTTGCCCAGGCGCAAGGTCCGGCGAGCCCGGTGGGCGCCGGCGCCGACCAGACGGGCCGCGAGGATCTCGATCCCGGCGTGCGGCCGCGCGTTGCGTGGGCCGCGCAGGAGAAGACGCTCGACCACGAGCTCGCACCGCATCCGGGCGAGCTCGGCGTGCCGGTCGATGTGCCAACTGTCATCGAGCCGGGAGCGGGGAAGACGAAATGACGGTCATCTTCGCCGTCGTCATCGCCCTTGCGGCAGTGAGCGCGCTCGGTGTCGTGTTCTCACGCCAGACGATCTACTCGGCGCTCAGCCTCGTCGTCACGGTGACGATGCTCGCCGTGCTGTTCCTGCTCCTGAACGCGCAGTTCCTCTTTGCGGTCCAGCTGATCATCTACGCAGGCGCGGTGATGGTGCTCTTCGTGTTCATCGTGGCGCTGCTGAGTCCGGACGCGGAGGATCGCCCCACGTTGGACCTGCGCGCAGTCATCGGCGCTCTCGGCGTGGTCGTCGTGACCGCACTCGTCTTCATCGCGGCGCGCAACGGCATCACGTACAACACCAACGGGTTTCACGGCGTGGCGGTGGGCACGGCAAGCAACCCGTACCACACCTTCAACTTTCCGCAGGACGCGGTGAACAACGCCGGCAACGTGCAGACCGTCGCCGGCCAGCTGTTCACCAACTACCTGCTTCCGTTCGAGATCACCTCGATGCTCCTGCTCGTCGCGGCGATCGGCGCCGTGTACTTGACGAGGCGTGTAAGCCCGTGACCGAGTGCGGCGGATGCTGAATCCGAATCTGTTCCCGTACCTGCTCGGGCTCGCGGCCTTCCTGTTCACGGTGGGCGCGATGGGCGTGCTCATCCGGCGCAACCCGATCGTCGTGTTCATGTGCATCGAGCTGATGCTCAACGCCGCCAATGTGGCGCTCGTGGCCTACGGGCGTTTTCTCAACAGTGAGGAAGGCCAGATCTTCGCGTTCATGGTGATCGTCGTCGCCGCGGCTGAGGTGGTGGTGGGTCTCGCGCTGATCACCCAGATCTTCCGCCTCGGCCGCGAGCTCGACGTCGACGACCTCAGCGAGATGAAAGAGTGAACGTCGGCACCGCGTCCACGCTGGTCGTCCTGGTGCTGCTGTTTCCACTGATCGGCGCTGCGCTGAACGGCTTCCTCGGTCCCGTCTTCGGGCGGCAGTTCGTGAACATCGTCGGGACAGCGTCGATCCTTGGATCCTTCGTCGTGTCCTGTCTGGTGCTCGCCAGCGTCGTCGGGGCGCCCGCGGGACACGCCGCGATCACGGTGCGGCTCTGGGACTGGATCAACCTCGGAGGCGGGACCAACCTCTCGGTCGGCATGGACTTCACGCTCGACGCGCTGAGCGCGCTGATGCTCATGGTCATCACCGGCGTCGGCTTCCTCATCCATGTGTACAGCGTCGGCTACATGGCGCACGACACCGGGTTTGCCCGCTTCTTCAGCTACATGAACTTCTTCATCTTCTCGATGTTGACGCTCGTGCTCGCCGCCGACCTGGTGATCCTCATCATCGGGTGGGCGCTGGTCGCGTTGAGCAGCTACCTGTTGATCGGGTTCTGGCACGACCGTCCAACCGCCGTTCTTGCGGCTCGAAAAGCCTTCATCACGCAGGTGATCGGCGACGTTGCCCTGGTGATCGCGGCGTTCCTGATCGTGCTGAACACGCACACGCTCAGCCTGCCCAACATCTTCGCCCGCACGCAGGCATTTCCCGCCGGCGGGGCGCTGGTCACCGGCGTGTGCGTCCTGCTCGCCATCGGAGCATTCGCCAAGAGCGCGCAGTTCCCGCTGCACACATGGCTGCCGGACGCGATGGAAGGCCCGACGCCGGTCTCAGCCCTCATCCACGCCGCGACCATGGTCACCGCGGGTGTCTATCTCATCGCGCGGTTCCACGTGCTGTTCAATCTGGCACCTGTCGCCGAAGGAATGGTGGCCTGCGTCGGCATGGGCACTGCGGTGATGGCAGGCATCATCGCCCTCTCACAGATCGACATCAAACGTGTCATCGCCTACTCGACGATGTCGCAGATCGGGCTGATGATCTACGCGGTCGGCATCGGCGCGTACTCCGCGGGAATGTTCCACCTCGCGATGCATGCGGTCTTCAAGGCACTCCTCTTCATGGCCGCGGGCAACGTCATCCATGCGCTCCACGACGAGCAGGACATCCGCCTCATGGGCGGACTGCACTCGCGCATGAAATGGACGCACCTCGCATTCGGTGCGGGGTCACTCGCGCTCGGCGGATTCTTCCTCTTCTCGGGTTGGTTCAGCAAAGAGGATCTGCTCGGGTTCGGCACGCTTTCCGGACCTGGTCCCGCGCCGTGGCTGCTCTATGCCGTCGGCGTGGGCGTCAACGTGCTCACCGGCCTCTACGCCTTCCGTCTCTACTTCACGGTCTTCCAAGGTGAGCCGCAGACCGCGCGCGGCTTCGGCGTCAAGGAGGCCCCGTACACGATGCTGATCCCGGTGGTCATCCTCGGTGTGCTCGCGGTCGTGGCCGCGTGGCCGCTGCAGTTCCCGCTGCCCAACACCATCCACGTCTTCAGCGATTTCCTGAGCCCGGTCTTCGCGGGCTCGCAGTCGCCGTTGTTACATGACCCTTCCTTCGGCCTGGCGCTTGTTGGTCTGGTCATCGGCACGGCGGCCAGCCTCATCGGCATCGGTTTGGCGATGCGTCTCTGGTATGAGCACCGTCCCGACCCGCAGGTCGTGCTGGCGCGACTGCCACGCGTCATCCCGCTGCTCTCGTACAACAAGTTCTACTTCGACGAGATCTATGACCGTGCCCTTGTGCAACCGGTCAAAGCGGTTGCGCGAACCGCAAGGCGTGTGGTCGAGCCGGACATCATGGACAGCTGGGTCGAGGGCATCGGCGATCTGCTCCGCGGCTTCAGCCTCGACCTGCGCACGGTGCAGACCGGATTTATCCGCGACTACGCATCCATCTTCACCGTGTTCGCAGTCGTGTTCGTCGTCGTGTGGGTGTTCATCGCACGATGAATCACATCCCCTGGCTCACGCTGCTGATCGTCATCCCCGCGGGAGCGGCGATCCTGTTGCAACTCGTGCCGCGCCGCTATACCGCCGCGGTCAAGGGGCTCACCATCCTCGCGACGCTTGCCGGCGCGGTCATCGTCACGCTCCTCCTCATCTGGATGCCCGGCAACAAAGCATCGGGCGGGCCGCTGCCGCTGCACTTCCAGGAGACGCACGCCTGGCTGCCGGCAATCAACGCGTCGTACCACCTCGGCATCGACGGCATCTCCGCATGGTTGCTGGCCCTCAACGCCGGCGTGTTTCTGCTCGGCGCGCTGGCAATCTCGCGGAAAGCGACCGACCGCCTGCGTTTCTACTGCACGCTGGTGCTGCTCACGCAAGCCGCGACCACAGGCGTGCTGCTCTCCATCGACCTGCTGTTGTTCTACATGTTCTGGGAGGGGATGCTCGTCCCGCTCTACATCCTGTTGAGCAACTGGGGCGGCGAGAAGCGCGGGCCGGCCACCATCAAGTTCATCGTCTACACGGTCGCGGGCAGCCTGCTGATGCTGGTCGCGATCATCTATCTGTACATCCAGTCGCCGTCGGGCTCGTTCGACCTCGAGAGCATCCTCGCGCAGCCGATCAGCTCAGGCAGCGCGTTTGTCATACCCATCATCCACGTCACCACGTTCACGCCCAAAGAACTCGCATTCATCTGCTTCGCGCTGGCCTTCGCCATCAAGCTCCCGATCGTGCCGTTGCACACGTGGTTGCCAGACCTGTACGAGGCGTGTCCTCCCGCGGTGCTGGTGTTCTTCGCGGGCATCGTGAGCAAGCTCGGCGCGTATGGATTCATCCGCTTCGCGCTGACGATCTTCCCCGGGGAGATGGAGAAATACCGGTTTGTGCTGGCCGCGTTCGCCGTGCTCAGCATCATCTACGGCGCGCTGATGGCGCTCTCCGAACGTGACCTCAAACGCATCGTCGCCTACGCGAGCATCAGCCATCTCGGCTTTATCGCGCTCGGCATCTTCTCGCTGACCGACAACGGCATCAACGGCGCCGTGATCCAGATGGTCAACCACGGCATCATCATCAGCGCGCTGTTCCTCATCGTCGGGTACGTGGAAGCACGCACCGGAACGCGTGATCTCGGCGAGCTGTCTGGCCTCGAACGCCGAATGCCCTGGCTGTATTTCTTCTTCCTGATCGCCACGCTCGCATCGCTCGGGATGCCGGGCATGAACAGTTTCGTGGGTGAGTTCACGATCATGCTCGGCGCGTTCCAGTTGAACTGGGTGTACGCCGTTTTGGCCGGGGGTGGGGTGATCCTTGCCTCCTGGTACATGCTCCGGCTCCATCAAGGGCTGATGCACGACCCTCCAAAGCCGCGCACGGAGGGAGTCCACGACCTGCACTTCGGTGAGGGCCTGCTGCTCGTGCCGCTCGCGGCACTGATGATCTTCATCGGCCTGTATCCGAAGCCCATCACCGATATCACGAGAAGCTCGGTGAGCACCACCGTGAACATGATCCAGCCCGGCGCGTCGAACGCGGGGACGCAGTGATGATGATTGCGGCGTCTCCGGTGCCGTTGACGTTCCCCGGGGGACGTGACCTGGTCGGGGTGCTCCCCGAGCTCGTCCTCGGTGGCGTGTTCCTGCTGTGCATGCTGCTCGACCTCGTGGTCCCGGCGTCGAAACGCACGTGGATCGCGGGTTTCGCGCTCTTCGGCATCGCGGCGACGTTCGGCGTCGTGATCTGGGCTTGGTTCGATGCGAACCCGGGCCGGCTCGTGTACTCCGGGTCGTTCGCCTACGACCGGTTTGCGCTTTTCGTGGACGCGATCCTGCTGGTGAGTGCCGGGCTCGTCGTCATGATCAGTCCGAATTACCTCAACCGTCGCGGGATGCATTACGGCGAGTACTACGCGCTGATCCTCGCGGCCACACTCGGGATGATGCTGCTCGCCGGCGCGACGAGCCTCATGGTCATCTTCCTGGCGATCGAGTTGCTGTCGCTCGCGCTGTACATCCTCAGCGGTTTCTCGCGCCACGAGGAGCGCTCGCAGGAGGCGGCGCTGAAGTACCTGCTGCTGGGCGGTTTTGCATCGGGGTTCCTGCTCTTCGGCATGGCGCTGATCTACGGTGAAACGGGACACACGCAGCTGGCCCAGATCGCTGCCGCAATCCAGAGTCAGACCACGCTCGCGGTCGATCCACTGCTGCTCGCCGGAGTGCTGCTGCTCTTCATCGGATTCGCGTTCAAGGTGTCAGCCGCGCCGTTCCATTCCTGGACACCGGACGTGTACCAGGGCGCGCCGACGTCGGTGACGACCTTCATGAGCGTCGCCACCAAGGTCGCGGCATTCGCAGCCCTCGTGCGCGTCTTCACGTACACGTTCGACGGCGGGGGCACGCACTTCTATCAGCACTGGGAACCGGTTGTCGCGTTGGTGGCCATCACGTCGATGGTGGTCGGCAACATCGCGGCGCTGACCCAGACAAGCGTCAAGCGGATGCTCGCGTATTCCGGCATCGCGCAGGCCGGATACATTCTCATCGGCATCGCAGTCGGCCCTGTGCTGCTGCCGTCAGGCCAGACGAGCTCCTTCGGGACCATTGCGGTGCTGTACTACCTTGCGGCGTACGCGGTGACCAACATCGGCGCGTTCGCGGTCATCACGATCATGGCCGGCCGCGGTGAGGATCTCGACAGCTACGACGGGCTGCGCGGCCTTGCCCATCGCCGCCCATTTGTCGCCGCGAGCATGGCCCTCTTCCTGTTCTCGCTCGGCGGCTTCCCGCCCACCGCGGGGTTCTTCGGAAAGTTCCTCGTCTTCACGGCCGCCATCAATGCGGGACAGGTGCCGCTGGCGCTCTGGGGCATCGCGACCAGTGCGGTCTCCGCCTTCTACTACCTGCGCGTCGGCTTGCTGATGTACCAGCGTCCCGAGCCCGGAGCCGAGGAGTACCGGTGGTCGCGAACCGGGTTCTCGGGCACCGCCGTCCTGGTTGCCACGACGGCCGGGACACTCATCCTCGGAGTAATGATTGTGCTGGTCTATACGGCGGCAACGGCATCCCTCAAAGGGTTGATCGTGTGAACGACGAACTGGCGCAGCGTTTTGTGGAAGTCGTCGGCGCAGCGGGCGTCGTGGGCGATGTCGTCAGCCCCGCAGACGCTGCCGCGCTCGTTCGCGTCGCCAACCTGTGCAATCGGGAGGGCGTCCCGATCACGGTCACGAGCGGCGATCCGGCCACGCCCGGTGGTACCCCGGAGCGCGGCGGGATCATCCTCAGCGTGAGCAAGTTGACCGGTATCGATGTCGCCGCGCCGGGTCTCACCGTCCGCGCCGAAGCGGGGGCGGCTGTCGCGAAAGTCCGATCTGCAGTGGCCAAGGAAAAGCTCGCGGTCGTCGGTCTTGGTGCCGAGACCGGATCTGCGCACGTGGGCACGCTGGTGGCCCGCGGGGAGATCCCGCGCCGGTCCCTGGCCGGGGTCGAGGCGGTGCTGTCGACAGGCGATGCCGTCAAGGCGGGAGGGGCGGCACTCAAGGACGTCGTCGGCTATGACCTCATCGCGGCCTTGCTCGGGAGCGATGGGCGCCTGGCGGTGATCGCGGCCGTCACGTTTCGGCTCGAACCCGCCGAGGCGCGCACCGCCACGTCGAGGCCACCCGGAACGCGCACATGGCAGCCGGGCCTGGCCGGGGCGTTCGATCCAAAAGGCTTGCTGCGCCCAGGCGCTTTGCGGTGAAGGGGAGATTCAGGGAGGCTGTTGGGAAGTACTGGCACGAGTACACGCGGATGCGCACCGCGATCTTTCTCCTGCTGGGCATCCTCGTCATCGTTCTCATCGGCTCGTTCGTCCCGCAGCAGAACACCTCGGATCCCACCAAGGTCGAGGCGTTTCTCACGTCCTGGCCGAACCTGAACATCCTGTTCGCGGACCTGCAACTGCCGCTCACGCAGGTGTTCGTGTCGCCGGTCTTCTACGTGTTGCTCGGGCTGCTCTACATCTCGCTCGGGTGGTGCGTCATCCGTCGGGGCAAGGCACTCGTCATGCGCACGTTGCGCGGCTACAAGCGCACCCCGCAGTACTGGGGCGAGTGGGGCTCCTGGCTCTTCCACAGCTCGTTCTTCCTGCTGCTTATCGCCGTCGTCTGGGGAAAGGCAACGGGCTACCAGGGGCTCGTCACGGTGACTGAGGGACAGAGCTTCACCAACACGCCGTCCGGCTACGACACACTCCAACAGGGACTGCTCTTTCACGGGAATTACGCGCCGTTCACCTTGCGGCTCAACAGCTTCGAGGCGACCTACGCCTCCAACGGCGAGGCGAGCAACTACGTCAGCAACGTCACCGTCCTCGACCGTGGCAAGGAGGTCGAGACCAAGAACATCCTGGTCAATGACTTCCTCAGCATCGATAACGTCAACGTCTATCAGCAGGACTACGGATGGGCGCCCACCATCATCGTGAAGAACCCCCAGGGGCAGACGGTGTACGACGGGTCCATCCAGTTCTTCGACGATGCGGACAACATCGGCAATAAGGCACTTGCGGACGGAGTGCTCAAAGTTCCCGACTTCAACTACACGATCAGCGGCGCCAAACAGCCGGTGCAGATCGGCGCCAAGATGACGTTCTACCCGGACGCCACGGTGATTCCCCAGGTCGGCAGCAACGGATCGATCAACCCCACAGCAGTCTCATACGGCCCGGGCGGTGTCGCGGTCCGCAACCCGATCATCGAGATGCAGCTCTACGTCGGCAACCTCGGACTCGATTCCGGCGCCGCGCAGAACGTCAATCAGCTCAACACCTCGCAGATGTCGCCGTACTACTCGGACGCGGCGGTCATCCCGCTGGAGATGGGCAAGACGATGACCTTGCCCATCGATGTCAAGAACGGCAAGGCCGTGGATTTCACGATCTCCTTCCCGTCGGTGACCCAGTACTCGCTGTTCCAGGTGAACGATGACCAGGGCGTGCTGCTCGTGTACACCGGATTCATCCTGATCATGGTCGGGCTGCTCACCAAGCTGTACCTGCGGCCGATCCTCGAGCACCGGCAGCGCAAGCGACGCCAGCCCATCTCGCTCGACCGGCGGTGGTCGTCGGATTCGAGCGGGGAGCCTCAGACGCCCGAGCGAGAACCGGCTTCGGTCTGATCCGATCCCGGTGCCAGTTCGGCGACCCTGGCGGGGGAGAGGTACGTGAGCTTGCGGAGCGACTCGCCGTCGTAGTCGAGTTCGAGCATCCCTCCCTTCGCGCATTGCAGACGGTGCAACGCGTAGCGGGGCCGGCCTTCTGAATTCACCCAGAATCCCTGGATCGGATCGCCGTGGCTCACGCAGATGCCGCCGTCGCCGGGGTGGTCGGCAAGCAACCGCATCAGCGGCCGGCGGACGCGAGCTGCGAGCCCCGCGACGGTTTCGTCGTTGCGGAGCAGACCCGGCCACACCATGTGGACGAGCCAGAGTGGGCGGCGCCACGGGACCTGCTTCGGCGGAATGCCCTGCAGGTAGAGGCCGAAGCGCGTCTCAACCAAGTCGTCGGTGAACGTGATCGGCACGCCATCGAGGTACGACGCGATGATCTCGGACGTCTGGCGGGCGCGCTCCAGCGGGCTCGAGTAGATCTGCCGAACGTGGGTCCCGGCGAAGTACCGGCCCAGCGCGTGGGCCTGCGTGACGCCTTTCTCGCTGAGGGGAAAGTCCGGGAGGTGCCCGTACAGGACGCCGTCAGGGTTGCGAACGTCGCAGTGGCGAACCAGGTGGAGGCGGGTCTGAACCGGGACTTCGCTCACTCATGGCGATGCTACGGGATGGCGCTGCAACGAGGGACTCGGCGTGTTCTCAGGCGCGACCACGACTTCGCCCGATACCGTCTGCACCACATGGACTGGTGGCGCGTCGCGCGCGCGGTCGCAGCGGGGACCAGGACGAGCAAACGGACGTCCGAGACACGGCGCGGATGAAGCGCAATCTGTACGTCATCCTGCCGGTCGCGCTGTATGCGGTGCTGCGCGTGCCGTCGTTCATCGAACCGCAGTGGTACTCGGACGAAGCCGGGTACGCATCGACGGTCTGGCTCACGCATCTCGGCTACGGGCTCTATGTCGATGCGTGGAACAACAAGCCGCCGTTGCTGTTCGGCATCTACGACCTGAGCAGGATTCTGTTTGGAACAAGCGAGGCAGGGCTGCACGTGCTCGCGATGGCGAGCGGGCTCACTGCCGTCGTCGCCTCGGTCGTGGGGATGTCGCGGATCTTCTCGAAGCGCGCGGCATTGTGGGCCGGACTGGTGATCGCCGTGATTGTCGGCTCACCGATGCTCGATGCCAACCTGGCGCTCCCCGAAAGCCTGTTGATCGGACCCGTCACCGTCGCGGTGATGTGGTTCCTGTGCTCGTGCACCGATCCGGCTGCGCGCCGTCCACGAGCGCTGACACTCGTGGCCATCGGCGCGCTGCTCGCGTGCGCCTTCCTCATCCAGCAGACGGCGCTCGCGGACTGCGCATCGATCGTGCTCTGGTGCCTGGTGCGACGCAACTGGCGGACGATCGTGATTCTCGGGAGCGCATTCGTTGCCACGGCCGGCGCTGTCATCGTCCCGTTCCTGCTCAGCGCCGGGGCGCACAACGTGTGGTATGCGTTGGTGAGCTCGTATGTCGATTACGTTGACGATGCGCTTCGCGACCAATTGCCCTCATACCTGCTCCGCATCGGGATCGTCGTGGCAATGGTTGCGGCAGCCTGGTTCTTGCGTCAGGCGAAGGACGGCCGTGTCGAGCTCATCCGCATCTGGGCGACAGCGCTACTCTTCGCCGCGGTCGCAGCGGGCTACTCGTACGAGCACTTTCTCCTTCCGGTGGTGATACCGCTGGTACTGCTCGTGACCGGCCTGGTGTCACGCCATCACGATCAGCTGTCGCGGCGCATCCGGCGGCCTGCTGTCCTCCTGGCAGCAGCCACGTTTGCCGTCATCGCAACCACCGGGTGGTCGCTGTACGTCGCCGCGTACAGAACCACGGTGTGGAGTTTCGGGTACTACCCCAACGCGCTCAGCTACGTGGCGGGCACGCAATCAGTGCTCGCTTACGACACGTATTTCGGCTCGCTGAGCTACGGCGAGAACCAGGCTGAGCAGTGGATCGCAAGCCACAACATGGTGGGCGCGACCGCGATGCTCTGGACGAACCTTGCGTGGCCGCTCGTCGACGACGAGCTCGTGCCGCCGACGCGCAGCGGTCCGCTCTACGTGACCCTGGAGCTCGAGAACGGCAGCGCAGCCCTTCTGTCGAAGATGGACGCAGCCCCGCCGGAGTTGATTCTCATCACGCCGGCCGGGATCCAGCGGCTGAGCGACATCCTCGCCTTCATCCAGGGCCACACGTATCAGCAGGTGATGAACACGGACGGCGTCGAGCTGTATGTGCGCGGAGCCCCGTGACCAATCAGCCGAAGCCAATGGGACACGTCACCCGAACTTCCACAAGGATTGGCGCCCCCGGTAGGAGTCGAACCCACGACCATCGAGTTAGAAGCTCGCCGCTCTATCCGCTGAGCTACGGGGGCGCGCGGCGAGTGTACCTGCGGCGATTCGTCCGGACCGCCGGCCACCGCGCCATATAATCGCGAAGCCTCCTCTGCGGAGTCCCATGGTGGCCATAGCTCAGTTGGTTAGAGTGCCAGGTTGTGGCCCTGGAGGTCGCGGGTTCGACCCCCGCTGGCCACCCCATCTCCAGGTCTCGGAACGGCTGAGAGCCGTCGCTCGGCCTCGCTGACCAGCCGGTCGGACCACAGGCCTTCGCCGGCCGACCCTGCCCGCGGGGTTGTCGATTCGTGTTTTAAGACCGATTCGATGCCTTTGTATAGTAAATCGATGAAATCTATCGATATGCTATTTTCCTGCCATTGGTCATTTCTGCCTGAGCCACGGGTTGGCGGCTCAGCCACGAGAGGAGGAGACACTCATGGGGAAGATTCGGAACAAGGTCGCGCTCGCCGGCATGGGATTGCTCCTTGCCGCATGTGGCAGCACCGCGGCGGCCGCGGGCACCACGACCATCAAATACCCAACCCGGGCTGTCTCGCTCATCGTCCCGGTCGCGGCAGGCTCATCCCTGGATATCGAAGCACGCGAGCTTGCGGCGATCCTTCAGCAGCAGTTCCAGTGGTCCATCGCAGTGGTGGACGATCCAGGCGCGAGCGGCGCCGTCGGGGTCGCCCAGGTCATGTCGCAGCCCGCAAACGGCTACACGCTCCTCTACGAGGCTGACGGCACGATGGCCGACCTCATCGCGCAGAAGCTGATCCCGTATACGTTCAGCGACATCTCACCGGTGGTGCAGTTCGACGGCGAAGCGGTCGGACTGATCACGGCCGCGAACAGCCCGTACAAGACGGTCGCCGCATTGGTGGCGTACGCGAAGACGCACCCGAACGCGCTGTCGGTCGCGGCGACGGGTCAGGTCGGACCCAACCACGAGGCGTTCCTCGCGCTGGAGAAGGACGCCGGGATCACGCTCAAGTACATCGCCACCAACGGCGGCTCCGAAACCACAACCGACACGCTGAACGGAACGGTGAACTTCGGGCTCGTGACGCCGAGCGCCTATCTGCCGGAGCAGAAGGCAGGAAAGCTGATCACGGTGGCGGTCTCCGCCGACGGGACGTCGTATGCGCCGCTCCCGGGTGTCCCGACCTTCGAGTCGGCGGGCTACGACATCACCGGCTACAGCCTCAAGGGCATCTTCGCCCCGAAGGGGACTCCTGCCTCGATCATCGCGACGATCGAGTCGGTGAGCGCCAAGGTGTTCGCTTCCGCGGCCTGGAAGAAGTACATGGCGAACAACGATCAACTACCGGACTTCCTCGATACCCAGGCGGTGATCCAGCACGATCAGCAGCAGCTCGCCCTCTATCAGTCGCTGGACGCGGCAGGGTCGTGAGCGAGTCCCGGCCCAGCGGTGGCGCGGCCACCGGGATGCTGGCTGACCGGGCGGTTTCGGGCCTCATCGGTGCTCTCGGCGTCTACGTGATCGTCGAGAGCACCACCTTCGACCTTTCGACGCCGGCGGGCCCATGGCTCGTTCCCATGATCGTCGGGATCGTGCTCGCGGTCCTCGGCGCCTGGGGCGTGGTCCGTCCCGAGCGCAGCAGCCACACCTGGTTCCGGGTGGGGTGGAAGCCGCTCGTCGCAATCGCCATCGCGCTCTGCGCCTACGTCTATGTCATGCCCATCGTCGGATTCCTCGCGGCCACGATCGGGCTGTCGCTTGCGTTGAGCCTGCCCGGTCAACTCGAGAGGAGGATGCGGATCCTCGTCGTCGTGGCCGGCACGCTGGCCACGATCGGGCTGTATTTCCTCTTCGTGAACGTATTCAACGTTCCGCTCCCTGGACCGGTGTGGGCGTCCTAGGGGATGTGATGTGAACCTCATCTCGGTACTTGGCCAGGCAGCTGCCCACCTGTTCACGCCACTCGGGCTGCTCTGCCTGGTGTCCGGCACCGTCGTCGGCATCCTGGTGGGAGCGCTCCCGGGCATTGGTCCGCTCTCTGGCATCGCGCTGCTGTTGCCGCTCAGCTTCTTTCTGCCCCCGGCCGAGGCGCTGATCTTCTACACGACCCTCTACCAGGCTGCGGAGTACGGCGGATCGATCACCGCCATCGCGGTCTCGACCCCGGGGTCTCCCAACTCGGCGGCGATCATCCTCGACGGCTACCAGATGAACCGGGCCGGCCGTGCCGCCAAGGCCTTTGCGTACTCACTCTGGTCGGCGACCTTCGGCGGGGTGGTCACCACCATCGCGCTCATCGTCGTCACGCCGCTGATTGCGTCGTGGGCGCTGGCCCTCGGGCCCACCGAGTACACAAGCCTCGGCCTGCTCGGGCTCACAGCGATCGCGTTCCTGGTCGGTGGCGCGCCGCGCCGCGGCATTATCGGCGTCGCCATCGGAGTCCTGATCGGCACGATCGGGCTTGACTCGGTCACAGGCCTTCCGCGGTTCGACTTCGGCAATGTCCTCCTCTCGGGCGGCATCCCGCTGGCTCCGATGCTCATCGGCTTGTTCGCCATACCGGAGGCGGTGCGGATGCTCATGGGCGGCACGGACGCGAGCGAGTTGGTCACGCAGCAGCCCGGACGCGTCTGGCTCAAGTTCCGCGAGTTCCGGTCGGTGTTTCGCCCCGCGGCGCTCGGCACCGTGGTGGGGTTCTTCACCGGGCTGCTCCCGGGGATGGCCGGCAGCGTTCCGCCGTTTCTCTCGTACAACCTCGCGAAAGCGACCTCCCGCCATCCGGAACGATTCGGCAAGGGCTCGCCTGAGGGCATCGCCGCCCCGGAGG
Source organism: Candidatus Dormibacteria bacterium (assembly GCA_050010655.1). GTDB lineage: Bacteria > Chloroflexota > Dormibacteria > Aeolococcales > Aeolococcaceae > Palsa-851. The sequence goes on from JBEKKP010000019.1 coordinate 27,136, forward strand.
CGACCAATGCGGCGGTGATGCACGCAACGCTGATTCCCACGTTCGCGCTCGGCATCCCGGGCACACCCACTTCCGCGCTGATCCTCGGGGCGATGTTGATCGCCGGGTTGACGCCGGGACCGGAGCTGCTGTCGAGAGATCCGGTCACCATCTACACGGTCTTCGTGGGCCTGTTCGTGGGCACCGGGCTGCTCTGGGCTCTCGGCATTGTCACGACGAACATATGGGCGCGGATGATCTCGCTCCCGGCTCCGATCATCGGCGTCGCGATCATCATCCTCTGCACGGTCGGCGCCTACGCAAACCGCGGGACGATGTTCGACGTCGGCGTGCTCATGGTGTTCGGGTTTCTCGGCCTGGCGTTGCGGCGTTTCGGCTATTCGGCGCCGACCATCGTGCTCGGCGCGATCCTCGGTCCGATCATCGAGCGCAACCTTCGCCTGTCACTGATCCTGTCCAACAACAACCCGGTGACCTTCGTCACGCACCCGATCTCGCTGTGCCTGTTGCTTGGTGCGCTTGGGATCGTCACCGTCGTGGTGATCACAAAGCGCCGGAGCCGCGCCGCGAAAGCCCTGCCAACGACAGCGGACGGTCTCGAAGCTGCTGCAGCCGGCGAACCGGACGACGTTTCTGACGGTGACGGCAGCAACCAAGCAGCTGCAACCGCCGAGGAGCGCACGGAACCTGTTCGCGTCGCTGTCGGCGCATGCGAGCGCGACGACCACTCCCTGGTTTCCGAAACATCGACCAGATCATCAAGAAAAGGAGGCATCCAATGAGCACGGAACCGATAAATGTGGACGACGTCAACCTCTTCCAGGCTCCTGCCCACATTCCTGGACGGAGCTGGGTCAGCCCGCTGAATTTCGATCCAGAGGTCCAGGCCACGTACGACTTTCCGCAGCCACTCACGATCTTCGACAGCACGCTTCGCAAGATCCTGTACACCGCCGGCCTGCGCCCGACCGTGCGCGATCTCCTCCGCGTCGCCGAGGCGCTCGAAGCGGCCGGCGTGAAAGAGAACCACCTCATGGTCGACTTCTGGGGCGGCGACGAGCCTGATGCCCTGGAACTCGAGGTTGCGAAAGCCGTGCTGCGCCAGAAGTTCGCCTTCAACTCGACGGTGTGCTCCGACCGGGTCCTGGTCAATCCGGTCTGGGGACGTGAGTTCGACCTGGAGTCGATCAAGCAACTGATCGATCAACTGCAGGCCATCGGCGCGGAAACTTTCGGCATCGGTTTGCGCGATCCTCGCAGCGCTGAGGGTCGCGACAAGCAGATCGACCAGCTCGAGCAGGTGCTCGACTACCTCACGTTGGTCGGTTTCAAGATCGCCGTCGACGCGTCGGACATCGGACGTACCAATTTCGAGCACGCGGTGCGCATCGGCGAGGTCGCAATCGCCCATGGAGCTGGACGCCTTGGTCTTGCTGACTCCGCCAACGTGCTTTCGCTCGAGGCCATCAAGGTCTTCGTCAAGCGTCTGCGCGCGCGTCTCTCGAAGCCGATCCTCATCACCATGCACGTGCACGATGATTTCGGTCTCGCATCGGCGGCAGCGATCTCCGCGGCGGCCGGGGGCGCGCACCCGGATGTATCGGTCAACGGCATCTCGTATCGCGCGGGGTTCGCCGCCCTCGAAGAGGTCGTCGTGGCCCTCGAGGTGCTGTACGGTGTGCCGACCGGCATCAGGACCGAAGCGCTGCAGCATCTCTCCGATGTCGTGGCCGAGGCATCGGGTTTCCCCGTGCCGCCGCTCAAGGCACTCGTCGGATCGCATGCGTTCCTGCGGGAACTCCCGCACATGATGGCGCCGTATGTGCGGGCGGGTCGTGACAGCGACATCTTCCCGCCGTCCGGTGGGTGCATCACCGCAGCGGTGGTCGGCAGCGAGGTGCGTCTGGCGTGGGGGACACACCATTCGCGCCGGGTCATCCAGGACAAGCTCCAGCAGCTCGATCTGCCGGTCACCGCGGCGATTGTCGACGCAGCGATTGCACGTGTCGACGTCGGGCTCGGCGATGCGGACGGCTACCCGAACTGGGTGCTCGAAGCGGAGCTGGAAGCGATCCTTCGCGAGGTGGCCACCTCTCCCGTTCGGGAGACGGCGCAGCAGCGCGCATAACTGATCTCGGGGGGTGGGACGGCTGCTCGCGATACGCCGGCGCACGTTCGCGGCGCTGTCCACCCCCAATTTTCGGCGCTACTTCTACGGTCAGAGCACGTCGCTGATCGGGACGTGGATGCAATCCGCCGCGCAGGCGTGGCTGGTGCTGACGCTCACGCACTCGGCCACCGCGATCGGCTTCGTGCTCGCACTGCAGACGCTGCCGGTGCTGTTCTTCGGGCCATACGGCGGGCTCATTGCCGACCGGCTCGACAAGCGACGCCTGATGCTGGGACTGCAATCACTCATGGGATTGCAAGCCCTCGTGTTGGGACTGCTCGTGATCACGCACGTTGTCGTGTTCTGGGAGATCTGCGTGCTTGCAACGGTGCTCGGTTGCAACAACTGCTTCGAGACTCCGACGCGGCAGTCGTTCGTCATGGAGATGGTCGGCGTCGATCAACTTCGCAACGCGGTCAGCCTCAATTCCACGATGGTCAACGGCGCCCGCGCAGTGGGACCCGCGATCGGCGGAGTGCTCATTGCATCTGCTGGCATCGGCGTGTGTTTCCTCATCAACGCCGCGAGCTTTGTGGCCGTCGTCTACTCGCTCGCGTCCATGGACATCGCGGCGCTGCAGCCAAGCCCGCCCGCGCACCGTTCTCGTGGTCAGTTGCGCGAGGGATTCCAGTACGTTGCGGCCGAACCCCGTTTGTTGATGCCGCTGCTCATGGCGTTGCTCGTCGGCGGGCTGGCGTGGGAGTTTCAGGTCACGTTGCCCGTCTTCGCCGCGGAGACATTTCACGGCAACGCGGCAACCTATGGATTCCTCACTGCCGCAACGGGATTCGGCGCCGTCCTCGGCGGGCTCGTCACCGCCACGCGAGGACGTACAGGGCTCCGAGCGATGACGATTGCGGCGGCAGCATTCGGCGTGACCATGCTGTGCGCCGCGTGGTCGCCGTTGCTCGCGCTGGCATTCGTTGCGATGACCGCGACCGGATGGGCAGCGGTCACGTTCATCGCCACCGGCAACACGACGATCCAGCTCGAAGCTGCCCCATCGATGCGAGGACGCGTGATGGGGCTTTGGGCTGTTTCGATGAACGGGTCAACGCCGGTCGGCGGGCCGTTGATCGGTTGGGTCGTGCAGCTCACCAACGCCAGAGTGGGGCTCACCGCAGGCGGACTCGGGTGTTTCGTCGCCTCCGGCATTGGGCTGCTCGCCGTGTCGCGGCTGCGAACGCGGAACCCGGGTACAGTCGCTGGCGATGACATCTCACGACAGTGACGACCATGTCGAACGCAATCGCACTGCATGGAACAAGTCGGCGGCCGAGTATGCCGAGCCGGGTCGCCGCGGCTGGGCACAGGAGCCGTCATGGGGCATCTGGGGCATTCCCGAGAGCGACGTGCAGCTCCTTCCTGATGTCGATGGCCTCGACGTCATCGAGCTGGGGTGTGGCACCGGATACGTCTCGTCGTGGCTCGCGCGCCGCGGAGCGCGTCCGGTTGGCATCGACATCTCGGAAAATCAGCTGGCGACGGCGCGTGCGCTGCAGGAAGAGCACGGCCTGCATTTCCCGCTGATCCAGGCCAGTGCAGAGGCGGTCCCGCTCGCCGATGCGAGCTTTGACCTGGCGATCAGCGAGTATGGCGCCGCGATCTGGTGCGATCCGTATCGATGGATCCCGGAGGCCGCTCGGTTACTCCGTCCGGGCGGTCGGCTGATCTTCCTCGGCAACGCGGCGTTGCTCGTGCTCGCAATGACGGACTCCGACGCGGAAGGTCCCGCGGGCACGACGCTCCGGCGTGACTACTTCGGCATGCACCGCTACGAATGGCCGGACGAGGAGAGCGTGGAGTTCCACCTCAATCACGGCGACTGGATCCGCCTGCTGCGCACCTCGGGGTTCGAGATCGAGGATCTCGTCGAACTCCGACCATCCGAGGACGCAACGACGCGGTATCCGTTCGTGACGCTCGAGTGGGCGAGGCGCTGGCCCTCCGAGGAGGTCTGGGTGGCCCGTCGACTTAGACTGCGGAACGATGAATGACGATGGTTGGGATGCCACTGACGCGTACACGACAGGCCTGCTCCAGCCCGCCGACCCGGTGCTCGAGGCGGCAATCAAAGACAGCGCTGCGCTGCCGAACATCGCGGTCTCGCCAGCGCAGGGGCAGTTTCTCCATGTGATCGCGCGAGCGATTCACGCGCGCCGCATTCTGGAGGTCGGCACGCTCGGCGGATACAGCGCAATCTGGCTCGGACGCGCGCTTCCGGACGGCGGACGCCTCATCAGTCTCGAGCTCGACCCGCACCACGCGGAGGTGGCGAGAGCCAACATCGCGCGGGCCGGCCTCGAGAGCAAGGTCGAGGTTCGAGTCGGGGCGGCGCTCGACAGCCTCGAGACGCTGAAGGCCGAGCGCGGCGAACCCTTCGACCTCGTGTTCATCGACGCCGACAAGCGCAATACGCCTGCGTATTTCAGCGCAGCGATCGATCTCGCGCACTCGGGCAGCCTCATCGTTGTCGACAACGTCGTACGCCAGGGCAAGCTCATCGATCTCGAGAGCGACGATCCCGATGCCGAGGGCATGCGCCGGCTCATCGAGCAGATGGGCTCGGACCCCCGTGTCTCGCCGGCGGTGATCCAGACCGTCGGAGTGAAGGGATGGGACGGCTTCGCGTTCGCCCTGGTTGCGTAAACCCAGTTCCCTGGTGAGCGCTGTCCGTTAGACCGGGATGAGCGCGCCTGGCGCCGCCAACGCGGACGCAGTGCGCCGTGCCGCTGCCGTGGCCACCTCCAGCGGCACCTCACCGCCGTGGAGCAGCGCGTCCGCGTGGGGGAGCCACGAGGCGTCGTCGGCAAACGTGGCGATGGCCGGTTCGCCGCCGAGACGGCAGAGGTAGCGGGCGGCGATCCAGCCGAGGCGTCCGCTCCCGGTGTCGGCTGCGAACTGGTTCGCCTGCTCGGCGAGCCGCGCCCCGATGGCCAGTGTCGCCATTCGTCGCGCGATGCGCCGCAGCGGCAACTGCCGGGCGTCCGGGTCGTCGATGGCGTCGAGCGCCAGCAACTGCAACTCGACGGCTTGGAGTGCGTCGACAAGGACGCCGCCGAGCGGGGCCATCGCGCCGCCGGTCGACACGGCCTCGGCTCGCCGTTCCGTATCCCCGAGGTAGCCGGGCAGCGCGCCGTGCTCGATGGCTCGCTGCACGTCCAGCGCGATGACGTTGCCCGATCCTTCCCAGATCGCGTGCACGTAGACATCGCGGAGCAGCCGCGCGTCCGGCCAGTCCTCGATGAATCCATTGCCGCCTCGCACTTCCATGCCCTCGGTGGCGCAGATACGGGCCCGCTCGGTGCCGTGCATCTTGAACAGTGGGGTCAGGAGTCGCAGTGCGGCTGAGGCCTCGTGATCGCCGGCATCCGCGCGGTCGGAGAGATCGGCCACACCCATCGCGGCCGTGAGGCCGGCAACCGAGTCGACCACCAGCTCGGCGAGCGTGTCGCGCATCAGCGGATGGAGGTCGAGACGTCGCCCGAATGTCGAGCGTCCGCGAGTGTGCGTCAATGCCTCGAAGGCGCTGCGTCGCATGGCGCCCGCGGTTGCGGTCGCGATGCCAACGCGCGTCGCGTTCACCATGTCCATCATCTGCGGCAGGCCGCGATCGATTTTGCCCACCTGCCATGCGAATGCGTCGCGCAGTCCCACCTCGGCCGACGCCATCGCATGCGTGCCGAACTTCTCCTTGAGGCGGTGGATGATGAAGGTGTTGCGCGTCCCGTCGCCGAGGAACCGCGGCATCAGGAAGAGACCGAGACCGCGTGGTCCTGGCGGCGCACCGGCGGGGCGCGCGAGCACGAGGATCAGTTCGCTGTGCGCGCAGCTCGCGAACCATTTCTCGCCCGAGAGCCGCCATGTGCCGTCGCCTGCCCGTGTGGCGACAGTCTCGTTGGCGCCGACGTCGGATCCGCCGGCTTTCTCGGTGAGGAACATCGCGACCGTCAGGTGCCTGCCGGTATCGTCGATGATGCCCGGGACGAACCGCGCGGCCAGCGCCGGATCGTTGCGCTCGAGGCATCGCGCTGCGGCGTCCATCATCCCGATGGGACAACCCGTGACCGCCTGATCCGATTCGAGGATGAGGGACAGCAACGCCGTGACCAGGCTTCGCGGCGCCCGCGCCGGCAGCCCGCGCCAGCCGGGTGCATACGCGGCGCGCACTGCGCCGAAACCGAGCACCGTCGACTCGAGCTCCTTGTACGCCGGATGGAATTCGATCTCGTCGATGCGCGCTCCGCGCGCGTCATACGCACGAAGCACCGGAGGGTGCCGGTCGGCGGTGCGGGCGAGCGGCTCGATCACGCGCGGCACCATCGTCCCGAGCTCGCGCAGGGCACCGTCGGCCACCGGCCATGCAGCCTCACCGACGGTCCGGCGCGTCAGCCAGCGAAGGTGTTCGTCGGGCAGGTACCAGTCCGTGTCATCGGTGGGCGGGATGTGACCGACCCCGGGATCAGACGGCAGCATCCTCGCCACGATAGCGCGCTGCCGCGCTCACCACAGGCCGCGCGCTTCCATCACCCGTTTGAGGATTCGGGGGCGGTCGGTCATGATGCCGTCCACCCCGAGGTCGAGCAACATCTCCATCTCGGCCTCGTCATCGATGGTCCACACGTGCACCGGAAGACCGGCCCGGTGCGCAGCGTTGACGAACCGATGGTCGATGCGAAAGAGGCCCCAGCGCTGCGGTACCTGCAGGCAGTCGGCGTGCATGCTCGGCATCCGGCCGCTCCGCGAGGCCAGATATGCCACCCCGGTCGAGACCTGTCCCATCGACGAGCAGATCCGTCCGCGCGCAAGCGCGCGAATGCGGGCAACGCGCCGATCGGAGAACGACCCGATGCACACGCGCCCGAAGGCGTTGAGACGGCTCACGAGGTCGACCAGTGGCTCGACTGTGTCATCGGCCTTGGCGTCGATGTTGAGGAAGACGTCATCCCAGCGCGTCAGCAATTCCTCCAGCGTGGGAATCACGACGCCGATGCCGCGAAACGGATGCGTGTCGCCGCCGTCGGGGCTGAAGGCGTAGCCGGCATCCGCGGCACGGACCTCGGCAAGCGTCATCTCGCCGATGCGGCCGGTGCGATCGGTGAGGCGCTCGAGGCTGCTGTCGTGGAACGCGAGAAGCACACCGTCGCGGGTGAGATGCACGTCCGTCTCCAGGTACTGATATCCCATCGCAACGGCTGCCTCGAACGCGGGCAGGGTGTTCTCCGGCGCCTCACCTCCGCCCCCACGATGGGCGAAGGCGATCGCGGTCGATCGCTCGAGAAATGAACGCTGCACCATGGACGTGGCGGTCAGGGTAGCGGGCCGGGTCGCTAACGCACCCACGTACCGGCGCCGGAGAGGGCGCTGAAGAGCGGGCGTTGCACGCGTCCGTCGGCAACGCAGACAGCGCCGACGCCTCGAAGGCGCGCCTCGGCGCTGGCGCGCAGCTTGACCCGAGCCCGCCCGCCGATGGCGGGAATGAGACGTTCCGCGTCGTGCGTCGAGAGGCGTCCGATCAGGGTGGTCTCGTCGGCCGGATCGCGGAGCAGTCCCGGCGTGTCGGCGAAGATCACCAGCAGCGTCGCCCCGAGAGCGATCGCGATCTCGGCCGCGAGACGGTCACCGTCGACGTTGATGGCGGTCCCGTCCTCGGACGCGATCGGCGGACAGATCACCGGCGTCACGCCGGAGTCGATGAGCCGCTGGAGGAGGACGCCGTTGACGGAAGTGATGCTCCCCACGTGGTTGTGATGCAGCACCTTGGTCCGACCGTTCTCGCGAATCCGCAGGTCCGGCCGGCGTATCCCCTGAACGACGCCACCGTCAAGGCCGCACAAGCCGAACGCGTTGACGCCGAGCTGGCGCAGGCGCTCCACGATTCGCTTGTTCGCCCGACCCGCGTACGCCATGAGGAAGTGGTCCATCGTGGTCGCGTCGGTGAACCGGCTCACATCGCCGCGCTCCGATTCCACCATGCGCGGCGGGCTCCCGAGGCGCGTCGAGAGGTCGTCGAGGTCGCGGCTCGCACCGTGCACGACGACCGTGCGCTCGGTCGTGGTCGCGAGGTCTTCGAGGAGCGGGTCGAGGTGGCGAACGCTGCCACCGATCTTCACGACGATCATCAGATCGGGTAGAGGCCGCTGAATTCGAGGCCGAGGGTTTCGGCGAACCCGTGGCGGAGGTTGCAGGCTTGCACGGCCTGCCCTGCGGAACCCTTGACGAGGTTGTCGAGGGCTGCGGTGACGACGACACGCCTTGAGCTCGGATCACGCTCGAAACCGACGTCGCAATAGTTGGTGCCGGTCAACAGCTTCGGCGACGGCGAGCGGAACAGACCGGTGCGTGACTTGACGATGCGCACGAACGGTTCATCGGCGTATCGGGAGCGATACAGCTGCCAGAGGTCGCGGTCGTCGTGATCGCCGCTCAGAAACGCGTGCGCGGTGATGAGCACGCCGCGCACCGCTTCTACGGCTGTCGCCGAGAACGCCACGCGACTTGCGTCCCCGAGATGGAGTTCCTGGACGATCTCGGCGGTGTGCCGGTGCCCTGTGGGCGCGTACGAGCGGATCTCGCCGCTGCGGTGCGCGTGATGCGTCGCGTCGCCGGATTGAGCTCCGCCCGCGGATGAGCCGACCTTCGCTTCGATAACGACAGGGATCGCCGGGTCCAGCAATCCGGCGCACGCGAGCGGCGCGAGGCCGATGATGGACGCCGTCGCGAGACATCCCCCTGACGCAATGAGTGATGCGTCCGCGATCTCGGCTCGGTGCATCTCCGCGAGGCCGTACACGGCGCCGGCAAGCAGATGTGGCGCCGGATGATCCCAGCCGTACCACTGCGGATAGTCCTGCGCATCTCGCAGGCGGAAGTCGGCGCCCAGGTCGATCACGACCGGCGCGCATGCACACAGCTGATCGATCGAGCCGCTGGATTCTCCGTGGTGCATCGCCGCGAACACCACGTCGACTTCGGCCAGCGAGTCGCGCGCCGTGAAACGGAGCTCGGTACGCCCGCGGAGCGGGGGATGAACGGACGCCACCGGCTTGCCGGCGAGCCGTTCCGATGTCACCTGCACCACGTCGATCTCCGGATGGCCGGCGAGCAGGCGGAGCACTTCGCCACCGGTATAGCCGGCGCCGCCGACGATTGCCGCGCGGATCATCCGGCGCCCAACGCGACTGCGAGCACCGACACGGCGCGCTCCAGCTCTGCGATGGAGATGTGCTCGCGCGGCGTGTGATCGAGTTGCGAATCGCCGGGTCCGTACGCGACGGCCTGACACCCCCACGCGGGAACGAGGATGTTGAGGTCGGACGTTCCGGTCTTCAGCTTGAAACGTGGTGCGCCGCCCGCATCCCGGATCGCTTGGACGAACCCACGCGCGAGCGGGGTGCCTCGGTCGGTACGCAGACCCGGCTCGTGCCCAAGCACCGTCAACTCCGCGGCGGGAGCAGACGATCGCGCGTTCTCAAGCAGCGCGTGCACATCGCAACCGGGCGGGGTGCGAACGCCGATGTCGACGCTTGCCTGATCCATGAGCCCGTCGCTGGTCGACGCCAAACCCAGCACGCGCACGTCGATGCGCTCGAACACACCCGCGTCGCCGTTGCACTCCGCTGCCTGATCCTGGAGCGCGCGAATCACGGCCACACAGTGGTCGGGCGCGCTCACCGCACGTCCCGCACCGTGCGCGTGCGCCTGCTCGACGTTCGCCCGAAGCCGCAGGCTCCCCTTGTATCCGATGGTGACGGCGTCCCATCCGCTCGGCTCGAGAATCACCAGCGCTGCCGGCGCCGCCATCGATTCGGCGAGAAAACGAGCGCCACGCGAGGACGTCTCCTCCTCGACGGCGCCGACGATCAGAAACCGACGCCGGCCATCACGCGGTTGGCGGCTGACTGCCGCAATCGCCGCGGCGAGTGGTCCCTTGGCATCCACGGCGCCGCGCCCGTGCAGCACATCGCCGTCACGCCGGACCTCGATATCTCCTGGCACGGTGTCCATGTGACCGACGAGTGCGATCGTCTCCGGGCCGTCGCCCCACGCGGCGATCACGTTCCCCACTGCGTCGACGTCGACATCAAAGCCGGCGTGCAGGAGTCGCGAGACGAGCAACGACGCAACCGCAGCCTCCTCGCCGCTGTGACTGGGAACGGTGATCATCTCGGTCAGCAACTCAGCGACATCCACCCTTGGATTCGCCCGGACACCGGCCTGCACCGACATGTCAGCGTCCGACCGCGGCAGGCGCGCCGCGGGCAACCAGGCGCACATGGTCGGCAACGTGTCCCGGGATGTCGATACCGGTCACATCGATCGAGTTCTTGAACTCCATCGTCGCGTTGACCTCGCTCACGAGCAGCCCGTCACGATCCTCGAGCAGATCGATGGCAAGCACGCCGCCACCCACTGCCGCTGCGGCGCGCAGGGAGAGGTCTCGCAACGTCGCATCGACAGGACAGTTGCGCGTCCGCGCGCCGCGCGCGGTATTGGTCACCCAGTGCTCGGATTCGCGATAGATGGCGCAGATGACCGAATCACCAACCACGAACGCGCGAATGTCGCGTCCCGGCTTGTCGATGTGCCGCTGCAGATAGAAGATCGAATGCTCGGGGCCGCCGAGCAGTGCCTTGTGCTCGAACAGCGCCTCCGCGGCGTCGCGGTCGTTGATCTTTGCGAGGAGCCGGCCCCACGATCCGCTGACGGGCTTGAGCACCACCGGATAGCCCAGTTCCTCGGCAGCCACAAGCGCGGCTTCGGGAGTGAACGCGATCGCTGTCGCGGGCGTGGGCACCCCGGCCGCCTCGAGCGCCGCGGACGTGTCGAGCTTGCTGGCGCACGTCGCGGTCACCGCGTGCGTGTTGATCGTCGGTATGCCCCCCCGCTCCAGGACACTCGTGATCGCGAGTCCGCGTGTCTGCGAGATGCTGCGCTCGAGGACCGCGTCCCAGCGACGAATCGGTTGGGCGAGCGTGAAGGTCAGCGCGCGGTCGTCGACGATTTCGACCTCGATGCCGCGATACACCAGCGCGTCACGAAGCAACTTCTCCTCGACACGGATACGGGAGCAGAGCATGCCGATCAGCATCGGATCACTCACCCCAGTCCACTTCTTCGGGTGGCGCGAGCACGAACCGTGGTGGATCGAGCCCGATCACCTCGAGCTCCGCATTGCATTCCGGGCAGGTCACCACTTCCCCGCGCTCCACCCCGTCGTCCAGCGCCACGGTGGCATCGCATTCAGGACACATGGCGTTGCTCCAGGGCGGACCATCCGCGACTGTGCCTGATCAACTCGATCAGCGAGCCCGCCTCGATGATTTGCAGTGCGACGCCCGACGGCGGCTCCCCGTGCAGCGTCCTTGCTCCTCGGATGATCGTTCCGCTGAGCGCATCGACCGTGACCTCGTCGCCGTCACGCAGCACGCGATGCGCGCCGGCGCAACGGATGACTGGGAGCCCGATGTTCACGGCGTTGCGGTAGAAGATGCGCGCAAAGCTCGCGGCGATCACCGCCGCGACACCGTTGCGCTTGATCGAGAGCGGCGCATGCTCGCGTGAGCTGCCGCATCCGAAGTTGCGACCGGCGACGATGACGTCGCCGGGCTGGACCGTCTCGACGAAATCCGGTCGTGCCTCGATGAGGCAGGCGCGGCGGAGCGCGTC
>JBEKKP010000020.1:0-69001 GCA_050010655.1 Candidatus Dormibacteria bacterium
CGTCGCGCTGGCAACGCATTCCAAGGGCGCCAACCTCGTCGCCACCGGAGCCGTGCTCGGGTCGCCGTTTCTGCTGCTCACGCTCGGTGCGGGATTTACCGGTGTCGCCGTGGTGGTTCGAGGCGGGGCACGCAAGCTCGTGATCAACCCTTCGCAGGCGCGGCGAGACCTGGGTGTTTTCCTTGGGGCGTTCACCGTCGCTGTCCTGTCCAGCTTGCTGCCGAGCGGTGCGCGCATCGCGGTCGGCGCGCTACTGCTCCTCACCTACGCCGTGTACGTGGTCGCGACGCTTCGTGGCAGCGCCGCCGCCGGCGAGAGCCCGGAGCCGCTGCACATCGTCCGCTGGCGGCCCGGTGAGCCGCACCCCGTGCTCGTGACCGTCCAGCTCGTTATTGCGGTTGCGCTTCTCGTCCTTGGCTCGCAACTCTTCGTGACGGCGCTCGACCGGACCGCGTCGGCATTGGAAATTCCGATTCTCGTGCTGTCGCTGGTCATCGTGCCCATCGCCACGGAACTGCCGGAAACGCTGAACAGCGTGCTCTGGGTGCGCACCAACGACGACGCGCTCGCGTTCGGCAATGTTGCCGGATCGGCGACCTTTCAGTCGTGCGTCCTGGCTTCAATCGGCCTCGTGTTCACCACGTGGCAGCCCGGTTCTGCGGGATACATCAGTGCGACGCTCACGGTGCTCACCGCGGCATACCTGCTGGCGATGCTCTGGCGAGGCAAGGCACATGGCGCGATGCTGATGCTCGTGCTCGTTCCGTGGTTGGTCTATGTTGTGGCTCAGGTCGCGACGGCGGGACGCCTGACCCTTTGAGACGTGCAGAATGCTGCGCTGATGCAGGTGCACAGTAGCGATTCCGTCGATGAGTACGCGGCCGCCGCATATAGGTTTCTCGCGGAAGACCCGTGTGGTCGAAACGTGTTGCTGTCCATCATCGAGAGCGTGCGGTCCGGGGCAGGCTCATACAGCGCACCACCGAGCTTCTGGTGGGTCACCGGCGACAGCGGGGACATAGTAGGCGCCGCAAGCTGGACCCCACCCTATGCGTTGCTTGTGTCAGATATGCCACCTGACGCCGCGCGAGCGGTCGCTGTGCCGATGGTCGAAAGGGCCGGGGCGCTGCACCTCCAGCCGCATGGCGTGAACGGTCCGGAAGTCTCCGCTAGAGAGGTGGCAGCAGCGTGGATTGCCGCGACCGGCGACATCATCGAACGGGAACGCCTCATTCTTCTGAACGAGCTCGTGCGGCTCATCGAGGTGCCGGTACCTCCTGGTGATCGCCGCAGCGCGTCCGTAGCCGACGTGCCGATGCTCGGGGAATGGCTCAAGGCGTTCGGCGCGGAGGTTGACCAGATCGTCGGTGCTGACCCGGCTGCCTTCGCGCTCCGGATTGTGCAAGCGGGAGGCTATGACCTCTGGGTCGACGGCGGAGATCCGGTGTGCGTGGTGGGTCACCGTGTCGCCGCGCGCGTGCTCCGCGTCGGACCCGTGTACACGCCGCCCGAGCACCGCAATCGTGGATACGGTCGAAGGCTGACGTACGAAGTCACCGCCCTGGCGATGGCGCGCCCGGACGTCGATCGCGCCATGCTCTTCACTGATGCAGCCAATCCTGTCTCAAACTCGATCTATCGACAGGCCGGCTACGAGCCGCGCGAGCGCCACACGGAGATCGAGTTCGTCCAGCGAGCCCTGGCGTCCGGACACTAGAGTCGGCGCCATGAATCTCGAAGGAAAGGTCGCGGTCGTCACCGGAAGTGGACGCGGGATCGGCCGCGCGTATGCGATGGCACTCGCGCAGGCAGGATGCGCGCTGGTCGTCAACGACGTGGACGGTGACGTCGCCGAGGAGACGGCAGACGCGATCGCGAGCGCCGGCGGGAGGGTCGTGGCAGAGGTATGCGCCGTCGGCACCACGGAGGCGGCCGACCAGCTTGTCGCGGGCGCCGTCAAGGCGTTCGGACATCTCGACATCATGTGCACCAACGCGGGCATCCTCCGCGACCGTGTCCTCTGGAACATGAGTGACGAGGATTTCGACGTCGTCATCCAGACCCATCTGCGCGGCACGTTCACATGCGCACGCGCCGCCGTGCGCCAGATGCGCGAACAGGGGACCGGGGGACGGATCGTGGTGGTCTCCTCGATCGCCGGGCAGCGCGGGAACTTCGGGCAGACGAATTACGCAGCAGCCAAGGCAGGCATCGCCGCGTACGCGCGAACCTGGGCCATGGAGTGCGCGAAGCACAACATCACGGTCAACGCGATCGTTCCCAACGCCATCACGCGGATGATCTCGACCATTCCTGGAATGGCCACGCTTGTGGAGGCCGCCGAAAAGGGCGAGCCGCTGCCGATGACGGTACGCAAGCAGATGGGCATGGGGCTCCCCGAGGATGTGGCCCCGCTCCTGGTGTTTCTCAGCTCGGATGAGGCAGCAGGGGTCACCGGTCAATGCGTCGGTCTCGGCGGCGACAAGCTCTCACTCTGGTCGCACCCCAAGGAGATCTCGGTCGCGTACCGCGACGGCGGCTGGACCGCAGATGCGATCGCCGAGGTCTGGTCGACGTCGGTGGGCTCCGAGCCCGAGTCCTATGGCATCCAGTTCCTCGGCGGGACGAGCTGAGCCGACGGTCAGGGCGCGCCGGGCTGAGGCTCTGGCGGATTGAGCACGGGCTCAGGCGGATCGGACAGTGGCTCCGGGGAATCATCGCTCGCCTCCGGAGAATGTCCACCGATGAACAACGCCGCGAGGTTGTAGACGACCGCGACGAGCAGGATCACCTCGGCTACCAGTAGTCCCGTTCCCGGGTTCACGTTGAACAGTGACGCCGGGTCGATTCCCGGCACACTCGATCCTTCGGACGACGAGATCTTCGACAGCAGCAGATCGCGGACGTGGAACTGATCGAGGACCAAAAGCGCTCCGGCGCCGGCCGCGAAGATCACCGTGACCAGCGCCCTGCTTCTTGCCGCAAGCCCGCCGAGGAACCCCGCAGAGGCGAAGATCAGCCCGAGGACGAGCGTCAGCAGGGCAAGAAACGCGAGGAATTGCGGGCCCAGATTCGCCGAGGAGGTGTCAGCACCGGCCGCGTTGTTCTGGTTGCAGGCTGCAGGCACCGACCCGATCACCGGATCCTTGCCAAACGCGAGCTGCCAGCCGTTGTACGTGAGGATGTTCACGCCGTTCAGCGCGTTGATGCAGGCGGTGACCTGTGCGCCCTCCGCAGCGGTCACACCCTGCGACGCATCGATCGATCCGAGCGCGGATTTGGTGGTCGCCGTGTTGCATGACACGCCCGCGAATGCCAGGAAAAACGTGAGGATGACCAGCAGGAAGAGGAATGGGCTGACCCGCCGCGCGCCGGGCTCGCCGGCAAAAGAGGAAACGGTCACGAACGCACGGCGCAGGGCATGTCAGCCGACACGATCGCCGGGGGCGCAGGGATGATCGGGGCGCAGCAGCACCACGCGGTCGGAGCCTTCCTGGTACACGCCGAGGACGAGCACCTCGCTTCGAACCGGTCCGACCTGCCGGGCCGGCAGGTTCACGACGGCGACGACACTGCTTCCGGTGAGCTCGTCGGGCGTGTAGAGATCGGTCAGCCGCGCTGACGATCGCAATGTCCCGAGCGGCCCGAAGTCGATAACCATGCGGTATGCCGGGCGCCGGGCCTCGGGGAAGGTCTCGCATCGCACCACGGTTCCCACCCGGATGTCGACGGCGAAGAACTGGTCCGCGTCGATCTCCGCCGACGCGGTCGGCTCTCCACTCACGCGTCGCAGTGTATCGGCACACCTATACTCGCCCGCGATACCTCACCTCGTTCGGAGGGAACGTCATCGCGCGCTTGCGCCGCCTCGCAGCAGTCTCGACGGCAGTGCTGTTGCTCAGCGCGTGCGGCGGGCCATCGATCAACTCGGCATCGCTGTTGAAGACGGCCAAGGGCGTCCTCGACAGCGCGTCGTCATTCCACTTCGTGCTCACCAGCGCCAACGTGACGGGGTCCGGGGCACAACTCACCGGCGGGAATGGGGACATGAAGCGGCCGGACAGCATGTCCGGGACGCTCCAGGTATCCATCTTCGGTCTGGCCCTGAGCGTGCCGGTCGTCTCCATTGGTGGCGTGTTCTCCGTCAAGTTGCCGACCGGTTCGGGCTTCACGTCGGCGAACCCCTCCGACTACGGTTTCGCCGACCCCGCAAAGCTGATCGACCCGACGACGGGCCTTTCTTCGCTGCTGCTCAAATGCCAGTCGCCGCAGGTGGAGAGCGACGACCGCTACAACGGCGAGGCGCTCCACGAGATCGGATGCTCGCTCCCCGGGAGTGCTGTGGCGGCGCTGCTCACCAGCGCTGACGCGTCCAAGAGCGTTACTGCCACATTTGGCATCGACACCAGCACCAGTCAACTCCGGCGGGTGGTGCTCACCGGTCCCTTCATCAGCGCCAGCTCCGACACCACCTACACGCTCGTTCTTACCAACTATGGCGAGAACGTGTCAGTGACGCCGCCGCCCGCCAGCGGGTGAACACGCGCCGCCGCTGGATCCTCGCCATCGCGGCGGTGTCGGTGCTCGTTGCCGCGATGGACACCTACGTCGTGGTCCTGGCCCTGCCGGCGATCATGCAGCAGGTCGGTATCGGCATCGACCAGCTCCAGGCCGCGACCCCGATCGTCAGCGGCTTTCTCCTTGGCTACGTCGTGGTCATGCCGCTCCTGGGAAGGCTGTCCGACCTGTACGGCAGGCGGCCACTCCTGTTGCTGTGCCTCGCGATCTTTGCGGGAGGGTCGCTCGTGACCGCGTCAGCGACCGACCTGGGTTCGGTGGTCACCGGTCGGGCCCTGCAAGGTCTCGGCGGGGGCGGGCTCGTGCCGGTGACCCTCGCGCTCGTGGCCGACCTCTGGCCACCCGAGCGGCGGAGCGTGCCACTGGGGATCATCGGCGGAGTCCAGGAGCTGGGAAGCGTCCTCGGTCCGCTCTACGGCGGGTTGATTCTCACCATCGCCACCTGGCAGACGATCTTCTGGCTCAACGTGCCGATCGCAGGAGCGCTCGCGCTCGGACTGGTGGCCGTGCGGGCGACATCCGCGCAAGCGCCGGAGGAGCGAGCGGCGCCGAAGCGGCGGCTCGACCGCGTATCCGTCTCACTCGCCGCGCTGGCGCTTGTGGCCGGATGTCTCTCGATCGCGTCGCCGGCCGCGCTCCGCAACAACGACACGATCGGCCTGGCGTACAGCGCGCTGGCTGGATTGGTCTGGCTCACCCCCATTGCCCTGGTGGCTGCCGGAGCCGCGATTGCCTTCGTTCTCTGGGAGCTTCGCGGCCACACGGCAACCCGGGCGCTGATTCCTGTGAGACGACTGCCCGACGTCGCCGCCGTTGTGGACTGGCCCGGGGCCGTGCTCCTCGGGATCGCGCTCTCGACGATCATCGTCAGCTTCTCCGCGCAGGACCCGTCGACCGGCGCGATCTCGCCTGCGGCGATCTGGCTCCTCCCGCTCGGCGCCCTGTCTGCCGTGTGCTTCGTCGTGAGAGAGCGCCGCGCCCGGCATCCGCTCATCGCCGCGGGCGAACTGCGTTCGACAGGCGCGTACGGGGCGCTACTCACCAACCTCGCAGTCGGTGCTGCGCTGATGGCCGCTCTCCTCGACATCCCGGTGCTCGCCCGGGCGACGGTTGACCCGAACTCGCAGCTCGGCGCCGCGCTCGTGCTGCTACGCCTGCTCATCGGCGTCCCGATTGGGGCCGTGGCCGGCGGCTGGCTCGCGCAGCGCCTGGGAAACCGGCTCGTCGCCGGAATCGGGATGGCGCTCGCCGCCGTCGCGTTCCTCGCAATGACCCGCTGGACTGCAACGACTCTCGGCGACCCTTTCGGTCCCGGCTGGCTGCATCCGAGCGACCCTGTGCTTCTCGCGTGCGGCCTCGGCTTCGGACTCGCGATCGCGCCGGTCAACGGCTCCATGCTCGCTTCGGTCCGTGAGCAGATGCACGGCCTGGCGTCGGCGCTGGTGGTCGTGGCGCGCATGATCGGGATGCTCGTGGGCATCTCCATCCTCACCGCCGTGAGCCTGCACATCTTCTACACGTCGTCCTCGGCGTTCCCATCGCCATCGGCGTTGTGCCCGAAAGCCCCGCTCAACTGCCCGCCCTATGAGCAAGACGTGACCACCGCCATCGTCACCGAGCTTCATGCCGTCTTCCTCGGTGCCGCACTCAGTGCCGGGCTGGCGGCAGTCCTCGCGCTCTCGCTGCTTCGCGGCGGACAGCGGCGCCCTGTGGCCGCGGCCTCATGAGCGCCACGGTCCGCGAGGTCATCCCGGAATCGCCGGATCTCGAGGATCTCCTCGAGGCGATCGCCGCCGCCGCGCGCCACCTTGACGTCGAGGTCTACCTCGTCGGGGGCTTCGTGCGCGACCGCCTCCTTGGCGGCGCGCAGGGCAAGGACATCGACCTCGTCACGGTCGATATCGACCCCATGTCGCTTCTTGCGGAGGTCGCGCGCCGATTCGGCTGGCATCCTCCGGAGCGTTTCGAGCGCTTCGGGACGGCCCAGATCCGTGGTGGCCCGTACATCGTCGAAGGCGTCCGCGCCCGCGCCGAGCGGTACGACCCCGAGTCGCGCAACCCGGATGTCCGGCCGGGGACTCTCAAAGAAGACGTGATGCGCCGCGACTTCACGGTGAATGCGCTCTGCCAGAGCCTCGAAGGCGAGGTGATCGACATCACCGGCCTGGGGTTGACCGACCTGCTTGCCGGGGTGTTGCGGACGCCGCTCGATCCCGCGGAGACCTTCGCCGAGGATCCGTTGCGCATGTACCGGGCAGCGCGGTTCGTCGCCCGGCTCGGCTTCGCGCTCGCGCCCGGGACGATCGAGGCGATGCGCGCGCAGGCGACGCGAACATCGATCCTCTCGGTCGAAAGGGTCAGCGACGAGATCCGCCGCATGCTCGTGGCCCCACATGCGAGCGCGGGCATCGCAGTGCTCCAGGAGGCAGGGCTGCTCGAACAGGTCCTCCCCGAGCTCGTGGCCGGAATCGGCATCGAGCAGGGCGGATATCACACGTACGACGTCTACGGACACACGCTCGCGACGGTGGACTTTGCGGCCTCCGACCTGGTGACCCGCACCGCGGCGCTGCTCCACGACATCGCCAAGCCGCCCACCCATGTGATCGCACCCGACGGACGGCACACCTTCTACGACCATCCGCAGATCGGTGCCGACATGGCCCGGACGATCCTGACCCGCTGGCGCTACAGCAACGACGAGATCAGCGACGTGAGCCGGCTGGTCCGCCTCCACCTGCGCCCGATCCAGTACGACCGCGAGTCCTTCAGCGACGCCGCGGTTCGCCGCCTGATCCGGGACGCGGGGCCGCTTCGCGACCGCATGCTCGACCTGGCGCGCGCCGACACCCGCGCGTCCGCCTACCCGACCCTCGAGGAGCTGGACGAGCTCGGCGAGCGGATGGCGCGGCTCGACGCCGGCGGCGTCGTGTCTGCAATGGCCGACCCGCTCACCGGCGACGAAATCATGGCGCTGGCCGGACGCGGTCCCGGTCCCTGGGTGGGACTGGCGAAGGCAGCCATCCGCGATGCCGTCATCGAGGGCACGATTCCGCCGGGCGACCGTGCGCGCGCTCGCGAATGGATCGAGGCGCACACTGAGCTCCTGACCGGCGACTGAACGCACACCCGTGTGGGGCTGTGACGTCCGTAGCGCCGATAGGGAGCAACGGCAACAAAGTAGAATGCGCGGTCCGAGATGTTGAGCAAGATCCGTAGTGCCAAACGCCTTTTCGTCGACCTGCCGCGCATGCTGCGGCTGGCGTACTGCCTCATGTTCGACGCGCGCGTCCCTGCGTACATGAAGTTCGCGTTCGGTGGTGGACTTGCGTTGATCGCCCTGCCGGTCGTCGATCTTCCGGAGTCGCTACCAGTCGTCGGTGAGCTCGACGTCCTGGCCTTGAGCCTGCTCGCGACCCG
This sequence comes from Candidatus Dormibacteria bacterium, assembly GCA_050010655.1. Taxonomy (GTDB): domain Bacteria; phylum Chloroflexota; class Dormibacteria; order Aeolococcales; family Aeolococcaceae; genus Palsa-851. Next base: position 7,999 of record JBEKKP010000020.1, read on the forward strand.
CGCGTTCATCGCCGCGTGTCCCCGGCACATCGTTGCCGAGCAGGAGGAGTTGATCACCCAGCGGCGGAGCCGCTTTGACGACGACGTCCGCAACGGGGAGCGCATCGCCCTGATGATCTACCGGCGCCTGCGTCCAGAAGAGCAGGAGGCGCTTGTATGAAAGTACTGTTTCTGAAAGAAGTGGCAGGAACTGCCAAGCCCGGCGATGTGCGCGAGGTGTCCCCGGGATACGCGCGCAACTTCCTGTTCCCGCAGCACCTCGCGGTGATCGCGGACCAGAACACCGTCGACCAGATTCGCCGCCGCGAGGAGGCGACCCGCCGCCGTGTGGAGAAGGCACTGATCGACGCCAAGGAGACGGCGCAGCGGCTGCGCAAGCTCACCGTCACCGTGTACGCGAAGGCGGGCGAGGCCGGTCGTCTCTTCGGCACCGTCACCACCGCCGACGTTGCCAAGCAGCTCAAGCGCGAGGCGGGGATCGACATCGACAAGCGGAAGATCGAGATCGATCCGCCGATCCGCTCGCTCGGCCCACACGAAGCCACCATCGAGCTCCATCCGGAGGTCACGGAGACACTCAAGGTCGTCGTCGCCGCGCAATGACGTCCTTCCCGCAGACCGAGCTCGTGGGACGCGGGGCTCCGGCGGGAGCTGGGCCCGCACGTGTGGCGCCGCACGACAACGACGCAGAGCAGGCGGTGCTCGGCGGCATCCTCATCGATCGCGAAGCGCTCGCTGTCGTTCGCGATGTCCTCGTGCCGGAGGACTTCTACGCGGAGCGGCACGCAGTCCTGTATCGGGCGGCACTGGCGCTGGACGATCGCGGTGAGGCGATCGATACCGTCACCTTGCGCGACCAGCTCGAGCGCGGGCCCGGGATCGGCAGAGCGGGCGGCATGGACTACATCGCCGAGCTCACGCTTGTCGTCCCAAGCTCCGCGAGTGTCAAGCACTACGCGGACATCGTCATCGGGCATGCGCTCCGGCGCCGCCTCATCGACGCCGGCGGGAGGGTGAGCCGGCTCGGCTTCGACAACTCAACGCCGGTGGCCGACGCGATCGACCTGGCCGAGCAAGAGGTGTTCAAGATCGGCCAGGAGAGCCGCGGCTCGGAGATGCGCAACATCGCCCCGGTGGTGCGCGAGTGGTGGGACGCCCTCGAGCACCGGATCGAGAACAAGCAGCTCGTGACCGGCGTGCCGACGAACTTCTCGAAGCTCGACATGCTTACCCAGGGCCTCCAACCGGGAGAGCTCGTCATCCTCGCGGCTCGCCCGGCGGTCGGCAAGACGTCCTTCGCCCTGAACATCGCGCGCAACGCCGCAGTGCTCGCGGGAAGGCCGGTCGTGGTGTTCTCGCTCGAGATGTCGCGTCAGTCACTCGTGCAGCGGCTCATCTGCAGTGAGGCGCACGTCGACTCGTACATGCTCCGCAGCGGCCAGGCGGACGCGATGGCATTCCAGAAGATCGCCAAGGCGATGGACACTCTCACGCATGCCGATCTCTGGATCGACGATTCCCCGGGGCTTGCCATCAACACGCTTCGGGCCCGCGCGCGAAGGATGAAGTCGCAGCACAAGATCGAATTGATCGTCATCGACTACCTGCAGCTGATGCAGGGCGGCAGGCGCGATTCACGGGTGCAGGAGGTCTCGGACATCTCCTCGGGGCTGAAGGCGATCGCCAAGGAGCTCGACGTGCCGGTGCTCGCGCTCTCCCAGCTCTCGAGAGCGGCCGAGCAACGCGAGAACAAGCGTCCGCAGCTCAGCGACCTTCGCGACAGCGGCTCGATCGAGCAGGACGCAGACGTCGTGCTCTTCCTCTATCGCGAGGGGATGCACAACCGCGATATCGACCGGGGCAAGACCGAGCTCATCGTGGCCAAGAACCGCAACGGGCCGGTGGCCGACCTCGATCTCGTCTTCATCGCCGAGCAGACCGCCTTCCGCGAGCCATATCTCGCGGCGAGTGACACGCCGAGCGCATAACCCGTCGCGCGGAACCGTCGTGGTGTCACGGTCCGGCCAATGACAAGAAGTGGACAGGTCAACCCTGCTTCAATGGTGGCGATGGGACAAGCCGTGCGTATCGCCCGCGCCGTGATCGGATCCCCCTGGATGCGGGTCAGTGGAACGGTCGTCGGGCTGGTGATCCTCGCCCGGACGATCAACCTGCCCCAGGCTGTCGCAAGCCTTGCCCACGCCGATCCCCTCTGGATTGCGGCCGCGCTCGGGCTGACCATGCTCGCCGTCGCCGCGAGCGTCGTGGAATGGGGCGTCCTGCTCCGCACCGCAAACGCGCCATCCGGCGCCGGTCCTGGCTCTCTGCTCAGCTGGCGCCGCCTGAGCTCCTCGTATCTCCAGAGCCTGTTCTTCACGCAGATGCTTCCCGCCGGTGTCGGCGGCGACGCCATGCGCACCGTCGAGATGGGTCGCCAGATCGGGCACGGTCGCGTCCTCGCCTCGCTCGCCGGCAGCCGGCTCGCCGGAATGCTCGGCATGACCTGCTGGGGGATCGCCGCCGCGATCCTGCTCCGGGCACTGCTCGGCACCTGGGTGGTGATCGTGATCGCCGGGCTGGCGATGGCCGTCGTGGTCATCTGGCTCGCAGCGCTCAGCGCCGACCGTATCGTGCCGCATCGCCTGCTGGCGCGCCTCTCCGGCGCCATGAGCCGCGGCGTGCGCTCGTTCAGCGACGCCTTTGCCGGATACCGCCAGCATCCGCACGCAGTGGCCCAGTCGCTGCTGGTCGGGGCAGCTGGATGGGGATTCAACCTGCTCGCCCTGAGCGTCGCCGCCCGCGCCATCGGTGTCGACCTGAGCTGGACGGTCCTCGCGGTCTGCGTGCCGATCACCCTCCTGGTGGCGCTGGCGCCCTTCAGCATCAACGGCCTCGGGCTGCGCGAAGGTGTTCTGGTGGCCCTGCTCTCGCGCACGGGGGTCTCGATCGCCCACGCCGGCGCGATCTCGGTCCTGATCGACCTCCAGATGATTCCTTTCGCGGTGCTCGGGGCGGTGCTGTGGTCGCGTCACCGGCGTAGCAATCGCTCTCCGGCTGAGCTCGCGGTCGAGGTTGCGGCGGTCGAGAATGCCGCACTCGCGGAATTGACGCCTGCTGCGCCTAGACTTCAGCGGCGTGACCCGTCAGTTCAGCGACTTCCTGGCGGCCCACGCGGCGCGGATCGCCGATTTGTGGGCGAGGCAGATATCACCGGCTGAGACCGAGGAGCCTCCCGACCGCGCTCGGGGACCTCGCCAGTTCGTCAACGCGGTCCTGGTCGCGCTGACCGCGGATGACTTCCGGCCGCTGATCGCGTACCACCATCTCGACGCCGGCACCAACATCGAGCGCCGGCTCGAGAAGGCGCTCGCCAACCTCACGGCCCTTCGCCAGGTGACGGCCGAGGCCGTCCGGGACGAGCGCCTCGATGCCGAAGAGACCCTGGCGCTCGTGTCGACAACCGCCGACGACGTTGAAGCCGTTGGCCAGCGCCTCGCCGCCTCGTGCGTCGCGACGCTCGAGCACCGCCTCACGAGCGCGACCTCGGAGTCGTCGGCTCGCGGCACCTCGCTCTCGATCACCATGCACGAGCTGCGCCGGCCGCTGACCATCCTCAACAGCTACGGGCAATTGCTCAGTGCCGGGATGCTCGGCGCGCTTCCCGAGACCGCCATGGTGGCCATCGAAGGCATCACCGCGAGCACCGAGATGATGGTCCGGATGGTCAACGCTCTCGCCGAGCTCGCGCGCCTCGAGGATCCCGACGACCACCTCGCCCTCGAGGTCATGGATGCCGAAGAGGTGGTCGCGGAGGCGATCGAGCACGTGGCGATGGAGGCGAAGCTGCGCGAGTCGACGATCACGAGCGAGTGCGAGCACGGGCTCGCCATCAAGGGCGACCGGCGCCGCCTCATACTGGCGCTGACCAACCTGCTCGGCAACGCCGTCAAGCATGGGCCGATGGGAATCCCGATCGAAGTGATCGCGGCGCGCCAGGGCGATTCGGTGCGCTTCACCGTCCGCGACCACGGGACCGGATTCCCGGTCGCCGACACGGGCCACCTTTTCGACAAGTACTTCCGGTCGGTCGCCGAGCGGCACCGGAAAGTGCCGGGAAGCGGGCTCGGCCTCTATATCGTGCGAACGGTCGCGGAGCGGCATGGCGGGACCGTGGCCGCCCGGAGCATCCCTGGAAGCGGGGCTGAATTCGACATGTCGATCCCAATGCATCTCGAGGAGGCGACCAAATGACCACGGCGGCGACCCGGACCGAGCGCGACTCGATGGGCGAGTTCGACGTGCCCGAAGACGCCTACTACGGCGCCAACACCATGCGCGCGAAGGTCAACTTCCCGATCAGCGACCTGCGCCTGCCACGCGGGTTCATCCGCGCCATCGGACTGATCAAGCAGCAGGCCGCGCTGGTCAACCGCGAGTTGGGACTGCTCGACGAGGCGCTCGCCGGCGCGATCATCCGCGCGGCCCAGGACGTCGTCGACGGGGTCCTCGACGACGAGTTCATCGTCGATGTGTTTCAGACCGGGAGCGGCACCTCGACGAACATGAACGCGAACGAGGTGATCGCCAACCGGGCGATCGAGCTCCTCGGCGGCGTTCGGGGATCGCGATCCCCGGTGCATCCAAACGACCACGTCAACCTCGGCCAGTCGAGCAACGACGTGATCCCGACAGCGATCCAGGTGGCGGCAGCCGTCTCGATCAGCGAGGACACGATCACCGGACTGCGCGTGCTCGAATACTCGCTGCGCCAGAAGTCCGAGGAGTTGTGGCCGGTGATCAAGACCGGCCGCACGCATCTCCAGGACGCGACCCCGATCAGGCTCGGACAGGAGTTCCTCGGCTACGCCGGCCAGGTGGAACGAGCCCGGCTCCGCTGCGAAGAGGCGGTCGCCACCCTTGCTGAACTGCCGCTCGGCGGGACAGCGGTCGGGACCGGTGTCGGAACCCATCCTGAGTTCCCACCCAAGGTGATCGCGCTGCTGGCCGCCGATCTCGGCATCCCGTTCCGCGAGACCGAGAACCACTTCAGCGGTCAATCGACACTCGATGCTGCCGTCGCGGCGAGCGGCGCGCTTCGTGCCGTCGCGGTCTCGCTGTACAAGATCGCGAATGACATCCGGCTGCTCGGGTGCGGACCACGGGCCGGGCTCGCGGAGATCGCCATACCGGCGGTGCAGCCTGGGTCGTCGATCATGCCCGGCAAGGTCAACCCCGTCATCTGTGAGTCGGTGACCATGGTGGCCGCGCAGGTGATCGGCAACGACGCCACCGTCGCCTTCTGCGGCGCGGCCGGGTCACTCCTCGAGCTCAACGTGATGATGCCGGTCGCCGCCTACGACCTTCTCCAGTCAGCAGCCCTGCTCGCCGCCTCCGCCCGGAACCTGGCAACGCAGTGCGTCGACGGGATCACCGCCACCGAGAACGGTCCGGCAATGGTCGAGCGCGGCCTCATGCTCTGCACCGGGCTCGCCCCGGTCATCGGATACGACGCCGCAGCGGCGATCGCCAAGGAGGCGTACAGCACCGGGCGCACCGTGCGCGAGGTTGCTCGCGAGCGAAGCGGCCTCGACGAAGCGGAGTTGACCCGGCTGCTCGATGCCGAGGCGATGACCCACCCCGGCCGCGACGCCGGTCCCGCCGGCGGCTGAGCGTGCCGACGCTCGCAGTCGTCGGGGCGGGCGCGATGGGCGGCCAGATCGCGTACCAGGCCGCGCTCCACGGCTATGACACCCGGCTCATCAGCCGGAGCGACGACCGGCTCCGCTCGGCGAGCACCGCGTCATCGGCGCTGCTGCGGCGCCGCGTCGAGAAGGGAAAGCTCGACAGTGATGTCTGCGAGGCGGCACTGGCGCGGGTGACGCTGCATGCCGATTTCTCGGCCGTCGACGGAGTGGAGATCATCATCGAATCGGTCGCCGAGGACCGCGACGTGAAGGCCGACGTGTATGCGCAGATCTGCGCACACGCCGATGCTACCGCCATCATTGGCACGAACTCGTCGACGCTGGCGTCGTCGCTCCTCGAGAGCTCGGTGACGCATCCCGAACGCTTTCTCAACATCCACTTCTTCAATCCCGCCCTGCTCATGGCGCTCGTCGAAGTGGTGCCGGGACCGCACACGGCAGAGGAAACGATCGTTCGCGCCATGGACTTTGCCCGCTCGATCGGCAAGACGCCCGTTCGGCTCGCCCGCGAGGAGTACGGCTTCATCGCCAACCGCGTGCTGTTCATCGCCATCCAGGAGGCGATGCGCCTCGTGCAGGACGGCTATATCTCCGTCGAGGACTGCGACCTCGCGGTGCGCAACGCGCTCGGCTGGCCGATGGGTCCCTTCGCGCTCTCGGACCTGGTCGGGCTCGATGTCGTCGAGGCAATTCTCGACGAGGGGCTGCGTCAGACCGGCGATGCGCGCTGGGAACCGGTCCCGATGCTGCGCGACCTCGTCGCGAGCGGCAGGCTGGGCAACAAGACGGGCGGAGGCTTTCGCGCGCCAGGGTCAGGCTAGGCCGAGCGCCTCGAGCACGTCGGCGACGCCACCATCCTCCGGGAGCGCGCACGTGGCGTCCGCGACGGCGAGGACTTCCGGGCGAGATGACGCGACAGCCACGGCGTACCCCGCGCCGGTCAGCATCTCGATGTCGTTTGGCGCATCGCCGATTGCGACGGCGTCCGCGAGCGTGAGCCCGAGGCGCTCGCACACGATCTCGCAGGCAGCCCCCTTGCTGACGGCGGGGTCGAGGATCTCGACGAATTCGGGATTCGAGCGGGTGATCCGCGCACTTCCCGCGAGCGCTCGGGCCATCAGCGCAGTTGCGCGATCCACCTCCGCAGGGTCCTCGATGACGCAGGCGGCCTTGGTGGTGCCGTGTTCGAGCAGTGGCTCGAGGTTCGGCACGAGTCGGAACTGCACGCCACTGATGTGCGAGTACAACCGCGCCTCGGGCCGGTCGCGCTCGCAGAGCAACTCATCGTTCTGATACGCCTGGAAATGCCAGTCCTGCTCGCGCGCGATGTGCAGCGCGCGCGTCGCCGGAGCTGCGCGAAGGGGCTGCTCGAAAATGGTTCGAGCCGGTGAGCCGTCTGGATGCGGCATCTCGCGGACCATCGCGCCCTGGTAGCAGATGAGCGGCTCGAGCACGCCAAGCTCCTCGGCCCAGAAGAGCGCCGAGCGGTACATGCGCCCGGTTGCGACCACGATCGGCATGCGCGCACCCGTGGCGCGCACGGCATCGCGAACCCGCGGAAGCAATTCCTGGCGGTAGTCGACGGTCGTGCCGTCGAGATCGAGGATGACGGCTCGCGGCACGAACGTCCTCTCGGGCGGCCACGCGTCGCGGATATCGGCGATGACAGTCATCCGGCTGCGAGCGTGCTGGCGCGGTGGCGATGCATCAAACGATCTTACGCAGGCGTGATCGCGGCAATCCGGGGTAGACTGACGTTGTCTTGCGTTCGTCTTCTCGCGCGCGGTTTGGTAGACCGCTCGCCGCAAGGCCTCGTCCCGTAGCTTCGGCGCCGGTAGATGAGGTCTTGAGTGCTGTCATCCCCGAACCGGTCAGCTTCAGCGAGCTCTCCTTGAGCGTCGCCATGCAAAACACGGTTGCCGAGCTTGGATACACCATGGCCACGCCGATCCAGGCCGGATCGCTGCCGTTCGCCCTCGCCGGACGCGATGTCATCGGCCAGGCGCAGACCGGAAGCGGCAAGACCGCAGCGTTCGGCATTCCGATCATCGAGCGGCTCGATCCTCGCGACGGACCGGTGCAGGCGCTGGTGCTCTGCCCGACACGTGAGCTCGCTGTTCAGGTGCATGAGGAGTTGGTGCGGCTCGGGAAGCGGCACGAGTTGCGCAGCGTCGCAATCTACGGCGGCGATTCGATCGGACGGCAGATCGAGGAACTGCGCCAGGGTGCGCACATCGTCGTGGCCACACCCGGCCGGCTCGGCGATCACATTCAGCGGCGTTCGCTGACACTCGCCAACGTTCGCGTCTGCGTGCTCGACGAAGCCGACCGGATGCTCGACATGGGCTTCGCGCCGGACGTCGAGCGAATCCTCCGTCAGTGTCCCGCCCAGCGTCAGACGCTGCTGTTCAGCGCCACGATGCCCGAGTGGGTGCGCAGGCTCGCGCTGCGTCACATGCACGATCCCGAGACTGTCGAGATCAGCACCCGTCCAGAGATTCCTTCTGAGGTCCGCCAGCTCTACGTGCAGACCACGTGGGCGGACAAGACCGACGCGATGGCGCAGATCCTCGATCAACCGGACGTCGTCATGGCGTTGATCTTCGTCGAGACCAAGCGCACCGCCGATGTCCTTCAGGCGCAGCTCGGTGGGCGCGGCTACCAGGTCGGGCTGCTCCACGGTGACCTCACGCAACGCGAGCGGGATCGCGCCATGCAGCAATTCCGCGCATCACACATCAAGTACTTGATCGCGACCAACGTGGCCGCGCGCGGGCTTGATATCGACGACATCTCGCATGTCATCAACTACGACGTACCGCTGACGCCCGACGAGTATCTGCATCGAGTGGGCAGGACGGGACGAGCCGGACGCGCAGGCGTTGCGGTGACGCTCATCACACCAAGTGAGATCCTCAAGCTTCGCGATGTCGAGAAGCACGCGCGCACGCACATCGAGCGCGCAACGCTCGACGAGGATTTCCCAGCCGTCGTGGTCAGCGCTCAGGCCTGAGCGCGTCGGACAGACATGCTGCCGGCAATCCACGACACGGGGACGGGCGAAGCAGTGCTGTTCCTGCATGCGCTCACCATGGACTCTTCGCAATGGGACCACCAGGTCGCTGCGCTGTCGGGTGACATGCGCTGCGTGCGTGTTGACCTCTGGGGCTGCGGTGCGTCACCGCCTCCTCCCGCCGGCGCTCCAAGCCTGGACACGTTCGCGGCCGCGGTGCTCGAGGCACTCGACTCTCGCGACATCAAACGCTTCGCCGTTGTCGGCCTTTCGATGGGGGGCTACCTCGCGTTCGCAATATGGCGGCTTGCGCCGGAACGGATTCGCGCGCTCGCGCTGTGCAACACACGCGCGGCGGCCGACGCCCCGGGACCTCGCGACGACCGTCTTGCCATGGCAGACCTGGTCGAGCGCGAGCAATCGGTCGAGCCGATCATCGAGCCGATGGTTGGTCGTCTGCTGAGCGCCGACGCCCAGGCGGAGGCGCACATCGTCGACCCGGTTCGCGGCCGCATCCGGCGCTGCACGCCCGCGGGAATCGCGTTCGCGCAGCGAGCGATCGCGTCCCGGCCCGACAACACTCCGTTGCTCAGCTCCATCAATGTCCCGACACTCGTGGTCGCCGGGACTCAGGATGCGATCGTCGGCCCCCCAGAAGTTCGTGCCATTGCTGACACCATCCCCGGTGCCCGGTACGTCGAGCTCGACTGCGGGCACCTCAGCAACCTCGAGCTTCCACGCCCTGTCAACGAGCAGCTCGCGGCGTTGCTCACACCGGCGACAATGGCGTCATGAGTCAGCTGCCGAAGGACCTGCTCGCGATCCTCGCCTGCCCGCGTTGCCGTGGACCGCTCGCTGTCGAACCGGAGTCGTTGCGCTGCGACGCGTGCCTGCTGCGTTACCGCGTGGACAACGGGATCCCGGTGATGCTGATTGACGAGGCCGAGCACGTCGAGGCCGGCTCGCCGCCCGTCAGTTAGGCGAGATCAGACGGCCGCGCCGACCGCCTCGGTCGCGACCGAAGCAGGCGCCGCGCAGAAACCCTCGTAGTCAATCGGTTCCGTGATGGTGGGATTCTCCCCACATACCGGGCACTGCGGATCGCGCGGGACGCGGAACTCACGGAATTTCATTGCGAGTGCGTCGATGTGCAGGAGCCGTCCGGTGAGCAGGTCGCCCGCGCCGGTGATCAGCTTGATGACCTCGGTCGCCTGCAGCACACCAACGATTCCCGGCAGCACGCCGAGCACACCTGCCTCGGCGCAGGACGGCGCCTCCTCGGGCGGTGGCGGCGATGGATACCGGCAGCGGTAGCACGGCGACTGGAACGGCACCACCGTGGTGACCTGACCCTCGAAACGGAAGATACCGCCATCCACCATCGGCTTTTTGGCAAAGATGGCCACATCGTTGGCGAGGTATCGAGTCGGGAAGTTGTCGCAGCCGTTGACGATGATGTCGTACTGGTCGAAGATCTCGCGCGCGTTCTCGCCGCTCAGCACGACGTTGTGCTCGACGACGCGGACGTCGCTGTTGAGCGCGGTCAGCGCGACCTTTGCCGACGCGGTCTTGAGCATGCCAATGCGGTCCTCGGTGTGGAGGATCTGGCGCTGAAGGTTGCTCCGGTCGACGGTGTCGAAGTCGACAAAGCCGATCGTGCCGACGCCGGCTGCCGCGAGATACAGCGCAGCCGGGCTCCCGAGACCGCCCGCTCCGATGAGCAGTACCTTGGCGTCGAGCAGCTTGCCCTGACCCTCAGCGCCGATCTCGGGGATCAGCAGATGGCGGCTGTAGCGCTGCTGCTGCTGCGCCGTGAGCACCCGGGGAACGATGAAGTCGAAGCCCGCTTGCTTCCAGGCGCCGTAGCCGCCGGCCATCGACTGGACGTCGGTATAGCCGAGCTCTTGCAGCGCGCGTGCGGCGAGCAGCGAACGAACGCCGGCGGCGCAGTACAGCGTGATCGGCGTGTCGTGCCTGGGGACCGAGTCCTCGATGCGGGTTTCGATGAACCCCTTGCTGAGATGCGTCGCTCCGGGGATGTACCCCTCGTCGAACTCGTTGCGCTCGCGTACGTCAATGAGGGTGCGAGATCCTGCCGCGGCGCGAACCTGCTGCGGGGAAACCTCGATGACGGTGCGTCGCGCTTCGTCGAGGAGGTCGCGGGAAGACTTGGCCATGCAGCCAGTCTACCCAAAACCTGTCGAAACCTGACCTAGCGGGTCTGGATTCGGTTCAGGACTTCGGCGGACGCCCTACGCGACGGCGTCCATTGGCCGGGCGCGGTGCCGATGCGGCGTCCGCGAGGGGACGCGTCCTCGGCCTTCCGACCGGTCGCTTCGCAGGTATTGCAGTTGGTGCCGTGGTTGCCTTGCGAGGCCTGCCGACGGGCCGCTTGGCGGGTGCCGGCGCTTCGGCGGACTTACGCGGCCTGCCGACTGCTCGCTTGGCCGGCGCAGGTGCGGTTGTGGCCTTGCGCGGCCTGCCAACCGGTCGCTTTGCGGGAGCTGCCGGTGCGGTTGCGGCCTTGGGGGGCCGGCCCACGCGCTTGGCCGGAGCACTCGACGCTGCCGGAGCGGCGGGGGCCATCGCTGCGACGATGGTGCGTTCGGTCTCCTCGAGCCGGGCCGCGAGTGCAAGGACTCGACGGTGGGCGGCCCTCGTTGCCGCCAGTGCGTCCGCGAGCGAGTTGGTTCGTTTCTGCTTTTTTCCAGCCATGATCGGAGCGACCCTACCATAGACTGCGACGGTGCATCCGACGCGTACGGCGCGCCCACTTGCGGCTCTGCTCGCTGATTCCGGGATCGATGCGGCGCTCGGGCCTCCGGAACAGGCCATCGAGATCGCTGCGATCGCCTCTGACTCGCGGCTCGTGTCGTCCGGCGCGCTGTTCGTCGCGATACCGGGTCTTCGCGCCGATGGGGGTGCATTCGTCGCGGACGCAGTTCGTCGCGGAGCGACTGCCGTGGTCGCCGAGCGGCGCCCGGAGACGCCGCTCGATGCCTCGATCCCGCTGATCCTGGTCGAGAACGCCCGGGTCGCCCTATCCGACCTGGCCGGCGCCTTCAACGATCACCCGAGCCGCGCTCTCTGTGTCGCGGGGATCACCGGAACGGACGGCAAGACCACGACGGCGACGCTGCTCTGGCATGCGTGGCGGGCTGCCGGAATCGACGCCGCTTCGCTGACCACGGTCGATCGCCGAACTGGGAATGGGGTCGTCGCCAACCCGTCGCGGCAGACAACCCCCGAGGCGCCGGAACTGCAGTCCGAGCTCGCCCGAATCCGCGACGCCGGATGCACACACGTGGCCCTCGAGACGTCGTCGCATGCGCTCGAGATGCATCGAGCCGACGGCGTCGCGTTCCGAGCCGCGGTATTCACGCGGATCACCACCGAGCACCTCGAGCTGCATGGCAGTCGAGACCGCTACCTGGCCGCCAAGGCGCGGTTGCTCGAACGCGTGTCGTCGCGACCCGACGGCGTGGCAGTCCTCGATGCGGGCGACGAGTTCGGCTATCCGGTGCTCGCCCAGATCCCGGTGGCCAGGAGGATCACGTACACGGATGTCCCCGGCATTTCCGCGGACCTGCACGGGGATGACGTGGTCGCCGAAGCGGGAGGCGTGCACTTCTTGGCCCGGACACCGTGGGGTGAGGCCGAGATACGGCTCCATCTCTCGGGGAGCTTCAACGCCCGCAACGCGCTCGCCGCCCTGGCGACGGCCTGTGCCACCGGCGCCGAGTTCGGGGCAGCGGTCTCCGGGCTGGAAGCCGCCCTCCCGGTCACCGGCCGGATGGAGCCGATCGAGCTCGGCCAGCCGTTCGCGGTGGTGGTGGACTACGCCCACACCACGGAGGCGCTGGAGACGGTCCTCAAGGAGCTCCGCCTGACAACTGCCGGGAGGCTATGGGCGGTGTTCGGATCGGCCGGTGAACGTGATGTCGAGAAGCGCGCGGCGATGGGAGCCGTTGCGGCACGGCTCGCCGACGTCAGCGTGGTGACCGATGAGGACCCCCGCGGCGAGGATCGCATGCTCATCCTCGAGCAGATCGCTGCCGGCGCGGCGTCCGCGGGCGGGGACCGCGGCACGAATCTCTTCGTCATCCCCGACCGCACCGACGCGATCGGCTTCGCGGTGGCGCACGCCGAGCCGGGGGACACCGTCCTTTGTGCCGGCAAGGGTCACGAGAAGACGCTCGAGACCGCTGACCGTGAGATCCCGTGGAACGAGCGAGCGGTGGCGATCGCCGCGATCCAGTCTCGTCTCTAGCTGATCGGGTGGCGGCCCGGCGTGCCCGGTCGCCGCGGGTACTGATCTGGGGTAGGCCCGACTTTGCGAACCCGGAGGATCCCGTCCGATAAGGCCTCGGGAGCGCCGCCACCGCACGCCGAAGCCGCGGCAGCGCACGTTCCGGTCGCCGCCCGGGCATCGCTGACGAGCGCGCAAAGCGAGCCGCCCACACGGACCAGCGGCAACGCCAGCTCGCAGAGGACCGGCGGCGGGGCCGTCGCCCGAGATACCGCGAGATCGAAGGTTTCGCGCATTCCATCGCGCCGGCAGGCGTCCTCGGCTCGCTCCGCGACGACGTGGACGGACTGCAGACCGAGGAGCCCGGCGACATGGATGAGGAATCCGCTCTTGCGCCGGTCGGCGTCGAGCAACGTCACCTCCAGGTCCGGTCGGAGAATCGCGATGACGATCCCAGGCACACCGCCCCCCGATCCGATATCGATCACGCTGGACCCGGTACCAGGGACGGCAGCCTCGAGCAGCCCTTCGGCCTCTGCCACGTTGCGTGACCACGCCTCATCGCGTGGAATCGACGTGAGGTTGAGACGCTGGGACCAGCGGTCGAGCTCGTCGAGGTACGCCTCGAGAGTCGCGTTCCTGTCGCCGGTCGGATGCGACGTCATGGCGCCGAGCCTACCGCTCGCCGGCGACCGTGCCGGGTCGGTGACGGTGGCCTGTTTGCCTCCCCGATGGGCCTTCGCCGTGCGATCATGCAATGGAGCGATGGAGACGAACGAGGAAACGTCCGACCGGTGCCCCATGTGCAAGGGTGAAATGCTCTCGGTGCTGTACTACGGCGCCGATGGCGAATCGGTTGGCGGCCATCGGATCTGCCCGGGCTGCGGCCCTCGTTCCGTTGTTGAGCTGGTAGCGCCGGACGAGATCCGCCGCCGGCTCCTGGAGCGCAAAGCCTCCTAGTCTCGCCGGGCGCGCACGAGCCGCGCCCCGATCGATTCGTCTCTTTTGGATGTTCCGGCTGCGGACGTGTCACGTCGCCGTGACGGCCGGTCACGGCGCGATGACATCGGGAGGCGGCGCCGGCACCCGATGGGAGACTGGCCGCGATGCGTCAGCCCCGGTTTTCGTTCGCCCGTCACCGTCTTGTCCGCGCGCTGCCGTTCGCGCTGCTGCTGACGCTGATCGCCGTTCCGGCCGCCGCAAGCCCAACTCCGGGTGTCACTGCGGCGCAGCAGGCTGCCGCCGCCGCCGCGAAGGACGCCAATAACGCGAAGGACGCCGCCAACAACGCTGACGACGCCCTGGCACTGGCGCGCGCTGCGCTTGCCGCGGCAAACACGCACCTGGCGCAGATCAACACGCAGATCACCTCGCTGCACGCAACGATTGCCGCCGATACAGCGACGCTCAACACCGTTGACGCGCAGCTCGACGCGGATCGCGGTCATCTCGCCGCGTACCTCCGCCAGTCCTACGAGAACGGCGGATCGGAAGCGATGCTCGCGTACATCATCTCCGCCAACACCATCGCGGCGGCGATTCAGCGCGACGTGCAGGTGAACGAAATCTCATCGGCGAGCATGGAGCTTGTCGATCGCATCGGCGCCGAGGAGCAGAAGGCGAGCAGCACGCTCGCACAGCACACGGCCGACCTTGCGCAGCTTGCCGCGGAAGAGGAGCAGGCACAGACGGAGCAGGCGATCATCAAGGTGCAGGCGCAGAACCTCCTCGTTGCGGACATCGCTGCGCACCGTCAGGTCTCTCAAGCGCAGAAGGCTCTTGCGGCAGCCGTCGCCGCGCTTGCTGCGGCGCGCGCTCGGGACGTCATCTACCCGCCGGTCCCCGGTCCGCTCTTCACCGTTGACACCAACCTCACGCTCCCGAGCGGCGAGACCGCTGCAAGCCTCAACCAGTTCCTCGCGGGCTCAGCGCTCGCTGGTCTCGGCGCCAGCTTCATGCAGGCCGAGACGACATATCACGTGAGTGCGCGTTATTTCGTCGCCCATGCGATTCTCGAATCCGGTTGGGGTACCAGCGCAATCGCGCAGTACAAGTTCAATCTTTTCGGTTTCGGCGCCGATGACGCGAACCCCTACGGCGACGCGATGACGTTCACGAGCTTCGACGCGTGCATCCAGTACGTCGCGCAGTTCATCGAGGCCAACTACCTCACATCGACCGGCCCGTTCTTCCACGGCCCGACGTTGCGCGGCATGAATGTCGACTACGCAAGCGATCCCAACTGGGCCGAGAAAATCGCGAGCATCGCGGACACAATTCCTCCCGTCACCGTCGTTCCCTGACGCTGCGTCAGGAAGGGGTCGGGTGCAGGGGCGCCGCAGCCTTCGAAGGCGAGCCCACGAAACCGGTGCCGACCATGAGCAGTGCGCCGACGGTGGACGCGACCGCACCGCCGAGAAATACGTAGACACCCGGATCAGTCATGTACGGGGTGCCGTAAGCGATTCCGTCTAACAGGTACGTCCCCGGGAGCTTTACCGCAAGCCCCATCGCAACCACCGACGCTCCAAGGCCAATGAGGCCGTTGAGGCGGCGTCCAAATCCGGCGACATGGTAGGTGGCGACAGCAGCGAGTACGAAGATCGTTCCGAAGACGAACACCGCGTCAGAACCGCTGATGAGGGTGGAGTACACCTGGTTCGGGTACTGATCGGGCGTTGCTATGCCATCGCCGTACCACCCGATGTACGGCAGAAATGTCGCCCCGAACATGGTCGCCGCACCGATCGCGCATATCGCTCCCGGCAGACAGTTGATGACCCTGGAACGACTTCTCACCTGGCTATCGTCGCGGTCTGATCCGCACGGCGATCGGCGGTCACACAGTTGTCGCAACCCTCCGCGTCGCAGCGCGAATCCCTGGCGTGCGTGGGCTAGGCTGACGCGATGCAGCATCCGATCGGCGAGCACGCGCTGCTCGCTGACTCGAGGACCGCGGCGCTCATCGATCCCGACGGCAACGTGGCGTGGCTGTGCTGGCCGAGGATCGACTCGACACCGTTGCTCTTCTCAATCCTCGATACGGATCGCGGCGGTACGTTCGTCGTGCGGCCGGCGCGACCGGACGCGCGCGTGGTCTCGCGCCGATACCTTCCTCGTTCGCTCGTCCTCGAGACAGTCTGGGAAGCCGGTGGTGCGCAACTGATCATTGAAGACGCACTCGACCTCGGCGAAGGCCCGCTGTTGATTCGGAGGCTTCGTACCGAGGGCAACGATGTCGAGGTGGCAGTCACCGTCACCGCGCCTGACTGGCCTGGCGCGCGTGGCTCATTGCGCACGCTCGGCAATGTGCTCGAGCTCGACGGTGGCGCCGGCGTCGCGATCCACGCGCCGTCCGAATGGCAGCCGCACGCCGGAGGCACGCGTTCGGAGTTCACGGTGCATCCGGGCAGTCCGGCGGCGGTGACTCTGGCCACGGCGGGAACCGCGCCGCGCACGCCCTCGATTGCGACAACGCTGTCGGCGTGGCACGAAGCGATGCCCGTGTTCCGCAACCTCTCGGCGCAGCCGGGTCTCGACGGTCTCCTCGAGACGACGGCGGCAGTGCTCCTCGGCCTGCGTCGCCACGATGGCGGCATCGTCGCCGCGCCGACCACGTCGCTTCCCCAATGGCCGGGGTCCAGCCGCACCTGGGACTACCGATATTCCTGGATGCGCGACTCGTCGCTGGCGGCGCTCGCGATGCTCCGGCTGGGTCTGCTGGATGCGGCGTCCTCGCTCGGAGCCTTCATAGGGAGCGTGGTGAACGAGTCCGGACCGCTCCCCCTCGTGCGCATCGACGGCACCGCCCCGCCCGTGGAGACGGAGATCGCGGAACTGGCCGGGTATCGAGGTTCGCGTCCTGTCAGGATCGGCAACGGCGCCGCCGCGCAGGCGCAGCTCGACGTCCCGGGCGAGGTCATCGAACTTGCGACGTCGCTCGCCAAGAACGCGGCGCTGCCGGCCGAACTCGCGACCGCCGTACCCGTCCTGGCCGACTGGCTCGTGCACCACTGGAGAGAGCCGGACAACGGGATCTGGGAGATCCGCGGGGCGCCTCGCCGGTATACGCACTCCCTGCTCACCGCCATCAGCGGCCTGACCGGCGCCGCCTCGCTCGCGGATCGACATCGCGTGGCGGGGGATGCGACGGCGTGGCTTCAGGCAGCCGCCGCAGCGACGGCAGCGATTGGTGAAACCGGAGGCGCTCTACAAATCCACCTCGATGGCGGGGGCGCGGACGCGGCACTCGCCCAGGCAGCACTGCTCAGCGGGCTGGAACGCTTCGGCGCCCGGATCGATCCGACCCTCGACCTGATCGTGGAACGTCTTGACCGCGGCGGCCTCATCGATCGGCACGAGACCCAGGCCGACACGCTCGGGGATCCCTGCGCGCCCTTTGTCTTTCCGACGTTCTGGCTGGCGAGAGCTCTTGCCGCGTCCGGACGCGACGGCTCGAGGTATCTCGAGACGGCCCTGGCCACGCGGGGACCGCTTGGTCTCTTCGGCGAGGTCGCCGACCCCGAGGACCACATGCCGCTGGGCAACTACCCACAAGTGCAGAGCCACGCCTCGTTCGTGCTCGCGGTCGTCCCCCCGGAAAAGGCCTCTTAGGTCACCCGCACGAGGACGGATCGGCGGCGACAAGGGGGAGATGCACCCCGACCGCGACACCACCTGGCAGGACGGCGACGCACTCGATGTCCGTTCGGAGCGGGCTGAGCGCCGGGGCGATCGCGAAGAGGCGATCCAGCGACAGCGCCGCGTCGATCTGCGACACAAGGCCGGACCCGGCGAAGCCCGGCAATCCGAGCATGCCGATATCGAGCTGCGGGACCTGCGCGACGATCACGGGGCCGTTCGTCCCCGGCTGGAGCGAGAGGCTGATGTGCGCCACCGCAGTGGGCGTGAACGGACCCGCGGAGATCTGCGCCGACACGACCACGAGCCCATAGCGCACGCGCACCTGGACGTCGCGATAGGCGGTCGGATGCGGATTGTTGGCTACGGCGAGCACCGTGAGGTCCTCCTCGCTGAGCACGACGACCCCATGCGGAGACGTGAGCAGTTGCGCCGCCATCTCCTTGCCCAGCGCTATCGCGATCGCCGTCTCGGTAGCGCCGTGCGACGGTCCAGCGGGCGGTGCGCCGAGCTCCGGCGCGGCCAGGGCGCGATCGGCCACGAAGACCGAACCCCCGACGAGGACGAGGAGCATGAGCAGGCCGAGACAGCAGCCGCGCACGATCCCGCGCTGCTCCGAGTGGGTCACACCCCTATGTTCGCCCGCCGGCCTCTTTGCCGTGCGTCGTCGGGAGCGGGGCGAGCACGAACCGTGTCCTGGCGTGGCGGCGCACCTCCTGCGCACTCCAGTACAGCGGGAACTGGCGGTTGGTCTTCCAGCGACGCGACAGGTCTCGGTAGTGGCGTGATCCCGGCTGCCCGGACTGGCCGGGGACGTGGATCCCGCCGCTCGCATCCCACTTGCCCACGTCGATGACCTGACGCCACGACGGAGCGGAGAGCCGCGTCTCGAACGGCTGCCCGGGCACCTGCGACGTGGCAAAGACTGTGTCGGTGTTGCCTCCGACAGGGATCGAAGGGGCGTTGAAGAACCATGCGAGCCCGCGGCGGCGGCCGAACGGGTGGATGAGCTCGAGCCGGTGCACGCGCCCCCACTTCCATCGCCGCGAACCGCGTCCGAAGCGCTCCCGGAGGTCGGTCGTAGCGTCGTCCAGTGACTTCGCCACCACTTCGGCCCAGGTGGTGAGCCCCTCGAACAGGCCGTCGTCGCCGAGCTCCCAGCGCTCGATCAGGAGGGGTGTCAGCCTGCCCACCAGGTTGCCGGGATACTGGAAGACCGGGTGGGTGAGATCCACGCCGGCGAGGATCCGCCAGGCGTTGCCGCAGACTGGGTTCAGCGAGTGCTCGGCAAGGCGGGCCATGAACGCCTCGTAGATGGTCGGCTCGACCCGACGCGGATCCATCACCGCGTCCCAGGCCGCGAGCCGGCGGCGTGCGGCTTCGGCACCGGGATGCTCACAGCGCACGGCGCCAAGCAACCGGACCACCTGGCGCGCCGGCGGGCAGACGAGATCCATTTGCGCACGGGCCATGTACGCGAGGTCGACGACGCGTTCGCCGAGGAGCTCACCGATCCGGAGCGCCCGATATCCCGACATGTAATCGGTGCCGATGTAGAAGGGGAATTTGTCCCCGACGATGCGGTTGTTCGCGGTGATGATCTGGTGCTCCGGCGGGTCGAAGATCTGCGGCACCTCGTCCACGTTCAAGTACCTCGTCCAGACCGCATCGCCTGTCCAGCCCTGCACCGGAAGCCCGCTGGGCTTTGATTTGCGAACGGGAATACGCCCGCAAAGGAGATAGCCGATGTGGCCGTCGACGTCCGCGTACACCACGTTCTGGGACGGCGCGTCGAAGCCCGCGAACGACTCCTTGAAGCTCTTCCAGTCGCCCGCACGCTGGAGGCGAAGGAGCCCCTCGGCGGCGCTCCCCGGTTGCAGCGCCGTCCATTGCAATGCAAGGCCGCGCCAGATCGACCGCTCGGGGTCCTCGATGCGCTCGACGATCGGGCCGTGGCGGGTGACCACCACCTCTTCGAGCACGTCCGAGGAGCCTTTGACGTGGATGATCTCGCGCAGCCGCCGCGTCGGCTCGAATCCCCGCTCCGTACGGAAATGGTCGCCGGCGGGCGAGTCGAACTCCTCGATGACCAGGTCCTGGCAATCGGCAAAGGAGTTGGTGAACCCCCAGGCAACGCGCTTGTTGTGACCGATGATCACGAACGGCATCCCGGGCATGGTCACGCCGGTCGATTCGAAGTCCTCGCCGGCCCGGACGTGCGCCGCGTACCAGATCGACGGCATTCCCGGGACCAGGTGCGGGTCGTTGCAGAGGATCGGACGGCCGGTGGAGGTGCGCTCGCCGGATACCACCCACGAGTTGCTCATCCCGCCCGCGGTGGGGATCCAGCGCGCGGCCTCGCGGAACATCGCCAGCAGCTGGGACCGGGTGTCGGTCCCCCCGGCTGCCTTGACAGTGCTTGCGAGGATCGTGGGATTCGCATCCGGGTAGACGATGTCGAGGCGGGCAGCGTGCTCCGGCCCGATCGCGCGCAGCAGTTCAAGCCGCTGCAATTCGGTGTCCCAGTTCATGCTCAGGCCGAGAGCGAGCAGCTTGAGCGTGGCGAGGCTGTGCATGGGCTCCCACGGCTCCGGGGTCACGCCCAGCAGGCGGTACTCGAGCGGGAGCGCATGGCTCGACTGGCCGATCGTGTTCACGCCGGCCGCGTACGCCTTGAGCATCCGCCGCGCTTCCGGGGCGAGACGAAGCTCCTCGTCACGTGCGACACGGTGCAGCCCGACCCGCCGGATGAAGCGGTCGATGTTCACGCCGTCGGTGCCGATCAACTCGCTGATGCGACCGGTGGCGACGCGGCGGGTCACCTCCATCTGCCAGAGGCGGTCCTGGGCATGGACGACACCGGCCGCGAAGGCCGCGTCTTCCATCGTCGTGGCGTTGATGTGGGGCACTCCCCATCGATCACGCCCGACGGTGACCTCCGCGGCGATGCCCGTGACCCCGAGCCTGCCCCGCACCCGAGGGAGAGACACGCCGAAGGTGCGATGGCGAGCTACCAGCAGAGCGATGCAGAGGACGACCACAACGGCCGCCACGACGATGAGGGCAATGATCATTTGGAGCGGTCTGGGAACGTACTACACTCGCGAGCCCATGGCCTTGCGAACTCCGCTGTATGAACAGCACGTGGCCGCCGGCGCACGCATGGTCGAGTTCGGCGGTTTCGACATGCCACTCCAGTACTCGACCATCCGCGACGAGCACATGGCGGTGCGCACCCGGTGCGGGCTTTTCGATCTCTCGCACATGGGGGAGGTGCGCTTCACCGGCGATCGCGCGCTCGACGTCGTCCAACGGCTGGTCACCAATGACGTAGCCCGCCTCGAGGTCGGCGGGGCCCTGTACGGCGTGATGTGCCACGAATCAGGCGGGATCGTGGACGACGTGGTCGTGTACCGCGAGGCGGACGGCTACATGGTCGTGATCAATGCCGCCTGTCGGGGCAAGGATGTCGCGTGGATGAGCGCGCACAACGCCGGCAGCGATTTCGAGGACATCAGCGACGCCGTTGCCCTGCTCGCGGTGCAGGGCCCGCGGGCTGTTGCGCTGGTCAGTGGCATGTGCCCAGACCCCGTTGCCGAACTGCGCCCATTCCACGCGACCGACAGCACGGTGGCCGGGGTCGCCGCCTCTGTGTCCCGAACCGGATACACCGGCGAGGACGGTTTCGAACTCTATGTCGCCGCGGCTGACGCTCCGGCCCTTTGGGACGCGCTGCTCGAGGCGGGCGCCGACGACGGCCTCATCCCGTGCGGCCTCGGCGCTCGCGACACGCTCAGGCTCGAGGCCGGCCTGCGGCTCTACGGCCAGGACATGGACGACGCCACCGACCCGTACAGCTGCTCGCTGGGATGGACCGTGAAGCTCCAGAAAGGGGAGTTCATCGGCAGCGACGCCTTGACGCACCTCGACCCGTCGCACCCGCCACGGCGTTTTGTCGGGATCACGCTGGAGGGCCGTGCCATCGCCCGCCACGGGCAGCGAGTCCTCGTCGACGGCGAACCGGCCGGCGAAGTCACAAGCGGGACCTACAGCTTCACGCTCGACCACTCGATCGCCACCGCATCATTGGACGGCGACGTCCCGGCGGACGCCCCGCTTTCCGTCGACATCAGAGGCACCCTCGCCGCGGCGACGGTGGTGCCCCTGCCCTTCTATCGCCGCCCCAAGGGAGCCTGAACGTGGCCGATCTCTCCAACTACCGGTTCACCGCAAGCCACGAGTGGGTGCATGTCGACGGCTCGAACGCGAAGATCGGGATCTCCGACCACGCTCAGGCGCAGCTCGGTGACGTGATCTTTCTCGAGCTCCCCGCGGTGGGAACAGAGGTCAAAGCGGGCACGAAGTTCGGCGCGATCGAGTCGGTGAAAGCCGCTTCTGATCTGTATGCGCCGGTGAGCGGCACCGTGGCCGAGGTGAACGCCGCCCTGACGGAGCGGCCCGAGCTCGTGAACTCGGATCCGTACGGCGAGGGCTGGATGCTCCGGCTCGAGAGCGCGAGCGACGACGGCGGCGACCTGCTCGACGAAGCCGGCTACACGAAGCTGGTCGGGGACTGACCTAGACTTCTGCCCCGGGGTCAGCTAGCTCAGCTGGTTAGAGCGCGCGGTTCACATCCGCGAGGTCGAGGGTTCGAGTCCCCCGCTGACCACCATTCACGATCGGACGCGACATCATTCGTCGTGAGCGTGTGGATGTGAGTGAGCCGAGCGTGTCTTGATCTGACCGAGAGCCGTGAGACCTGCTCTCATCCCGGCGAGTTGCTCCGGCGTGATCATGCCGGCGAGTTCGGCATCGATCGAGTCGACCGCGGCTCGGGTCGCCAGGGCCGCCCCGCGACCTCGCTCGGTCAGGTTGATGTTCATTCGCCGGCGATCGTTCGCATCGATCTCCCTGGTCAGGTACCCGCGAATGACGAGTGTGTCGATCAGCTGGCTTGCCGCCTGTTTGCTCACCCCGAGGCCATGAATCATGTCGGCTGCCGACGCGTTCTCTCGCACCATGCCGCCAAGAACGAACGATCCATTGCGGGGGAGGTCATCGAAGCCGGCCGCGGCGAGTTGCGCGCTCACGGCCTGGGCATAGCTCCCGCGGGCCCAGCGAAGCAGTGCGGGGAGGACAACCTCGTCGTCGATGGCACGGGTTTCGGTCTCAGGATTTGTCATGACTTCAGCATACGAGGCCGCGAAGCGATTCGTCAATCTTATTGACAGTCAAGTCATGTGACGATGACGAGAGTCCCCGCTGCTATCGTGTCGGGGATGCCGGACTTCTCGGAGGTGGCGGATCGCGTGTGGGTGGCGCGGTACGAATGGGCGGACGCCAACGTCACCGCGATCAGTGGCAGCCGAGGACTGGTTGTTGTGGACACACACGGCTCCACTGCCGCCGGGCGGATCGTGCTTGACGACCTCGGCCGTCTCGGGGTGGGTCGCGTGGCCCACGTTGTCAACAGCCATTGGCACTGGGATCACACGTTCGGCAATGCGGCGTTCCGGGAGGCCATCCGGGACGTGCCGATCCACGCCCACGAGGAGGCGGCGCTCTGGCTGACCGAGCGCAGTGACCGCATCAAGCAGCTGTACGCGGACTCCACCGACGATCACCGGGATGAGATCGCCGCGACCGAGGTTGTGATTCCCGACCAGACCTTCTCCGACATGCACGTCGTGGATCTGGGCGACCGCATCATCGAGCTGGTGTTCCTCGGCCGCGGCCACACTTCGGGCGACATAGTGGTCCGGGTGCCCGATGCCGATGTTGTGATCGTCGGCGACCTCGTGGAGGAGTCGGCAAAACCGTGGATTGGGATGGACTCGTGGCCCCTCGAGTGGCCGGCCACCCTTGACGTGCTGCTCGAGTTGGTGACCGAGCGCACGCTCGTGATCCCGGGCCACGGGATCGCTGTCGATCGGACCTATGTCCAGACGCAGCGAGACGAAATCAGCGAGATCGTCGAGATGGTCCGGAATCTCGCTTCGCTCGGCGTCCCGACCGAACGTGCGGCGGCCGAAGGCCAGTGGCCGTGGGAGGTGGACGATCGTATCCACAACGCCGTCACCCGAGGGTACGAAGCCCTGCGCTCTGGCTGAGATCACGGACCCTCGACCTCACAGGGCACGCTCCTGATGCCCCTGGGCCGGACGCTGAATCAGATGCCGACGATCGTCATCAGGTCGTCGAGGCCCGCGAAGTCGCCCGGGTTGCGCGTGAAGAGGTCGAGCCCGTTGGAGTGTGCGACCGCGGCGATCATCAGATCCGCAACCCGCCTGCGATGGGTTCGACCCGCCGCGACGACCGCGGCCACGATCTGCCCGTAGCTGCGGGCAGACGCAGCGTCGAATGGCAGCGGCTCCATCACCGACTCCACCTCTTGGAGGCGGACCTGGCGCCTGGCAGCCTCGGCAGGCGTCGCGGCGAGGTGGGTTCCGACTGCGAGTTCGGCAAGAGTGATCGCGGAGATGGCGAGCTGCGCGGGCAAGGCCTGCCGTACTGCAGGCTTGTGCCAGTCGATGACCACGGACGTGTCGAGGAGACCCGTCCCCACGTCAGATGCTCTGGTCGACTACCCGGTCGAGATCGGCCCGGAACTGGTGGCGGTCGATCTCGCGGCCAGGAAGCTCTGACTCCGCGATCTCGTCACGGGAGATGAAGGTGCGACGCACATGTCTTGCGGGGCGCAGCTCGGCCACTGGCTCCCCGTTGCGGGTGACGATGAAGCTTTCGCCGGCCGCGACAGCATCGATCACCTGAGCGTTGTGATTGCGCAGCTCTCGCTGGGCCAGGACCTTCGCCATCCCGACTATCGTAGCAAAGTGGACTACGACATGCTACAGACGCCTGTGCTGCCCTGTCACGTCAAGGCGGGTCGGCGGCGTTCACCAGACGAACGGAATCAGCCGCTTCGTCCGCTTGCTGTAGGCGACGTATCCGGGAAGGTCGCGGCGCAGCAGGGCCTCCTCGGCCCCGACCCGCCGGTGGTACGCAATGCTCAGCAGCGCGCCAACCACCTCGACGACCGCGAAGCTGCGCGACGTTAATGCAAATCCTGTCCAAATCATGAGCGCGCCGGCGTATCCGGGGTGGCGCACGAAACGGTATGGCCCACGGTCCACAACCTGCTGCGCGCCCTGCACGCGCAAGGTGCGCGAGTATGAGCTACCGAGGATGCGCATCGACCATGCCCGCAGCCCGAGTCCGGCTATCTCGAGACTCAGCCCCAGCGGCGCTGTGGCGCGTGGCAGCTGCGGCCGTCGCAGCATGCGCACCGCGGGAGCCACGACCGCGGCCGTTGCGTACGCGGCAACGATCATCCGTGTCGATCCACGGTCATCGCGTGACGCGGCGAGACTCGACGCCGCACCGCGCTCACGTGTCGACGCTTCGAGGAGCAAGAAGCCAGCAACGCCCGCATATCCGGCGATGAACCATCCGATTCCTTCGCGACGGCTGGGTGCCTCCGGCGCCTCGTCCACGGCAACAGCGTGACACCTGGCTGATACGCTCCGCCACATGAGTGACGACCGGCCCGTACTGCTTTTTGGTGAGAGCTATCACCACCCCAACATCCTGTATCGCACCGGATTTCTCGTCCCCGATCCTGTCGTGGTGGTGGACCGTGGCGGTTCGGACACCGTCCTCTGGGCAAGCGCCCTGGAAGAGGGGCGCGCGCGCAAGGAAGCGTCGGTCGGCGCGGTTCGCAGCATTGTCGAGCTCGACATCGCGCCGTCCCGGCCGGGTGGCAACGAGTACGACGGTTGGGCAGCGCTGGTGGAGGCGGTCTGCCGCGAGCACGGGCTGAACGCAGTCGACGTCGACGCCGACTTCCCCACGGTCTTGGCCGACCACCTGCGCCACAGCGACGTCGACGTGCGGCCTCGGAACGACATCTACCAGGAGCGACGCCGCATCAAGACGCCGCAGGAAATCGAGTGGATCACCGCCACCGAGAATGCCGGGATGGCCGCGCTCCAGAAGGCAATCGACGTGATCGCCGCCGCAGAGATTCGCGACGGGCTGTTGCAGCACCGAGGTCGCAACATGACGAGCGCGGATCTCATCTACACCGTGGAACGTCACCTGCTCGAGAACGGCGACAGCACCGTCGACTCGATCTGTTGCGGCGGGCCTGAGTCAGCGGATCCTCACCGGACCGAGAGCGACGTCATCCCCCGCTACTGGGGCGACATGACGCGCACCGTCGTGCGTGGGACGCCGCCGGCCGAGGTCATGCGCATGTGGGACGCGGTGCTCGAGGCGCAGCAGGCGGGGCTCGACACGGTACGGCCGGGCGCGAACGGCCGTGACGTCCATTTTGCGTGCTGCGAAGTCTTCAAGAGACACGGCTATGGGTCGCTCCCGAAGCCGTACCGCGACATCCAGAGCGACGCCCGATTCATCCACGGGACGGGTCACGGACTCGGGCTCGAGATCCACGAGTACCCGCGCATCAACGAGACCGACGTGGTCCTTGAAGTCGGCGACGTCATCACCGTGGAGCCGGGCCTGTACGACCCGCGATTGGGTGGCATCCGCATCGAGGATCTCGTCGTCGTGACGGAGACCGGCTGCCGGAATCTGACGACACTGCCGAAGCAGTTCCTGCTCGACTGAGCTCGGGCCCCGGCGGATCTCCAAGCGGTGCCTGCTACACTGCGAACGCTTCTCATCGAGGAGCGTTTCCACATAACGCTTTCCTGCGCCCGGATCGCGACTGCCTGATCACCTCGGCAGCCGCAGCACCCCGGGCGTCGCAAGCCCAGAGGAAAGGAGGTGCCACGCATGGTGCGTGACTACGAACTCATGTACATCGTCCGGCCGGAGCTGGAGGATGACGCGGTGCGCGTTGCCGTCAAGTCGGTGCGCGCGCTGATCGAGTCCCACGGCGGCGAGGTCGTCAAGACCACGCTCTGGGGCAAGCGCCGTCTGGCTTTCGAGGTCAAGCGGCTCCGCGAGGGCCACTACGTGCTCGTGGTGTTCCACCTCGACGGCGGCAAGGTCGCCGAGATCGAGCGGGCGCTGCGCATCCACGACACGGTCTTCCGCCACCTCATCGTCGTGCACGAGGGTCCGATGCCGGATCCGGAGGCCGAGATCGAGGAGGTCCAGGGGCCGATCGAGCCGGAAGCTGAAATCGATGGCGCAGACGCGGATACTGTCAGGGCAGGGTCCGTGGGTGGGGACGACGATCTGGAAGCAGACGACGTGCCCTCGGCAATCGATGAAGACGACGAAGGAGATGTGTGATGGCGGGTTCCCTCAATCGGGTGATGCTCATCGGCAGGCTGACCCGCGACCCCGAGCTCCGTTACACGCCGAGCGGCACCGCCGTGTGCAACCTCGCACTCGCGACCAACCGCTACGGCAGCGATCCGGCAACCGGTGAGCGCAAGGAGTTCACCGACTACCACGACGTCGTGGTCTGGAACCAGGGCACGCGCAAGCTCGCGGAGACCACCGCGCAATACCTGCAGAAGGGCCGCCTCATCTACGTCGAGGGCCGGCTGCAGACGCGCTCGTGGGACGACGCCACGAGCGGCCAGAAGCGCTACAAGACCGAAGTCAACGCCAACGACGTCCAGTTCCTCGACAGCACCGGCCGTCAGGAAGGTGCACCGTCCGGCGACGCAGGTGGCGGCGCAGTCCCGTCGCAGTCGCCAGTGCCCGTCGGCGGCGGTGACGTCGACCCCGATGACATTCCGTTCTAAGTATTTGCCCTTCTAGGTTGGAGACCAATGCCTGATTTCGATCGCCGCCGCCGCAAGGTGTGCAGCTTCTGCCTGGAGCACATCGACTTCATCGACTACAAGGAAGTCACGCGTCTCCGCCGGTACCTGTCGGAGCGCGGCAAGATCCTGCCGCGCCGCATGACAGGAACCTGCGCACGCCATCAGCGGTCGCTGACGGTTGCGCTGAAGCGGGCGCGCCATATCGCGCTGCTGCCGTTTGCGGAGATCCGCTAGCTCGTCGCCTCGGGGAGCTCGTACACCTGGACCTCCCAGAATGTGTGTGGCGGGGTCTCGACCGTGAGGTTCGTGACACCGTCGAACGTCGGTTTCGGGGTTCCCTCCACGCCGATCGTGCCTTTCGCGCATGGCGCGCTCTCGAAGTGCGCAACACCCACGCCTATCGAGAAGTCAATGGATTTCGCGCCCGTGCAGGTGTATTGCACGTAGAACGGACCTGTCGGCAGGAACGTCTGAATCCCTGAGGTTCCGACGCCATCGGTCGAAGGGACCAGAATGGTCGCTCCGGCCGGGATTGTTGACGGTCCAAGAAGCGGAAGCGGCGCGACCGGGCCACTGTCGGCGACGACGATCTCCCACACCGTCGACGGCGCAGCGCTGATCTTCACGGTGAGCGGCTTGCCGTCGATTGCCGAGGACGCCGGAAGGCTGATGCCGTTGATCACTCCGTCATCGCAGCTATCCGCCGTCATGCCCACCACGTTCCCCGGCGAATTCAATGAGAACGTTCCGCTGCCGTTGCAAGCGGACTGGATGAACACGATCCCCTGAGGGACGAAGCTGGGCAGCGAAGCGTCGCCGCGCCCGCGCACGGTCCGGATCTCTGTGTGGCTGATTGATGGAAGGCCGAGAGTCAGCTGTGACTCGGTCGGGAGCAGAGGACGTGATGCCGGCGCGGGTGGTTTTCCGTTGTGACGGCCCGCCAGCTCGGTTGCAAAGACTCCGACGCCGGCGGCGACGATGGCGACGCCCGCCATACCGGCGACGAAATGCAGCGTCCGGCGATGCGGGCGCGGCCGTGTCACCTCGAAGCTCTCGAAACCACGTCGTGGACGCTCGTCCTCGATCTGCTCGTAGAAGGACCGCAGCCTGCCGTCAAGCCGAGGATCGATATCAATCATCGCCAAGTTCCCTTCTCAACGTGGCGAGACCGCGAGCGAGGTGTGTGCGCACGCTTCCCGGGCTGCAACCCATGAAGACAGCGCATTCCTCGACCGAGTAGCCGTGCCGGTAGTTGAGCGTGATCGCCGCCCGCTGCCTGAGCGAGAGACGCCGATATGCGCGATCCATGTCGACGAACTCCGCGGCAGTGTTGGCGTCGCCTCGGGACCCCGCGTCCTCGATCAGCGCAAGCGGCGGCCATCCTCGCGAACGGAGGTGCCGCCGCCTGCTGATGCAGTGGTTGACGCACACACGCGTCAACCACGACGCCGGTCGGTCCATGGCTGATACCGAGTTCCAGGACCTCCAGGCCTTGAGCAGCGTTTCCTGAACCGCATCCTCAGCCTCGCCCTCGTCTCTGAGGATCGACAGCGCGAGCGAGTAGAGCCGCCTGGCATCCGGGACCGCGATTGCCTCGAAGGTGCGATCGGGCGATGCCTCCCCCGACTGAACGACGCCTGCAGCCGCAATCACATTCATCCCAACGCTTCCCAAGGCGGTTTTGCTGACACGCCGCTCCTATACTGGGCCGCAGGCGCATGCGCGTTCCCCGGGCTCGTTTTCTCCACATCCTTGTCATAGCCCCGGCCGCCGCGATTGCCGCGGGTGTCCTCGGTCCGACGCCCCATGCCCTGGCAGCGGCAGCGAAGGCGCCAGCACCGATCGTCGTCACGGTCGATCCTGCCTTCGGCGGCCAGCCCACCCCGGCGAATCCGAATGTCCCCTTCGACCCCGGCGTGATCGGGGTCAACGGCCTGCTCGCGAAGGACGTCGACCTCGACGTGGGTAAGCGTCTCGCCGCACTGCTGCGGGGCGACCTCGTCGACGTGGTGATGACCCGAAGCACCGACGTGTACGTGTCGGCGACCCGGCGGGAGCAGGTTTCGGCAGCGCATCACGCGGTGCTGGTCGTGAGCGTCGAGGTGGCGACCGCAGCGAGTCCCAACACTCGCGGATCGCTCGTGCTGTATCCGAGCAATCCCGGCAGAGCGTTCGCGCAGACCCTCAGCGATGCGCTTGCCGCGCAGGTCTCGACTGATGGACTCCCTGACGGTGGAGTCGCTCTCGGCGACGCGGCGTGGGCCCGTTCGCGCGTGCCCGCCGCGACCGTCGAAATCGGGTATCTCAGCAATCGCACGGATGCCACGCTGATGGCGACGGCATCGTTTCGTCAGGACGTCGCCGAAGGCCTGCGCAACGGCGTTGAGGCCTATATGCCCGCGATCATCTCGCGGCGCAATGCGATCGTCGCCTGGCGAAGCGATCACCCCGGGGCGGTTGCCTCGACTGGATTCGCGCCCGCGTCAGCGGCGATTCCGGGGACGCAAGGATTTCAGTTCGAGCCGGTGATCGCGTGGCTGCTCGCCATCGTCGGGGTCGGTCTGCTGTTGCTCTTTCGTGATGCGGTGGCGCGCGTTCTCGTGGTTGTCATCGCGATGTTCGTGCGACTGTTTGGCGGTGTGCTGTGGTTGCGACGTGCTGCGATTCGGAGGCGTCGACGTCGACAACGGAGTGACGGGTCGTCGCGGTCGCGCCCGATTCCAACGGAGCGGCGGCACGGATCCGTGTACGACGACATCCCGCTCTAAAGACAAGGACCGCTGACGCTGACCCAGGTGAACGGCCGGCGATAGGGGATCGCTGTCGACTCCCTTTCTCGGCGGGCGGTCCCGAACCCGGGCTTCGGTAGACTTCGGCCTATGGGTGAACCACAACTCCGCGTTCCCGGTCCGACCCCGCTCCCCGCTCGCGTGGTCCGCTCCGCGAGCCGTCCCATGATCAACCACCGCGGCCCGGAGTTCGCCGCGGTGATGGATGACGTCATCAGTGGCTTGCGCTGGGCATTGCGTACTGAGAACGACATCCTGCTGTACCCGTGCAGTGGTACCGGCGGCCTCGAGGCCACCGTCGTCAACCTGCTGAGTCCCGGCGAGCAGGCGTTGTTCTGCGCCATGGGCTCCTTCGGCGAGCGCTGGGCAAAGATCGGCGACGTCTACGGAGCCGAGGTCGTGCGCCTCACGGTTGCGCCTGGCGAGCCGATCGATCCCGAGGATGTCGAGCGCACGCTCGCCGAGCATCCCGGCATCACCACGGTCTTCGTGACCCACAACGAGACGTCGACGGGCGTGACCAACGATCTCGCGGCGATTGCCGGCGTCGTCAAGAGCCGCGGCAAGATGCTCGCCGTCGACAGTGTGAGCGGCGCCGGTTGCCTCCCCTTGGAGACCGATGGGCTCGGCATCGACGTTCTGGTCACCGGCTCGCAGAAAGGCTGGATGGCTCCACCAGGCATCGCGATGCTCGCCGTGAGCGCTGCGGCGTTTGCGCGTGCCGAAACCGCCACCAACCCGCGCTTCTATCTCGACTTCGGTCGCGAGAAGAAGTCGCAGGACAAGAACCAGACCGCCACGACGCCGGCCGTGCAGGTGATGTTCGCGCTCCAGGAAGGTCTTGCGATGCTTCGCGAGGAGGGCATGGACAACGTCTGGGCCCGCCACGCGCGTGTCGGCGACATGATTCGCGCCGGCATCGAGGCGATGGGCATGAAACTGCTCGCGGCGCCGGGTCACCGGAGCAACACCGTGACTGCCGTGCACAGCCCCGCGGACACGCCCGAAGCATTGAAGACGCTGCTCACCACGCTGCGGACCGCGCACGGACTGGTGCTTGCCGGTGGCCAGGAGTCGTTGCAGGGCAAGATCTTCCGGATCGGCCATCTCGGTTTCATCGACGACGCCGACGCGTACACGATCCTTGCACTGCTCGAGGCGGGCCTCATCGACACGGGGCTGC
Source organism: Candidatus Dormibacteria bacterium (assembly GCA_050010655.1). Lineage (GTDB taxonomy): Bacteria > Chloroflexota > Dormibacteria > Aeolococcales > Aeolococcaceae > Palsa-851. The sequence continues at coordinate 39,325 of JBEKKP010000020.1, forward strand.
GCACGCGAGGCGGACTCGCGATCGCAGCGGCACAGGCTGCTGCGCGGGGAACGGTCGCTCACGCAGAACCCGTCACCGTCGGGTGAGCATCGCCGCCGAACCGCGCACCGCAACGGGCACTGTGACGCGCATCCTTGTTGCCGACCCGATCGCTGAGGATGGCGTGACCCGTCTGCGCGCCGCAGGCGAGGTGGACGTGATGACAGGTCTCGAGCCGAGCGTGCTCCGCGAGCGCATCGGCGACTACGACGCGCTCGTCGTCCGCAGCGAGACGAAGGTCACGGCCGAGGTGTTCGCCGCAGCGCCGAAGTTGCGCGTGGTCGGACGGGCGGGTGTCGGTGTCGACAACATCGACATCGAAGCGGCGACCCGGCATGGCGTGCTCGTCCTCAACGCGCCGACTGGGAACACGATTGCTGCCACGGAGCACGTCATCGCGATGATGCTTGCGCTTGCGCGCAACCTCCCGGCGGCCGATCGCTCGCTGCACTCCGGCCTCTGGGAGCGCTCCAAATTCATGGGCATCGAGTTGCGCGAGAAGACGCTTGGCGTGCTCGGGCTTGGAAAGATCGGTTCCGAAGTTGCGCGCATCGCGCGCGAGGGATTGCGCATGCGGGTGCTCGCGCACGACCCGCTGGTCACCGCGGAACGCGCGCAGCAGGCCGGTGTCGAGCTCTGCGACTTCGAGACCTTGCTGACCGAATCCGACGTTCTCACCGTGCACGTGCCGCTGACCGACGCGACGCGCGGAGTCATCGGCGCTGCCGAGCTCAAGCGGATGCGTAAGGGCGCGCGGCTGATCAACGTCGCACGCGGCGGCATCATCGATGAGCAGGCGCTCGCCGACGCGATCACCGAGGGCCACATCGCCGGGGCCGCCATCGACGTGTTCACCAAGGAACCGCCCGACCCGGCGAACCCGTTGCTCCAACTCGAGAAGGTGGTGCTGACGCCACATCTCGGCGCAAGCACACGCGAAGCCCAGGTCAATGTCGCCTTCGACGTCGCCGACCAGATCGTCGAGTACCTTGCGGGTGGAACGCCGCGCTACGCGGTCAACGCGCCGACAGTGTTGCCCGAGGAACTGGCCCGGCTGCAGCCGTATCTCGTCCTCGGCGAGAAGATCGGCTCGCTCGCGGCGCAGCTCGACGGGCGAAAGCTGCGCCATGTCGTGTGCAGCTACTCCGGCGAGCTCGCGGGGATTGATACGTCGATCATCACCGCGCACGTGTTGCGCGGGCTGTTCGCGCACTTCACCGAAACACGGGTGAACCCGGTCAACGCCAAGGTCGTGGCCACATCGATGGGTGTCGCCGTCGACGAGCGCCACACGACACGCAGTGTCGACCCCGAAGGAACGCTGCTCGTCGAAGTTGTGGGTGAGCAGACGCTTCGCATTGCCGGCACGCAGTTCGATGACGGGTCGCGGATCACGCGCATCAATGATTTCCGTGTTGACATGCAGCCGTCTGGCACTTATCTGGTCGTGACGCACCAGGACCGTCCCGGCGTCATCGCCGCCGTCTCCACACTGCTCGCGCGCAACGACATCAATATCGCGGGTATCGAGCTGGGGAGAGACAGGCCGCGCGGCCATGCTGTGATGCTGATGGAGATCGACGATCCGGTTGGCCCGGAGCTGCTCGAGGAAGTGCGCGAGACCGCGATGCTCGACCAGCTGCGCCAGGTTCGGCTCTGACGCCTGACGCTCCGTCCGCGACGGAAGCACACTGATGGCGGCAGTGCAGCCGTTTGCGGGGACGCGTTTCAACCCGGAGCACGTGAAACTCGGTGGGGTGCTCGCGCCGCCGTATGACGTCATCACGCCGGCGCAGCGCGACGAGTTGTACGGCCGCGACCTGCGCAACATCGTGCGCATCGACTGGGGCGTCACGTATCCCGCGGACATCGAAGGCGTCGACGATCAGTACACGCGCGCGGCGTCGTTTCTGACGTCATGGGTCGAGCTCGACATCCTGGTCAGGGATGCGCCCGCAGGCTTCTACGTGGTCGACCACTCGTTTCAACATCCCGACGGCGATGAGCGCCGGCGGCGCGGCGTGCTCGCCACGGTTGGCGCGAGGCCTTGGGAATCGTCAGACCTGCGTCCGCACGAGCGCACGCTTCGCGGCCCCAAGGCGGACCGGCTCGCGCTGATGCGGGCCACCCGAGCGCAGACCAGCCCGATCTTCGCGGTGTGGACGGGCGCCGGCAATATTGCGCAGACGCTCGATGCTGTTGCGACCGGCCAGGCCTTGCTCGGTGGACGCATCGATGGTGAGATTGCCTCGGAGAAGTTGCTGCTCTGGCGCGTGGCGGATCCGGAACACGTCGCAGCGATCACCGCAGCTTTTCGCAGCGCCGCGCTCTACGTGGCAGACGGCCACCATCGATACGAGACTGCGGCGGCATATGCGGCAGAGCGACGCGCGGCGGACCCGGACGCCCCCGACGACGCGCCGTTTGAGCGCTGCCTCGTGTATCTCACCGCGGCCGACGATCCGGGAATCACCATCCTGCCGACGCATCGGCTGGTGCGCCCCGGACCTGGCATCGCATTCAGTCTCGACGACCTGTGGGCGCGGCTCGACGATGCGTACGAGACGCTGCCCGCCGCAGACGGACGGGCAGCCCTCGCTGCGGCCGCGTCGATGCACGAGACGCACCACGCGTTTGCAGTCGTCGCTCACGATGGCGCAGCGGTGCTCCGTCGCCCACGGCGCTTCGACGGCTCTCCGCGCGACCGGCTCGACGTTGCCGTGCTTGAAACCGAGGTGCTCGGTCCCGCTGGGGTGTCGCGCGACATGATCAGCGGCGGCGCGCTCGCGTACACGCGCGATCCCGGAGAACTGGACGCCGCAGTCCGTCGCGGCGAAGCGACGCTCGCATTCGGTGTCTCGCCGGTCAGCGCCGGCGAGGTCATCGCGGTAGCTGACGCCGGGGAGACGATGCCGCAGAAGTCCACGTACTTCTATCCGAAAGTGCCCACCGGGCTCGCGCTTTTCGAGGTGTGATCACGCCACTGCGACCTCGGTGTGTTTGGCACGAGGTCGCCAGCGGGTATTGTTGAAGCGTTCAACCGCGAACAGGGAACCTTTGATTGCCAACCTACGGATACCGCTGCCCACAGTGCTCGACTGAGTTCGAGGTGTGGCAGTCCATGCGCGACGATCCCGGCGCGCCCTGCCCCAACTGCGGCGCTGCCGCGACCCGGCAGTTCTTCCCGGCGGGGATCGTCTTCAAGGGTTCGGGCTTCTACAAGACCGACAGCCGGGGTGCGTCCTCGTCGTCGATCACGTCGGACAGCGGCGAGTCGAAGAGCGCTGCCAGCGCCAAGAACGACGGGGCCAAAGCCGACGGCGCGAAGGCAGACTCCGCAAAGTCCGACTCCTCGAAGTCCGAGAAGAAGACACCCGTATCCGAAGGTTCGACCACCACAACGAAATCCGCTTCGACTGACGCCGCCAGTTGAGTACGATGGATCAGCGGCTGCCCGACCACCAGGAGACCCACATGTCCCACCCGATCACCGTTACCGACACAACCTTCAAGGAAGAGGTGCTGGACTCGGATCTGCCCGTCTTGGTGGATTTCTGGGCCTCGTGGTGCACCCCCTGCAAGATGATCGCCCCGATCGTCGAGGAGTTCGCGACGCAGTACGAAGGTCAGGTCAAGGTCGCCAAGGTTGACGTTGACGCCAACCCGATCACGCCGGGAATGTTCGGCATCATGAGCATTCCCACGCTGATGATCTTCCGTGGCGGCAAGGCCGAGGAGCGCATCGTCGGCTACCAGCCGAAGCAGTCGCTCGAGGCCAAGCTGCTCGCCGTCCTCGCTGCCTGAACCCCTCAGCCGCGCAATAGGTCGATCACCTCGCCGGCGAGGTAAAGCGAGCCGCACACCACGACAACGCCGTCGCGTCCGGCACGTTGGCGTGCACGGTCGAGTGCTGTGCCAACGTCGCCGGCGATCTCGGCGGGTGGATCGAAGAGCCGGGCGAGCTCGGCCGGTGGCGTCGCGCGTTCCACGGCCGGAGCGGTGACCACGATGTCGTGCGTCAGCTCCGCGAGCCCGGCCGCCATCGATTCGACGTCCTTGTTGCGCATCGCCGCGAACACGGCGATGCACCGCCGGCCCCCGATCAGCTCACGTGCGGACGCCACCATCGCGGCCATGCCGGCCGGGTTGTGGGCGCCGTCGATCAAGAGCGGCGGCTCGGAGTCGATCCAGTCCATGCGGCCCGGCCAGCGCACCGTCGCGCAGCCACGGCTCACTGCGCTCGGATCGATGTCGACGCCACGCTTCCTGAGCGCGTCGCTGACCGCGACGGCTGTGGCGATGTTCGCGACCTGAAAGGCGCCTCGAAGCGGCGCTTGCACAGCAATCGGGTTTCCGTCGAACACCGTCTCAACTTCGACGCCGCCCAGCCCCACCGATCGTCCCGTGAAGGTGACATCCTCGCCGACGACCGTGAGCGTCACGCCCACCGTTTCGGCGCGGGCTCGGATCACCGCCAAAGCGGGCTCCGTCGCTCCGGTCACGGCCAGGTTGCCTGGTTTGATGATCGCCGCCTTCTCTCGGGCGATTTCAGGGATCGTGTCCCCGAGCAGGTCCTGGTGATCGAGGGCGACGTTGGTCACGACCGCGACGCCGAGATCGAGCACGTTGGTGCTGTCGAGACGTCCCCCGAGCCCGACCTCGCACACCAGAACCTCGGCATCGGCTTCGCGTGCCGCGAGAATGCCGGCGGCGGTGAGCACCTCGAACCCGGTTGGCTGGAGTTCCTCAGGCAAAGCTTCGGCGGCGGTCCAGACACGATCGACGAGTGCGCCGAAATCCGTCTCGGCGATGGGCACGCCACCAACAACAATCCGCTCGGTGTACGAAACGAGGTGCGGGCTGGTCAGAAGGACCGTTCGATAGCCCGCGGCGCGGCAGATCGATTCGACCGTGGCGCACACCGACCCCTTGCCGTTGGTGCCCGCCACCAAGGCGCCGCGGAGCCCCGTCTGCGGGTTGCCAAGAGCCGCGAGCAGTGCTCGGGTGCGTTCCAGCCCGGGCATGATGCCGCGCCACGCGACCGAGTCCAGTGCCGCCACCGCACGGTCGTACGTTGTCGCGGTCACGCCCAGTGCCACGCCTCGTTCATCGCCTCGCCGGGATCCGGACGGCTGATGAGCAGGCGGAGCGCCCCCATCCAGGCGCGTCGCCGGTCCGACGGGTCCTCGACGGCTTCGATCGCGAGGTCGCGGAACAGGCAACCCGTCTGGTGCGCCAGCACCGCCTGCAGCTCCTGATACTCGAGGAGTCCGGAGGCATCCACAATCGCGGCCCGGCCGCCATCCGCGTTGATCACCAGCCTGAAGACCCGCCCCTGGTTGTCGTCGAATGTCGAGCGCGGTGTGATGCCGATCACGCCGATTTTCGGGATGAGCCCGGCGACGCGATCCAGCCACGCGCGTTGCGAGTCCCCGGAGGCTTCGACCGCGGTATCGACGAACAGTTCGCCGGCCAGCGAGAGCACGGCTGTCTGGAACTGCGTGTAGTACAGGAGATCGGCGCCGTTGAGCGCGACACTGCCCACGTCGGTGCCGTCGTCGGCCGTGAAGGTGACCATGAACGGGCGCGCGTACGGCTTGCGCGCCTCCTGCTCACTCCAGCGAATACGCAGCGATGGCATCGGCGTCAGACCCGTGCCAGCGCGCGGCGAGCTCTCGCCAGGGCCAGCACGTTGCGCAGCAACATCGCGATCGTCATCGGCCCAACCCCGCCGGGAACGGGCGTGAGCCACCCGGCGACCGGTTCCACCGATTGGCGGTCGACATCACCGAGGACGACGCCATCACGCGGCGTCGTGCCGACGTCGATCACGAATGCGCCTGGCTTCACGTAGGACGCGTCGACCATGCCTGGGCGCCCGATCGCGCTCACCAGGATGTCTGCCTCACGGCAGACGGCGGCGAGATCCGGCGTCCTCGAATGACAGATCGTGACCGTGGAATCCGCGTTGGTGAGCATCAACGCGATGGGGCGCCCCACGATGGCGCTCCGCCCGATGACCACCGACCGGCTGCCCCGGATCGGCACGTCACTTCGCCGGAGCAACTCCATGCAGCCGAGCGGCGTCCCCGGCGCCACCACGGCCGCGTGGCCTTCGGCGAGGCGACCGAAGTTATATGGGTGGAACCCGTCGGCGTCCTTCTCCGGCGAGATGCACGCGGTCACCGACTCGGCGTCGACGTGTTTGGGAAGGGGCAGTTGCACGAGGATTCCGTCGATGCTCTCGTCGGCATCGAGCGAGCGCACGAGCGCCACAAGCTCCGCGGTGGTGCTCTCTCCCGACGGCCGGTGGAGGGCGAAGGTGACCCCGGCGCGCTCGGCAGCGCGGCCCTTGTTGCGCACGTAGATCGCGGATGCAGGGTCGTCGCCGCAGAGCACCACGGCGAGTGACGGTGGGCGGCTGCCGTCCCGCGTCATGGCCACGATATCGGCGGCGAGCTCCTCGCGAAGCTCGGCAGCGACGGCCCTGCCGTCAACGATGGTTGCGCTCATGCGGAACTCCCTTCCCGGAATCGCTCGATGATCACCGAGCAGCGGTCGATCGCTCCCGCAATCGGAGGCTGTTTGCCGACCTTGACCTTGACGCTGTCGACGCCAGGCTCGGCGAGCAGGCTTGCCGCGATACGCGCGGCGATTGCCTCGATCAGGCTGTACTGCTGGTCTTCGACCACCTCGCGGACCAGGTTGAAGGCCCGCGAATAGTCGACTGTGTCGGCGATGTCGTCGGTCCGCCCGGCTTGTGCGAGCTCCATACGCAACTCGACGTCGACGTGGAATCGGTTGCCCAGGGTTCGCTCGGCCTGCGTTTCCCCGTGGTAGCCGTAGAACGACATACCTTCGAGAACGAGCAGATCAGTGGAGCCTGGCACGGCGCGATTGTACGAAGGGGTGCCATGGACGACGGCGGGACCGGCTCCTGCGATCGGTGCGTGAGGGCGCGCCTCAGACTCCGCGAACGCCACCCTCGGGTCGCAACACCTGCTCGCGATGGTCCACGGGATTGACCATCACGACCTGGAAGAGATCCTCGAAGTCACACGCGAACAGCTGCATCAACGACTGGCGCAGCTTCGGCCCCGGGTTGCGTGTGCCTGCCTCGAGTGCGGGAATGTAGTTCTGCGTGACCCCGAGGCGGCGAGCAAGCTCGCGCTGGGTCAGATGATGCTTGTCGCGCATCGCTCGCAGACCGACGGCCCTCACCTCGACATTCACACGGACAAATATACCCACCTGTGAGTGTGTTCGTCAACGCAACGGTGCCGTGGAGACGGGCTGGAAGTCGGTTTCCGCCGCTGATAAGCTCATGCCGTGACCGCTCGATCCACATACGCAGTGGCGATTGCGACGTTTGTTGTGACCACGTTGATCGCAGTGCTCGTCCTGGGCAATTCGCTTCGGTCGGCCACGTGCCAGGCGGGATGGACGGGATATGTGCCGCTTGGGACATGCCCCAAGACGTTCTGGTCGGCGGCGTACTTCGTTGGTCCGGCGATCGGGTTGGTGGCCGGCGCCGCTGTCACGTGGAGACGTCGGGCGACGTATTCCTAGCGGCGATCTCCTCGACGTTCACAGGCCGTTGACTGATTCCTCTACCGCTGGCCATGACTGACATCCCTCGCGCCCCGCTCCATACCGAGCGGCTTGTCCTGGAGCCCGTATCCCACGCACACGACGCCGACCTTTTCCAGGCGTCACTCGAGTCTCGGACCGAGCTGCTGCCATGGATGCCATGGGCTGTCGATCTCTCGATGGAGACCCAGTCCGCCTACGCCGATCGGGCGCTCCCGGAGTGGAACGCGGGATCGCCGGCCTACGCGATCACCGAGCATGGCGTGGCGATCGGGGTCATCGGCCTGATCCGCATCACCGACACCGAGTACGAGATCCACTACTGGCTCGCAACCGACAGAACGGGACGGGGCTACGTCACCGAAGCCGCCAAAGCCCTCCTTGAGTGGGCCCCGGGTGCGCTCGGGGCGAAGCGCGTCGTCCTCCACGCCGGCATGGAGAATCGACGCAGCCTCGCCATCGCGGAGCGGCTCGGCTTCACCCGCGACGGCGAGCTCGAGGGAGGGATGACTGGCGGGAGTGTCGCCATCTTTCCCGCATTCAGCCATCACCTGGATCTTTAGCCATTGCGCTTGAGCAGTCCGAGCTTCTTTGCGCGCCGCTCCGCGCGAGCGAACACCCATACCCCTGCCGGAATCAGCACGGCCCCCATCACGAGGAGCACGAGGATGGTGCCGAGCAGTGAGCCGATGCCCGCGTTGCTGAGCAGCGCGGAACGGATCCCGCTCAGCGTGTACGTCAGGGGCGACGCCTGACCCATCACGCGCAGCACGCCGGGCAACACCGTGATCGGGTAGTACACGCCTGAGACGAGCAGCAGCACGCCCTGCACCGCGACCGCCATCTGCTCACCTTTCTCGGGTGAGAGCAACGGCAGGATGGACGTGAAGATGCCGAGGCCGAGCACCGGGAATGTCGCAGCCGCGAGCACAAGCAGCGCGGAGCCGACGTTCGCATTGGAGAGATCCAGGTGGAACGCCAGCGCGATCGCGATCAGGATGATCACGCTGCGCAGGAGCGCATACACGATCGCAAACGAGCAGATCCCGAGCAGATGCGTCACCCGCCGTACCGGCGCCATGAACGTGTACTCGATGGTGCCTTCCCAACGCTCCCACGCGATTGCGAAGGACACGTCGAAGAACATCAGCGACAGATAGCTCCACAGCAGCGAGCCGACGAGCAGATACAACTGCGCCCGGGCGATATCCACGTGCGCGTTCGCTCCACTGAACGATCCCAGCCCGGACGCCAGGTAGCCGATGCTCAGCGTGCTCACGATGCTGTACACCAGCCACACGACTTCCCAGATCCAGTAACGCTTGTAGAGGTTTCGCTGGCGTTCGAAGAACCCCAGGAACGCGTTTGCCTCAAAGCGCAAGCCCGGCGACGGCATCTCGACGTCGCGTACCTGCGTGCTCATGATTGGTCCTCCTCTTCAGATTCACTGTCGTCATCGAACGTCTTGCCGGTGAGACGCAGGAACACGTCTTCCAGCGATGCACCGTCACCGCTCAGGCTGTGCTGGGCACGCAATGCGGCCGGCGAGCCCTCAGCGAGAATCCGGCCGCGGTCGAGGATGATCACGCGGTCGCAGAGCCGCTCTGCCTCCTCGAGATCGTGGGTGCTGAGCAGCACGGTCACGCCCGACTGCTCACGGATGTCGCGCACGAATCCCTGCACCTCGCGCTTCGAGCGCGGGTCAAGGCCGGTCGTCGGCTCGTCCATCAACAGCAGCGATGGGCTCGTCAGGAGGCTGCGCGCGATCGCAACCTTCTGCTGCTGCCCGCGCGACAGCTGCTTCATCGGCTTGTCGATGGTGTCTCGTGGAAGCCCGAGGCGTGTCAGCGCCGCAACCGCCGCATCGCGGTTGCCCTTGCCGCCCTGCCCGTAGAGACGTGTTGCGTAGGAGAGGTTCTCCCACGGGCTCATCTCTTTGAAAAAGCTTGCCTCCACCGAGACGCGATTCACATGACGGCGCACCTCATGGCCGTCGTCGACCACGTCATGCCCGAACACGCGCGCCGTGCCTTCGTCTGGGATCGTCAGCGTTGCGAGGACGCGAAGCAATGTCGATTTGCCGCTGCCGTTGAGCCCGACGATCGCGACCATCTCACCGTCCTTGACGAGAAGATCGACCGAATCGACGGCGCGCTTGGGCTGGCTCGATTGCTCGCGCCGTTTCCACGGACGTCCGCGTCGCTCCCTCCGGAACGATTTGACCAGCTGTGTCACTTCGACGGCTACGCCGCCGTTACCTACCCTGGACACCGATTTCTCCTACTCACATTCATGTTTCTTCTGGACAAACAAAAAGGACCGTGCCGACCCGGGCCGCACGATCCTGTGAGCGGAGCTATTCGATGCTCAGATACTCAAGGAGCGACCCCGGATGTGCGGACTCGTCCCACGGCGGGTGTGAGCCCGGTTCCGATGCCGTGTGTTGCTGTCACCAGTTATTGCTCCTGTTGAGCGGAAAAAGCGAACGGGCCGTCATGTTAGGTGCTGCCCGCCGTCGTGTCAAACCAGCACGCGGTGACGGTGCCGTCAGTGTGAGTTCGAAGGTCGATGAGCCGCATGTCGGGCTCTCAGGGCCACGCTCATGACACGCAGAAACGACAGCGATGCCATGTAGGTCATGACGAACCCCAGCGCTGCACAGGCCGCGCGGACGCCCTCCAGCGGACCGGGGAGCGCAAGTCCGAGAGCCAACAGCACGACGCCAACGGCGAGGACCCACCACCGACGCTTCATGATCCAGACCACGTTCCGATTCTCGCACCGATGCGGTGATCTTTCCAGCAGGAGGATCGCCGCGATCTTCAGGTATGGACAGAGCGTCGGCGTTCCAGGAACTCTCCGCGAGTGATCCGATAGAGAACGTGGCGCGACAACGGCGATGTCTTTGGAAGGCGCGGGTGGTCGAAATCGTCCTCGGGGTTGTGCTTCATGCCGATCTTGGCCATGACCCGCCGAGACTTCGCGTTGCCGACGGACGTGAAGGAGACGATCTCGTCGAGGAAGAGGTGTTCGAAGCCGAATCTGAGTGCTGCAACGGCCGCCTCGGGGGCGTAGCCGTTGCCCCAGTGCTCGGCGGCCAGGCGCCATCCGATCTCGACCGAAGGAAATCCGAGCGTGCTTTCTGAGGGGCTGAGCCCCACGAATCCAATGAATGGATCCACGCCGGGGATCTCGACGGCCCAGAGCCCCCAGCCGGTCTCCTCGAACTGCTTTTCGATCCGATCCGCAACCGCGTTCGACTCAGCCGAGGTCATCGGCGCCGGGAACCACTCCATGACACGTGGATCGGCGTTCAGCGCCGAAAAGGCCACGCGGTCGGCCGTACACCAGGGTCGGAGCAGGAGCCGCTCGGTGCGCAACGTCGTCTCGTCAGCCACCGGCCTCACGTTATCCTCGGTGCATGTGTCGCGTCTGCAACAAGCGCCCGGAGATCCCCGACGAGCGATACGGGAGATGCGAGCAGTGTGCCAAGTCCGGACGCAACGCGTTCCGGTTCCGGCTCTTCCCGGCGCGCAGCGGAACGGGCTATGTGGTCAAGGCCGGCGAGCTGTCGCCGCACGCGCTTCGCCAGAAGTGGCGCACACCGCTCGAGGCGTACAAGGGCCATCTGTCGATGAAGTCGAACCTCGGGTTGCACGAGCTCGAGATGGTCACGGCGAAAGAGCGCGTCGAGAGCCTGCGTGTCGCTCCCGACCTCGCTGGTCACGACGCGGAGGTGCTCGCCGCGCTCCATGACGCCGCGGAGCGAACCGACTCCGCCTGGTAGGACCCGCCTCATCAGTGGAAGAGCTTCCACGTCCAGGACGGCGCGCTGATGCCGGAGGTGGCGACGACGCGCCACGTGATCGACGTCGTCGGGTTCAGCACACCGATCACGTGACCCACGATCGTGCTGGGCCCGAACGGCACCGCTGGTGATTGCTTCGTGAGGCTGAACCGCAGCACCGCTCCCGACTGGACCAGCACCACATCGCTTTGCGCGTTGGCAAGCAGCCCCGTCTGCGTGGCGTCGCCCCACGCGGTCGAGACCGTTCCCGTGATCGCCGGCATCGCCTGGTTGAGGTCCACAGCGCTGTAGCTGTTGAGCACGACCGCCGACGCATTCTCGGCGGCGGCGAAGGCTGCCCCCAGTTCAGGGTGCGCGGGATCCGATGCACGCGCCCGCGGCTGGCCCAGGACCGCCCCCCACACGGTCACCGACACGCCGGGCGTGGAGCCGAAGGACTTGCGCGCGGCGAACAGCAGACACCCACCTGCGGCGCCGGTCCAGCCGGTCTTGATCCCGAGCCACGTGGGACTCTTGCTCAGCAGGATGTCGAGGTTGTGCAGAACGATGCCGTCGGGCAAACTCGCCTGCTGCACTGACACCAGTTCGGCGAGCGTGGGATTCGCGGTGACCGCTTTGGCAAGGATCACGAGATCACTTGCCGTGGACACGGTGTTCGTGCTGATACCGCTGGGATCGGCGAAATGGGTGCTGTGCATACCCATCGCAGCCGCTGTGGCGTTGAGGCTTGCGATGAACGCGGTTCGATTCCCCGACGCCCAGACAGCGAGACTCTCGGCGATGTTGTCAGCGGAAGGCAGGAGCAGGGCGAGCAGCAGGTCTCGTTCGGAGAGCGCCTCGCCCGCTTGCACCGGAAGATTCGATCCGCCTTCCGCGACAGCCTGGTGGTACAGCGTGACGTCCGCCCCGGTCATCACTCGCGACGGTCCGTTCGCGCCGGGGGACAGGGGGAGATCGTTGAGCACGACAAGCGCCGTCATCGTTTTCGCAACCGACCCGATCGGGCGCACCACGCCAGCCGCGTGGCTGGCGACCTCTCCCGGCATGCTCGCGCTCAGGGCGAAACTGCCTGCGGTGGGAACAGGAATCGGCGTCGCCGGCCGGCTTGCCGTGAGCACGGCCGAGGCAGGCACGTCGATCTGGACAGTGGCAACCGGCAGCCGTGCGGTCACCTTGATCACGGAGAAGGACGCCGCGGCAATCAGCATCGCGGCAACCGCCGAGATCCAGACCACCCACGGCCATCGCGCCCGCCGCGCCGGCGTCATCGGGCTCATCCTCGCATGTCTCCCCGTAGCATGCGTGCGTGCTTACCCAGGACGACGCCGCATGCGCGGCGAGCGTCAGATCATCCGACCTGATGGATCAGGCTTTCGCCCGGCGTGAAACCTTCGCACCCTTCACTGCGCTCGACAGCGAAGTGCTGGCGGAGAACCGAACCACGCGGCGAGCTGGAACCTTGACCGCCTCACCGGTGCGCGGGTTGCGACCGAGACGCGCAGCGCGCTGCGCGGTTTTGAAGTTGCCGAAGCCGTGGATGCGAACTTCGTCGCCTTTTTCCAGGGACTGTGCGATTGTGTCGAAAAACCAGCGAACCTCATCGCGCGCTGCGGTGACGGTGATTTCTGCACGATCTGCGAGTTGCTTTGCGAGCACGTCGCGTGTGACGACTGTGGCCATGCGTTCTCTCCAAAGTGTTGACGGGGAAACGGCCGCGATTGTAAGGAAAACCGATGTGCTTTCTCAACATCGATCGTGTCGAGTGCCGTGCTAGCGTCGCATAACGCGCCGTCGGGACAGACCGGCGTTGCCGATGCCGACTGGGATATCGCGTTGCAGCGCATGGGTGGACACTTCCTGCAGAGCACGCTGTGGCAGCGTGTCCAGAGAGCGCTCGGCCATGAAGTCATCTGGGCGCGCGATGAAGAGTGGATGTGGGCAGGCGCTATTCGTGCTGGGCGTTTTCCTCGCTACGTGTACGTGCCCCACGGACCCACCGCAATGTCGGGCGACGCGATGGTTGGCGCGTTTGCGGGGGCGGTGGATGCGGCGCGTGCCCGCTCGCTCGATTTCGTGCGCGCAGAGCCTGCTGGAGCGGCTGCGCTGCCTGCGCTGGCAGCGACGAATCCGATGCCGAGCCGATCGATACAACCGCGCTGGACATGGGTTCTCGACCTCACACCTGACGAGGCCGCTCTGCGGCGGGGATTGAGCGCCGGGCATCGGGGCGCGATCAACGCAGCGCCACGCCGCGGCTTGACATTTCGCGTCAGCGCCGATCCTGACGACATCGAAATCTTTCTCCGCCTCCAGGAAAAGGGCGCGGCAGCGGGGCGATTTCATGGCCAGGAGCAGTCGTATCACCGCGCGGTGGCGCGGACACTCTTGCCGGAGCACGCAGCTACGCTGTACTTCGCAGAAGCGGAAGGTGAGGCGGTTGCCGCCGCGCTCTGCTTCGATTTCTCCGGGACGCGCTACTACGCACACGCCGTTTCCGATCCGGACTCCGGACGCAGGCTCCAGGCCGCGGCGCCGCTGGTGTGGCAGATGATCCTCGACGCACGCGAGAGCGGTGCTCATCGCTTCGATTTCTGGGGAATTGCTCCACCTCGCGAAGCCGCCGCGGAAGCTTCGCCACACGCATGGGATGGGTTCACGCAGTTCAAGCGATCGTTCGGCGGCGAGGCCGTCGAGCGTGCCGGGACATGGGATTTCGGGGTGCGCTCATTGCGGCACCGCCTCTACCGAACTGCGTTGCGGTTGCGACGGTGAGGGCAGCGACGTCGACGGAACTCGGCCGGTGGGACGATCTCGTTGCCGGGAACCCGGATGGCGGGCAAATTCTGCAGACACGCGCATGGGGCGAGTTCAAGCGCGCACATCGATGGTCACCGCGCTACCTGGTCTCCGAGACTGATCCCGCGATTGCCGTGCTCGAACTCCGGCACACAGTTCCTGGGCTCGGGGTGCTGGGCTACGTGCCGAAAGGCCCTGGCGTCAGCGCAATTGCACAGTTGCCCATGGTGCTCGACGGACTCCGCGCCACGGCAGGTTCTGCGTTTGCGATCAAGATCGAGCCGGAGATCGAGCAGACCGATGCGGCGACATCGGTGCTGCGCGACATTGGCCTCGAGAAGTCCCGCCACGATGTGCAGATCAGCAGGGCGACGATCATCGTGGACCTGCGGCCGGACGAGGACGCGTTACTGGCGTCGTTCAAGCCGAAATGCCGCTACAACATCCGCCTCGCGCAGCGGCGTGGCGTCGTCGTCGAACCGGTCCCGCTCGACGGCGCGAGCATCGACACCATGTTTTCCCTGATGGCGGTAACCCGCGATCGGGCTGGCTTTACGTTGCGCAGCAGGGAGTACTTCGCCGGCTACTGGCGGCTCCATGCGGCGGCGGGACAGGGACAGCTCTTCTTTGCGTCGCTGGACGGCGAGGTGCTCGCCGGAGTGTTCGCCACGTACATCGGCAGAAAGGCCTGGTACAAGGACGGCGGATCCACGAAGGAACACGCGGCGGTGATGGCGCCGCACCTGCTCCAGTGGGAGGTCATGCGCTGGCTCAAGGCCCGCGGCATCGAAGCCTATGACCTCGTTGCCGTACCGCCCGCACGTGAGCTCAACCCGTCGCATCCGCTGTACGGGCTGTATCGATTCAAGTCGGGATTCAGCGAGCACATCACCGAGTACGTCGGAACGTGGGATCTCCCGATTCGACGGACGCGGTATGCGGCGTGGAACGCGATCGCGGAACGCGGCGCCCACCAGTGGGCGTATCGCGTCCGCCACGACCTGCTGTACTAGCGCCAGATCCTCTTCATGATCACTTTGGACAGCTTCTCGGGGTCATGGTGCGTGGAAATCTGCGACGAGGCCACGTCGGCGAGGATGTAGTTCACCGGCTGCAACGTCGCCTGGTCGCGGTCGAACCCGACCCGGGTCACGCCGGCCTCGACTGCGGAAGGCGGCAGCGGCAGCCCCGTGTTGCTGTTGACGATCACGTAGTCGAAGAGGCTCGCGCCCACGTGGTCCTCGATGGTCTTGAGGTGCTCGCTCACCGAGAAGCCCATCGTCTCCCCGGGCTGGCCCGCGATGTTGCAGACGTACACCTTCACCGCCGGACTCGCGCGCAGCGCTTCGACCATTCCCTCGATGAGGAGGTTGGGCAGGATCGACGTGTACAACGATCCCGGCCCGACGATGATCAATTCGGCGGCAAGAATTGCCGTCTCGGCCTCGGGATTGATCTCGGCATCCGCGGGCTCGAGGAAGACGCGGTCGATGTGCCCGGCGCCGTATGGGACTTTCGACTCGCCCACCCGCACCTCGCTGCCGGCAGTGGCGCAGAGCACGACGTCGCGGAGCGTCGACGGGACGATCTGGCCACGAACGGCAAGGACCCGGCCCGACTCACGGATGGCGTGCTCGAAATCGCCGGTGATCTCCGCCATCGCGGTGATGAAGAGATTCCCGAAGGAGTGCCCCGAAAGTGCACCCTCGCCGCCGAACCGGTACTGGAAGAGTTCGGTCATGAGTGGCTCGGTCTCGGCCAGCGCCGTCAGGCACTGCCGGATGTCGCCTGGAGGGAGGACGCGGTATTCCTCGCGCAGGCGTCCGCTCGAACCACCGTCGTCGGCGACGGTGACGATCGCCACGATGTTGCCGGTGTACTTCTTCACGCCTCTGAGCAGCGCGGAGAGCCCTGTGCCGCCACCGATCGCGACCAGCCGGGGACCCTTGGCAAGCGAGCGGAACTTGTAGAGCTGCTCGGCAAGACCGCGATCCGTGCTGCCGCGCCCTGGGAGGAACGGCCCCAGGATCGACTGGCTCAGCTTGTAGAAGGCGAGCACGATGAGCCCGACTCCGACGAGCGCGAAGAACAAAGCGCGGATCAACCGCGGGAGGAACTGCAGCGTCGCGTCCTGCACCCACGGCGGGAACTCGATGGATGCGCTGTAGAGATCGCGCAGGAGGTAGCCCGCAGCCAGGCTGATCATCACGACCGCCACGAACAGGAGCAGCAACCAGCGCTTGACGTGAAGCCCCGGCGTGAACCAGCGCATCAGGTTCGCGCTCGGGCGGATTCGTACCTTCATACCGCGTCTCGATTCTGGCACTTCGGTCATAACGTGCCAGTGAAAGCCCCGGTTCCCGGATCAGGCGTCAGACGGTCTGAGCTCTCCCTTCGATGCCAGCTCGACTGGATCGCGACGCCGGCGCAGTTTGGCGAGGTTGTGCTCGGCGTCGATATACCGGGCCGTGCCCGAGTACGAGCGCATGACCAGGCTTTGCGTGTGGCAGCGATCCTCGCCGAGGAAGCGCACGCCTTCAAGCAACTCCCCGGCGGTGATCCCGGTGGCGGCGAAGAAGACGTTGTCGCCGGCGACCAGGTCGTCCAGCTCGAGGACGTCGCCGGCGTGCTTGCCTTCGCGCTCCTCGACGCTCCGCTCGTTCTCGCCGACCCAGACGCGCGCCTGCATGCCGCCACCGACGCACTTGATGGCGCAGGCGGCCAGCACGGCCTCGGGAGCGCCGCCGATCCCCATGAGGACGTCGATACCGGTGCGGTGCTCCATCGCCGCCATGAGACCGGCAGCGACGTCGCCGTCCATGATCAGCTTCACTCGGGCACCGGCGGTTCGGATCTCGTCGAGGAGTATCTCGTGCCGCTCGCGGTCGAGCACGACAACGGTGAGGTCCTCGACGCGCCGGTCCTCCGCCTTGGCGATGCGCTTCAGGTTCTGTGCCACCGACGCCGTGATATCGATGACCTTGGCGGCGGCCGGTCCGACGATCAGCTTCTCGATGTAGTGGAGGTGCGTGTGGAACATCGAGCCGCGCTCGGCGAGCGCGACCGTCGCGATGCCTCCGGGGATACCGCGGGCCACCAGGCGAGTCCCGTCGATCGGATCGACGGCCACGTCGACCGCCGGGGGATTGCCGTTGCCGACCTGCTCGCCGATGTACAGCATCGGCGCCTCGTCCTTCTCGCCTTCACCGATGACGACGACACCATCCATGTCGACGAATCCGAGGCTGCGCCGCATCGAGTCGACGGCAGCCTGGTCCGCCTGCTCCTTCTGGTTCCGCCCCATGTGCCGGGCGGCCGCCATCGCGGCGCCTTCGGTGACCCGGACTAGTTCGAGGGCAAGGTTGCGATCGATCGGAGTCCCGAGATCGCGCGGCCGCGTTGCCATTCGCCCGCGATCATACGGCGAGCGTCGCGGTCAGCCCACCGGTGCCGAAGTCGACGATCGCCTCCGCGGCGCAGCGGATCCCCTCCCCGAGCGCCGCGGCGAACGTGGCGTCGTCGCTGCGCTCGGCCTTCGCGACGAACCCGAGGAAGCCCCCTGCAAGAGCATCGCCGGCGCCGGTCGGGTCTACGACCCTGGCGACCGGGGCAGCCGGCAGTTCGACGACGTGGGCGGCGGTCACGCAGGCCGCACCGCGCGGTCCGTGCTTCACCACAACGGCTCTCAGCCGGCCCGTGCCGCACAGGCCGGAGGCGGAGACCTGCCAGTCGTCGTCCCCGGTGAGCGCCGCCAGCTCGGATGCCGTGAGGAAGAGGATGTCGACACGCTCGATCAGCCATCGCACGTCGTCACGGCGGGTCTCGATGAACTCGGTCATCGAATCGGCGCCGATCAGCGACGCCGCGGACTGCTCGAGCACGGCTCGCTGCAGTGTCGGATCCATGCTGGCGACAAAGAACACTTCGGATCGGCGGGAGCGCTCGGTCAGCACGGGCACCCACTCCGGGTCGCACCCCGGCTCGGACGACTCGTCGGACGTCACCCAGCGCTCGAAGTCGTGTACGGCGTGCCAGCGAAACGTCGGCGAGCCGCTGATGACCATGCCGTCGAGATCGATCCCTGGGTGGGCCAGGATCCGGCGAAACGCAGCCTCGGTATCGGAGCCGACGATGCCGTTGACATGAACCGGCGCGTAGCGAGACGCAGCGAGCGGGAAGTACACGGCAGACCCACCGAGGGCGTCACGCCGGCCTGCCGGAGTGGTCAGGTCGTCGTTGTGGAAGGTCCCGGCGACCGCGACCTCCCAGGTCACGTCGTGGGTTCGTCAGCCCGCGGCGACGGTTCGGTTCCGATCCCCGAAGAGCGGGATGATCGGAGCGAGCCTCGGGCGGCGCGATTCCAACGCGCGCATCAGGAGCACTTCCTGCGCTTCGAAAAGGACGTCGGCGACGTGGTCCGGGTCGCGGTCGATGCCGAGTCGGTCGCGCAGACCGGGATCCACCGCGCCGACTGCGCGGACCACCGCACTCCACAGTGGCGCCGGGATCAGGCGGAAGGACCGGAGCCGGCATTCCTCGATGAGGTCGATGAGCTCGTCAGCCTCGCGAACCCGGAGACGGGTGCGCGAGATCCGCTCGCGACGAAAGGCAGCCTCTCGCTCAACGCGAGCGATTTCCAGACACGTCCGCTCCAGAGGACCGGGTTGGGAGCGAGTGGCTGCAGCGTGCACCGACGGATTGTCCCACGCGCGGCTGGGAGTGCGGCCGTTGGTAACTCGCTGTTACATGGGGTAGCAGATCGAGCGCCAGCGGCCCCCACCGGGCACGAGATGCACCACCCGGCGGATCCGCGCGATCGGCTCGGGATCGCCGACTTCATACTCCACATCGAGCTCCGCGACGTCGCGATACGTCCTGCCTCGCGACGTCTCGGTCCACTCGGGAAGATAACGGACCTCCTTGACGCTCACGCCGCGCAGGCGGCGCATCGCGGACGCTCCCTGCGCCTCGGCGAACGCTTCCGGCGAGCCCCAGCTGAGCTGGCAGTCCTCGCTGAGCAGCGAGAAGGCGCGCCGATACTGGTTCGCCCGCATCAGTTCCACGAAGAGCGCCTCGCTGAATGCCGGGTTCCCCGGCGGCCGCGATCCGGCTGGTGCACGCCCACGCTCGTGCGCATCGACGAGTGCAGCGGCCCTTCGCGAGGTGACATTCGCGGTCTCGCTTCCGGCCCAGAACGCTCGGGTCCCGGCGTCGACCTTTGTGTCGGCAGGGGTGGCGACAGCAGGTGCCGCAGCAGGGGTTGCCGCTATCGCGGCGGCCGGCCGGCGTTCCGGACGGTGGAGCCAGCGAGTGAAACGGTTTCCGTCGAAACGACCGCGACGGGAACGTTCAGTGCCGAGCAGGACGTGAGGTGGCAACGGCATCGCCGGCGCCAGTGTACGCGGCCGCACTGGGGCGACGAAGGCGGGCACACGGACACGTCATTTCCCTACGATGCGCGGCGATGCCGACAGCCCGCGCCCGCATCCTGATCGCCGAGGATGAGGCCGCTGTCGCTCAGCAGATCATCAATCGATTCACCGTGCTCGGTCACGACGTGCACTGGGCGAAAGCCGTTCGCGAAGTGCGCGCGGAGCTTCCGACATTCGAGCCGGACGTGCTCATCCTCGATGCGACCCTGGACACGGACGGCCTCGAGCTCTTTCAGGCGATCCGCTTCGCGCCGGAGCATCCTCGCGCCGGGGTCGTCATCCTCACGGCCGCCGGCGACATCGGCGCCCGCGAGCGCGCTCAGCAACTCGGCGCCGCCGCGGTGATGATGAAGCCGGTGCGCCACGACGAGCTCGTTGAGATCGTCGAGGACCTGCTGACCTACATCTGACGCAGCGTGCGAGGGCGGGTCGCGGTCAGTGGAAGACCGCGTCCAGCACGATATTGACGCTGCTCCCGGCGACCCAGATCCCCAGCGTTGCCCACACGTAGACGGGAACCGCCGACGGCTTGTCGTACCAGCTCACCACGCGACGGTCGGTCATGATCACGATCGCCAGGACGTCGAGGAGCGCGAGGATGAGCGTGCCGAGCAACCCGGGCAAGCCTGCGCTGTTGCCCGAGACTGCCAACACGACCTCGGAAACGGCCGCCAGTGCAATCTGCGTGACGAAGGTGCCGATCTGCACCGTGCGAATCCAGGCGTGACGGCGCGTCAACAGAGACGCGAGGATGATCAATGTCGCCGCAAACGCGGCATACGCCACCGCCTCGACGATCTGCGCCGAGAACGGCAGGGCCTTAGCGCCTGAGCTGCTCTGCACGGCGCCGGCGAACGGCGCCAGCGTCACGAAGAGCGCGAGGATCGCGAGCGCCAGGTCCCACGTATAGACGTAGAGGACCGCGCCCGGCCGGCGCTGCTCCTGCTGTTCCTCGTCTCGCGCGGTCACCGAGTTCGCCACGCGGCGATGATGGCATCGCGAGGACCGGTCGCCGCGTCCAGGTGGCGACGTACGCTTTGCCCGTGACCACCATCGTCGTTCTCCGGGGCGACCAGACCGGCCAGGAACTCCTCGACGAGGCGCTCCGAGTGATCCACCCGGACGTGATCAACGTGGAACTCGAGCTGCAGACGTTCGACCTGTCACTGGCGCATCGGCGCGAGACCGCGAACGCTGTGGTCGGCGAGGCCGCGGATGCGATGCGCGAGGCGGGCTTCGGGCTCAAGGCAGCTACCGTGACGCCAACCGATCGCTCCGATGTCGGGAGCCCTAACGCACTGCTCCGCGAGCGTGTCGGCGGACGAGTGATCCTGCGCACCGGGCAGCGGATTCCTGGCGTCGCCGGCATCGCGGGGGTCAGTGCGCCGATCAGCATCGTGCGAATGGCGGTCGATGACGCCTACAACGCCAAGGAATGGCGCGAGGATGACGACGGCGACGAGATCGCGTACCGCACTGAGCACATCTCGCGCGCGACGTGCCGGGCGGTTGCGGAATTCGCCTTCGTTCATGCGGCGCGCACGCATGCCCGGGTGTTCGGTGGCCCCAAGTTCACCGTGTCGCGGATCTACGAAGGCATGTTCAAGGAAGAGCTCGACGCCGCCGCGGGACGTCATCCCGAGGTGGATTACGAGCCGCAGCTGATCGACGCCACCTACGCGTTGCTCTTCAGCCGCGCGGGCGATGCGCTTGTCATCCCCGCCCTCAACCGCGACGGCGATTGCCTGAGCGACCTGGTGCTGCCCCTCTTCGGGAGCATCGCCGGAGCCGAGTCGCTGTTGCTTGGTTTCGGCGACGACCCGCTCGTCCCTTCGGTGGTGATGGCCGAGGCACCGCACGGCACTGCGCCGAGCCTCGAGGGCAAGAACGTCGCCAACCCCATGGCGATGATCCTCGCGGCGTCGGCACTCCTCGGGTTCGCGTCCGACGATCGTTGCAAGCGTGCGTCGGCAGTGATCCGTGACGCGGTGTTCGACGCGCTGCGCGCCGGTATCGCCACGTCGGACCTCGGCGGCCAGGCTTCGACCACCGGCTTCACCGACTCCGTGATCGCGCGTGTCCGGTTGGCCATTGCGGCGGCGCGTGCGCACCAGTCATGAGCCGCATCCATCTCGACCATGCGGCCACGACGCCGCTGGCCCCCGAGGTGCTCAACGAGATGCTGCCGTACTTGACGGTAACGCAGGGCAATCCGTCCTCGGTGCATGAGTCCGGCCGGGCTGCGCGCGCGGCCGTTGACCGGTCACGGGATCGCATCGCCGTGCTGCTCGACTGCGCGCAGCGTGAGATCGTCTTCACCGGCTCCGGCACCGAAGCCGACAACCTGGCGATCCGCGGCGTGCTCGAGCGCTGGGGCGCCGAGCGCGGCCGTCACATCGTGATCAGCGCGATCGAACATGACGCCATCCTCGAGACGGCGCGCCACCTCGAGGAGACCGGGATGGCAACGGTCACGATCGTTGGATGCGACCGTGAGTGCCGTGTCGACCCGGAGGCCGTGGCCGAATCCGTCACGCCCGAGACCGCGCTCGTTTCAGTCATGTTCGTCAACAACGAGACGGGCGCTATCCAGGACATCGCCGCGATCGCGGACGCCGTGCGTCGTCGCAACCCGAGGACGCTCGTTCATACGGATGCCGTGCAGGCACTCGGCCGGATCCCGTTCCATCCGGCGGAGCTCGGTGTCGACCTCATGTCTGTCTCCGCGCACAAGTTGTACGGGCCCAAAGGCGTCGGCGCGCTGTGGATCCGCCATGGCGTCGTGCTCGCTGCGCAGAACACCGGTGGCGGACAGGAGCGGAACCGCCGCAGCGCAACCGAGAACGTCGCCGGAATTGTCGGCTTCGCCGCCGCTGCAGAGCTGGCCGAGCGGGTGCGCGCCGAGGAAACCGCACGCCAGGTCGCATTGTGCCGCCGGCTCATCGCCGCGGTGCGCGAGCACGTGCCGGACGCGATCGTCACGGCCGATGCATCGGCGAAGGCTCCGGGATTCGCGACCTTCGCGCTCCCGGGCGTTCGGAGTGACGTGCTCCTCGCAGCCCTCGACATGGACGGCGTCGAGGCGTCGGCCGGCTCCGCCTGCGCAAGCGGCGCGCCGCTCCCCTCGCACGTGCTCAGAGCAATGGGCTACTCGGACGAACTCGCCGCCGGCGCCCTGCGCTGTACGACCGGCCGATCCACGACTACGCAGGACGTGGACGCGGCGGCCTCAATCATCGCCAGGGCGGTCGCGAGAGTACGGGCGGGCGCCGGCGCGGCTGTCGCGGGTCGTTGACCGGTCACGACCCCTGCGGGCCGCACGTCAGGAAGAGCGTGGTCACGCCGGGGCAGATAGGCCGATCGCGGTTCGCAGCGCCGTGGCGTCCGTGGCGGCCGTGGCGAGCAGCGGGATGACCTGCGCCTGAAGCGTGGCGATCACGGTGATGGCGGGGGCGGTGGCGGCCTGCTCCAGGAGCTTCTCGATGGCGGCGTCGTCTCCGAGCAGCCGGGCTGACTCAGTAGTGGCGTTTCCGCTGAAGGGGATCGCCCGCAGTGCGTTGTCGTAGGCGATCGTCAGCTGCCGCTGACCGCTCAGCGCTGTCTGGCACGCGGTGAGCGACACCGTCGCACTGCCCGCGTCGCAGACACCGTTCTCGGTCGTGGCGATCTGCTCCTCACCCGTGTTGTAGTGGGTCGCGGCCGCCGTGTAGCGGGCCTGGATCTGGGCAACCGTCAGCGGCGTGGGAGTCGTCGTGTTGGGGCTCGACGATCCGCCGCAGGCTGCGAGCAGGGCAGCCGCAATTGCCAGCAGGATCGGCAAACGAGCGTGGGGGAGTGGCTTCACCGCCCGGCGAGAATATCGCAGCGGTGGCCGGATCCCTCTCGGACGAAGGGCGGGTCGGGTATAATTCTGACCATGACAGTCGGGATTCTCTCGAGCCCGGCGCGAGGCGCCTCGCACCGGCACACATCCGATCCCAGCGCCCCAGCCGCAGCTTCGTTTTCGATGCGGGTGAGTTCAAAGGCTCACTACGGGCTTCGCATGATGACCGAGTTCGCCAAGGCGTATGGCGCCGGTCCTCTGAGCATCGCCGAGGTGGCTCGCGTCGAGCACCTGCCGCTCGCGTATCTCGAGCAACTCGCCTCGCAACTGCGGCGCGGTGGGCTCGTCGAGAGCACGCGCGGCGTGCACGGCGGGTATGCGCTCACCCGGCCGGCCGAGCAGATCAGCGTGCTCGACGTCGTCACAGTGATCGAGGGCGAGGTCTCCCCGGTGGAATGCGTCTCCCACAGCTACGTCAGCGGCACATGCCAGCGCGAGGGCGAGTGCGCGTCGCGCGGGCTCTGGATGCGCCTCAAGCAGAGCATCGATGCGGTGCTCAGCCAGACAACGCTTGCCGAACTCGTGGCCGATCAGTCGCTGATCGACTCGATGGCACCGGCCCCAGAGCCGGCACGATGAGCAAAGCGGTCCTTTCGATCTCCGGCCTCCACGCGACAGTCGAGGGCAAGGAGATCCTCAAAGGGGTCGACCTCGAGGTGGCGCAGGGCGAGATCCATGCGCTCATGGGGCCGAACGGCTCGGGCAAAAGCACCCTCGCGTACACGCTCATGGGTCATCCGAAGTACGTGGTGACCGGTGGCTCGGTGACGTTCGGTGGCGAGGATCTGCTCCCGCTCACCGCCGACGCCCGCGCACGGCTGGGCCTGTTCCTCTGCTTCCAGTACCCGACCGCGATTCCCGGGGTGAGCACGGTGAACTTCCTTCGCGCGGCGCTGCGCGCCCAGGGGAAGGAGATGCCCGCGCGCGAGTTCCTGAACCGTCTCAGCACGGAGATGCAGGAGCTGAAGATCGACGAGAGCTTCCGCTCCCGCTACATCAACGACGGGTTCTCCGGCGGTGAGAAGAAGCGCATGGAAATCCTGCAGCTCGCCATGCTGCGTCCCAAGCTCGCGATTCTCGACGAGACCGACTCAGGCCTCGACGTTGACGCGCTGCGCACTGTCGCCGACGGCGTCATGCGCCTCTGCGGGCCGGACATGGGTGTCCTGGTGATCACCCACTACCCGCGCATCCTCGAACATCTACACCCGGATCGCGTGCACGTCCTTCATGACGGGCGCGTGGTCACCTCCGGCGGGGCGGACCTTGCGCGACAGATCGAGCGCGAGGGCTACGAACCAATTCTCGGGACGGCCGTGGCCGCCACCGCGTAGGAGATTCGCGATGGCGATTCAGGCGAAAGAGCTGACCAAGGACTACCAGTACGGCTTTTCCGATGTCGACGTCTCGGTGTTTCGCACCGCGAAGGGATTGTCGCCCGAGGTTGTCGCATCCATCTCGCAGCACAAGGGCGAGCCGGAATGGATGCTGAAATTCCGCCTCAAGGCACTCGACCATTTCCGCAAACGGCCGATGCCCACGTGGGGCGCGGATCTGTCCGGCCTCGATTTCGACAATATTTATTACTACGTCAAGCCCGTCGAGGAGATGAGCCGGTCGTGGGACGACGTCCCCGATTCCATCAAGCAGACGTTCGACCGTCTCGGCATTCCTCAGGCTGAGCGCAAATTCCTCGCCGGCGTGAGTGCGCAGTACGACTCGGAGGTCGTGTACCACAGCATCCGCGAGGATCTCGAGAAGCAGGGCGTGCTCTTCAGCGACTGCGACACCGGGTTGCGCGAGCACGAGGAACTGTTCCGCAAGTATTTCGGCACCGTCATTCCGCCGAACGACAATAAATTCGCCGCGCTCAACAGCGCCGTGTGGTCGGGCGGATCGTTCGTCTACGTCCCGAAGGGCGTCAAGGTCGATATTCCGCTGCAGGCCTATTTCCGGATCAACAGCGACAACATGGGCCAGTTCGAGCGGACCTTGATCATCGCGGACGAGGGTTCCTCGGTTCATTACATCGAGGGCTGCACCGCTCCGAACTACTCGAGCGACTCGCTGCACAGCGCGGTGGTGGAACTCGTCGCGCACAAGGGCGCGAAAATCCGCTACACGACGATTCAGAACTGGTCGGACAACGTGTACAACCTGGTGACCAAGCGGGCGATCGCCAACGAGAACGCCACCGTCGAGTGGATCGACGGCAACCTCGGCTCCAAGGTGACCATGAAATACCCGTCGGTGTACCTGATGGGCGAGGGTGCGCACGCCGAGGTCATGAGCGCCGCGTTCGCCGGCAGCGGCCAGCATCAGGACGCGGGCAGCAAGGCGATCCATGTGGCGCCGAACACCACCAGCAACATCGTGTCGCGCTCGATCAGCAAGGGCAGCGGACGAACCTCGTATCGCGGTCACATCAAGGTGCTGCCCAAGGCGCACAACGTCAAGGTGAGCGTCCGTTGCGACGCGTTGCTCCTCGACGAGGAGTCGCGCAGCGACACGTACCCGTACATGGACATCGACAACCCGGACGTCACGATCGGACATGAGGCGAGCGTCAGCAAGGTCGGTGAGGATCAGATCTTCTACCTGACTTCGCGCGGCATCCCCGAACAGGACGCGACGGCGCTCATCGTCAACGGATTCTTCGAGCCCTTCGTCAAGGAGCTGCCGATGGAGTACGCGGTCGAGCTCAACCGTCTGCTCGCCCTCTCCATGGAGGGCGCGATCGGGTGACGACGCCGCTGGCCGATTCGCCCGCAGCGGCGCTCGGGCAAGAGGTCGCGGCAGCGCGAGCTGAGTCATCGCCGGCATGGCTCGCGGCGCGCCGTCGCATCGCCTGGGACGCCTACGAGGCGATCCCCATGCCTTCGTCGCAGCGCGACGAGGACTGGCGGCGCACGGATATCTCGGCGCTCCATCCCGAGCGTTTCACGCCGATCGACAGCGTTGATACCGCAGTCGTCGACGCGATGCGCGCCCAGCGCGACCGGGCGGCGCCGACTGCGGCGTTCATCATCGATTCCCCTGGCGCGAATCCCATCGAAGGAGCAGACACGCTGCTCGCCCAGGGAATCATCGTCACCACCCTCGAAGAGGCGGCGCTCGTCCATCCGGAGCTCGTGCAGCGCGCATTCGCGGCGGTTCGTGTGGACGAGTCGAAATTCGGTGCCCTCTGGAATGCGCTCTGGCAGGGCGGCGTGTTCGTGTACGTCCCTCGTGGTGTTGAGGCACTCGTGCCCGTCTGGATCGCCCATCCGGCGGCGGGCACCGACCGCGCGGTGTTCCCGTCGACCGTCGTCGTACTCGACGAAGGCAGTGCGCTGACGGTCATCGACGCGTACGCCTCACCCACAGGTCCTGCGGCGCTCCTCAGTGACGCGATGGTGATTCTCTCTGCTGCGCGCGATGCCCGGCTCGACTACGACACCGTGCAGCAATGGGGTGAGGGCGTCTGGCACATCGCATTGCAACGCGCCGTGCTCGACGCCAACGCCAAGCTGCGATTCATGGGCGTCACCCTCGGAGCCCGCCTGCAGAAAGCATGGTGGGAGGTGATGCTCGACGGCGTCGGCAGCGAGGCCGACGTGCTTGGTATCTGCTTCGGTGACGGCACGCAGCATTTCGACCATCAGTCGCTCCAGGCACATCGTGGCCGCGAGACTCGAAGCAACCTGCTGCTCAAGGTGGCCGTCCGCGATCACGCCCGGTCGGTGTACGGCGGCATGATCGAAGTGGCACCCACGGCGGTGCACACGGACGCGTATGTCGCCAACCGCAACCTGCTCCTGAGCCAGGGCGCAAAGGCGGACTCGATTCCGCGTCTGGAGATCCAGGCCAACGACGTCAAGTGCGGCCACGGCGCGACCGCGGGTCACATCGACTCGGATCAGCGCTTCTACCTGATGGCGCGCGGCGTGCCGCCGGAGGAGGCCAGCTCACTGATCGTCCGCGGTTTCATGGACGATGTCCTCGACCGCGTCCCACATCGCGGGTTCGCGGAGCTCGCCGGAGCGTTGCTCGACGCGGAGATTGCCGGCGGCACGGTCGCCGGGGTCGCGGCGGACGTCCAGTGAGTGACGGCTGGGTCGACGTGGCCCGCACCGGCGATATCCCTCCGGGATGCGCCGCGCGAGTGGAGATCGACGAGACCCCAGTCGCGATCTTCAACGTCGAAGGCACCTTCTACGCGCTCGATGACACCTGCAGCCATGCCGAGGCGTCGCTCAGCGAAGGCGACCTCGACATCGATCGCTGCGTCATCGAGTGCCCGCTCCACGGGTCGAGCTTCGACCTTCGCACGGGTGAACCCCTATCGCTTCCCGCGGTCGAGCCGGTGCGCGTGCATCGCATCGAGGCGACCGCCGACGGCTTGCTCCGGATAGCGCTCAGCGACGAAGTCGCGGCACAGTGAGCACGCGGATCGCCACCGACACGGCACTCGACGTCGCGCGCATCCGCGCCGACTTTCCAATCCTCGAACGCAAGGTCGGAACACACCCGCTCGTGTACCTCGACTCGGCTGCGACGTCGCAGAAGCCGAAAGCGGTGGTGGACACCATCGACCGGTACTACGCCAGCAGCAACGCGAACGTGCACCGCGGAGTCCATACGCTCGGCAATGAGGCCACCGACGCTTTCGAAAATGCACGTGCTCGTGTCGCGGCCTTCATCGACGCGCCGGCTGAGGGTCTCGTTTTTGTGCGCAACACCACCGAGGCGATCAACCTCGTTGCGTCCTCATACGCGATGCAGCTGCTCGAACCGGGCGACCGGATCGTCGTGACCGTGATGGAGCACCACAGCAACATCGTGCCGTGGCAGCTCGCCGCCGAGCGTCGTGGTCTGACGCTCGCCGCGATCGACATCGACGCGGACGGGCGTCTCGACCTGAGCACGCTCGACGAATTGCTCGCAGCGCCGACACGCCTTGTGGCGATCGGGCATCAATCCAACGTGCTCGGCACGGTGAACGATATTCGCGCCATCACCGAACGCGCGCACGCGGCGGGAGCGCTCGTCTGTCTCGACGCGGCCCAGTCCGTGCCGCACATGAGCGTGTCGGCGCGTGAGCTCGATTGCGACTTCATCGCATTCAGCGGCCACAAGATGTGCGGGCCTATGGGGATCGGCGTGCTCTGGGCACGTCCCGAGCTGCTCGAGCGGATGCCGCCGTACATGGGCGGCGGAAGCATGATCAGCCGCGTCACGCTCGAACGCAGCACCTGGAATACCGTGCCGCACAAATTCGAGGCAGGCACTCCGGACGTCGCCGGCGCAGTCGGTCTCGCCGCCGCGTGCGACTACCTGGACGGCATCGGGCTCGACCGGATCCACGCGCACGAGCTCGCGCTCACCCGCCACCTCCTCGATGTTCTTGACGAAGTTGGCGATATCACGATATTCGGCCCGCGTGATCTCGAAGCCCGTGGCGGGGTCGTCAGCTTCAACCTCGCGGACGTGCATGCGCACGACGTGGGCACGATCCTCGACCGTAGGGGCATCGCGGTCCGCGCGGGACACCATTGCGCCCAGCCGCTGATGGCTCGCTACGACGTGCCGTCGATGGCACGCGCGTCCGTGTATCTCTACACGACGCACGAGGAAATCGACGCGCTCGGCGAAGGCCTCGGTGAGGTTCGCCGGGTCTTTCGGGTGTAGCCGCAGTCCCAGCGAGCTTGTTTGCTGGTGCTAAGTGCGGCTGACCAGGAACGCCGCGATGCGCGCGGCAGCCTCGACACGAACGGAGAGCAACCCGTGGCGCTGACCCGGGTAGATGACCAGCTCCGCGTCGTGCAGTTTGCTCACCTCTCGACGCAATAAGTCGATGGTCGCGAAGGGGTCGCGGTCGCCGGAGAGCAGCAGGACGGGGCACTTGATCCGCGGCCAGTGCGCGGTGCGCAGCTCATCGGGATGTCCCGGCCGATGGAAGGGATAGCTGAGCAGCACGAGCGCGCTCACGGGTTGTTCCGCGGCGAGCAGGCTCGCCATGCGTCCACCGTATGAGTGCCCACCGATGGCGGCGCCGGGCTGCTCGTCCAGTGCGGCGCGGAACACGCCGATTGCCCGGTCGTTGTTGGATTTCGGCAGGTTCAGCGCGGTTCCTTGAATCCCATGCTT
>JBEKKP010000021.1:0-35365 GCA_050010655.1 Candidatus Dormibacteria bacterium
GTGACCGGACCCGGGACGTACACGGGCGTTCGCGCCGGGATGGCGGGAGCGCTTGGCATTGCCCATGCTCGCGGTCTGCCGCTGTACGGCATTGGCACGCTGGAGGTGATCGCGTGCGCGGAGCCGCCGGTGGCATCCGACGACTGGCTCGTCTCCGACGCCGGTCGCGGTGCGCTCTACGTCGCGCGCGCCGGGAACGCGGCGCATCCCGAGCGCATCGCGCTCGCGGCGCTCGACGTCGCCGGCGCTCGTGTCCTGAGCAGCGACGCCATCGCACTTGAAGGACTCATCCAGGTCGACCCGGCGCGTGCGCTGGCTCGTGCGGTGCCTCTCGCACTGGCGCGACCTGCGCTCGAGCCCGAGGGTCTCACCGCGCTGTACGTCGACTGAGCGCCGGAACCGCTACAGCCAGCCGTGCTGTTCGGCGGTCCGCACTGCCTCGAGACGGTTGCGCGCACCGGTCTTCTGGATCGCGGATGAGAGGTAGTTGCGCACCGTCCCCTGCGACAGGAACATCGACGTTGCGATGGTCGCGATCGTCGCGCCTCCCGACGCCGCGTGCAGCACGTCGCGCTCTCGCGGGGTGAGCGGGTTCGAGCCGTCGCTCAGCGCCGCGGCGGCGAGTGCGGTATCGATCACCCGCTCCCCGGCGACCGCGCGACGGATCGATACCGCGAGCTGATCCGCGGGACCGTCCTTGACGACGAAACCGGTTGCGCCTGCCTCCATCGCGCGACGGAGATATCCCGGACGCCCGAAGGTGGTGAGGATGAGGATCGTGCACTCCGGCTGCTCGGTGTGCAGCAGGGCGGCGGCCTTGAGCCCGTCGATCCCCGGCATCTCGATGTCGAGCAACGCAACGTCAGGTTGCGCGACTCGCGCCGCTTCGACAACCTCATCGCCTCGCGAGCACTGCGCCACGACCTCGATATCCGGCTCGAGCCCGAGCAGGGTCGCGAGCGCGCCGCGAACCATTCCCTGATCCTCGGCGATGAGGACGCGGATCATGCGGCGGCCTGCGGGACGTATGCCTGGAGACGGAAACCACCGCCTTCGCCCGGACCCGCATCAACGCGGCCGCCGGCTGCGCCGACTCGTTCGCGCAGCCCGTGCAATCCGGTGCCACCTG
Organism: Candidatus Dormibacteria bacterium; assembly: GCA_050010655.1. GTDB lineage: Bacteria > Chloroflexota > Dormibacteria > Aeolococcales > Aeolococcaceae > Palsa-851. The sequence goes on from JBEKKP010000021.1 coordinate 1,130, forward strand.
CATGTGCGACGCCGCCCACGCCGTCATCGACGATCGCGACGGTGAAGCCCGTATCGCTCGAGGACAGCGAGATCTCGCAGTGATGCGCCCGGCTGTGGCGCAGCACGTTGGTGACGCCTTCGCGGACGGTCCACGCGAGCAGGCTGTCCACCGGTGCCGGTGGAACCGTCGTGTCGCGCGTGACTGCGAAGGCGATGCCTGCAGCGTCGAGCACATCACGTGCGCCCTGTAACTCGTCGGCGAGCGAACGTTGCCGGTACCCCGTGACCATGCCCCGTACCTCGACAAGCGATTCGCGCGCAACGGATTCGACGTCACTCATGGCGTCGGCGGCGGCTGTGGGATCGGTTTCCATGAGACGCCGCGCAACCTGTGCCTTGAGCGCGATGACCGACAAGCTGTGGCCAAGAATGTCATGAACGTCGCGAGAGATGCGCAACCGCTCGTCCGATATGGCGAGACGGGCCACCTCGGCGCGCGCGTTACGGAGCTCGATCACGGTGGCGATGAGACGCCGAAACGCGAGCATCGTGAAACCGAGTGCGACCGTGAGGAAGCTGAGAAAGCCGAGGTCCGCCCAGTCGTAGCCGATGAGCGCACCGGAGATGACCATGAACGCGCCGAGCGCGAACAGGACCGGGACGAGGAAGCGCCAGCGCAGTGTCCACCCTGCTGCGACGCCGCAGTACACGAGGATGCCGCTCCACTGTCCGCGGAACACCAGCGTGAGCGTGATCCCTTCGACAAACACCGCCAGGAGCGGGATCAGCAGCACGCCGGTCGCCACGCGAGGGACGAGTGACAGGCAGATCCACATCGCGAGGAGATAGGTGGCTGCGAAGCCGACCAGGCAGATCCATGCGATAACCGCTTTGGTCGGCGAGTATCCGGCCCCGACGATGTCGGAGATCGGATAGCCGAGGAACACGAGCCAGATCGCCGCCCAGGCGAGGCGCGCGGCGGTCGGAATCGGCCACATCATGTTGTCGGGTCCGCCGACCGTGCGCGTCGACTCGAGTGTGCCGGCCATTCGCACGATGCTATGCCAGCCTCACGCGGTACGCAGCGTGAGCCGGCGCGACGCTGCGACGGCCAACAGCGCCGCACCCGCGAACCAGGCGAGCAGGACCAGAGCATCACCAAAGGCGGGCGCGACGCCCTGCGCGATATGCCAGCCGAGTTGCGCGAGGTGATACGAGGGCAGGGTCTTCGCGACCGTCTGCAATGCCGACGGCAGGATCTGCACCGGCATCCACAGGCCGCCGAGCGCGGCGAGGACGAGGTAGAGGGCCATCGTGAGGCCCTGGGCGCCGTCGCCATCGGCGATCGTGCCGACGAGGATCCCGAGAGCAGCGAACGGCAGGCAACCGGCGGCGATCACGAGCACCAGCAGTGGCCACTCCCAGAGCGGAAGGGTGACCCCCTTGACGAGGACCGCGGCAATGAAGGTGAGGACGATCGCCGGGAGGCTCAAGGCCATCGCGGAGATCAGGCGGGCCGTGAGGATTCGAGCAGGCGAGAGCGGCGTCAGCCGGAGCTGGCGCAGCCAGCCGGTCTGGCGGTCCATCGCAAGACGAGGACCCGACGCCAGGAGCACACCGCCCATCGCGCCGAAGGACGCCATGGCGACCATGATCTCGACGGTCGGCGACAACCCCTCGGTCCTGTCTGCGGCGGCTCCGAAGACGGTGGAGAAGAGCAGGTAAGCGGCGACCGGCCACCCGGCCACGAGGAGGAGGTAGCGGCGGTCACGGAATGAGCGCCGGAGTTCGAGAGCGAGGTACTTGATCATTTCGAGCATTCCCTTCAGGCCGCGAGGCCGTCGGTGATCGTGATGAAGGCGTCTTCGAGGGCGATGCCGGCGACCTCGATGTCACGAGCGTCGGGGTGGGTCGCCAGCAGCGCGCGCAGCGCGCTGTCGGAGTTGCTGCAGCGCAGCTCGACACGGTTGCCGTGAACCGTCGCCGATACCGCACCGGGCAACGCTTCCAGGCCGGCAACACTGCCCAGCGCGGTCGAGCACCGGATGACGCGCAGCCCGACGGAGTCCTTGATTGCAGCAGGGGTTCCATCCGCGACGACCTTTCCCCGGGCGAGCATCACCACCCGATCCGCCGCCACGTCGGCCTCGTCGAGATAGTGGGTCGAGAACAGGATCGTTCGGCCCCGGGCGGTGAATCCCTCCATCGCCCGCCAGAAGCCTCGCCTGGTCTCCACATCCATCGCGGCGGTGGGTTCGTCGAGGATGAGCAGCCGTGGATCCCCGACGAGCGCCATCGCGAGCCGGAGCCGTTGCGACTGTCCGCCGGAAAGGCGGTCGACGCGCCGCTTCTCGAGGCCGCCGAGCTGAGCGATGTCGATGGCCTCGCCGAGGTCCAGCGGCGCCGGATACAGGCTCCGGACCATGGCGAGCAACTCGATGATCTGGACCCCGGGCATCATCCCGCCGTCCTGGAGCATCGCTCCCACATTCGCGTGGGCTGTGGCCGATCCCGGTGCTGACCCGAAGATCTCGATGCGCCCGGAGTCGGGGGTCGAGAGGCCGAGAAGCATGGAGATCGTTGTGGTCTTGCCCGCGCCGTTGGGGCCGAGTAGCGCGATCGTCTCCCCATGGCCGACGACGAGATCGAGGTTGTCGACGGCCACCACGTCGCCGAAACGCCGGGTGACAGCTTCGACACGCACTGCGGCCGCGTTTCCGTCCAGGGAGGTCGGGAGATTCGCAACCGGAGAGACCGGCGCGGAGACGCTGTTTGTCATGTCCCCAGCCTGAGGCGACACCGCGTCGCCCGATAGTGAGGGCGGTCAGCAACCTGCTATGACATCTGTCACCCGGGCGCCTGCCGTCTCCGCAACCCGCGGTTATGATGCAGATGCCGACTCCACCATTGATTGCAGGGTGTTAATGCAGGTCGTCCCTCGTCTCTCCGTCGAGCCGATGCGCTACGAGGACATCGCCGCCGTACAGGCCATCGAGCGACAGGTATTCGCTTCGCCATGGCCGAAGAACGCCTATGCAAGCGAGCTGTCGCAGAACCGGCAGGCGTCGTACATCGTGCTCCGTCAGGACACCGACATCGTCGGATATGCGGGCCTCTGGCGCGTCGCGCTCGAGGCGCACGTGACCACCATCGGTGTCCGTGCCGGCGACCATTCGAAGGGCTACGGCACGGTGCTGTTCGCCGCGCTCGTGCAGCGCGCATACGCGCTTGGCGCGCGTTGGATCACGCTCGAGGTTCGCGACACCAACGACCATGCGATCCGCCTCTACGAACGCTTTGGTTTCAAGGCGATCGGCCGCCGCCGCGGGTACTACACCGACAACGGCGAGGACGCGGTGATCATGTGGAGCGACAGCATCCACGCCCCCGAGTTCAAGCGCGGATTCACCGCGATTCTCAGCGGGCTCGACGTCGCCGGGGTCGGGGGCGGTCCCTCGATGGAGTACCCGTCCGCCTGAATCTCCTCGCAATCGAAACCTCCTGCGACGAGACCGCAGCGGCGGTGCTCACCGACGGACGTGAGATCCGTTCCTCGGTGGTGTCGTCACAGATCGCCCTGCACGCCGTCCACGGCGGAGTCGTTCCCGAACTCGCTGCGCGCGCGCATCTCGAAGGACTCGCCACGGTGGTCGACGCCGCGCTGGCACCCGTCCCCGGCGGCTGGGACGCAATCGATGCCATGGCCGTCACCAGGGGCCCGGGTCTCGCGGGCTGCCTGATCGTCGGCACCATGTACGCGACGAGCGCCGCGCTCGCACGGGGCCTCCCGATCGTCGGCGTCTCGCACCTTGCCGGCCATGTGTACAGCGCCTGGCTTGCGGACACTGAGCTCGAGCCGCCCTTTCTCGCGCTGCTGGTCAGCGGCGGGCACACGGAGTGTGTCGTGCTCCGTGAGCACGGCAGCGCGGAACGGCTTGCCGCAACCCGGGACGATGCCGCGGGCGAGGCGTTCGACAAGGTCGCCCGCCTGCTCGGCCTCGAGTATCCGGGCGGGCCGGCGATCCAGCGGGTCGCTGCGGCAGGGGATCCCAGTCGCTTTCCGCTCCCGCGCACGCGGCTCGACGGGGCGTTCTCCTTCAGCGGGCTCAAGACCGCCGTGCGATATCTCGTGCGCGATCTCGGCCCGGGAGCGCTCACCGAAGCCGGGGTGCCGTCGGATCCCCAGGTGGTCGCCGACCTCGCCGCGAGCTTCCAGGTGGCGGCAGTCGATCAGCTCGTCGCCGGTCTCGCTGCGGCAGCAGATCGCACCGGTTCGACGACGATCGCCGTCGTGGGCGGTGTCGCCGCCAACCGCGCGTTACGCGAGGCCGTTGCGGCGCGTTTCCGCGGGCTCCACGTCGTGGTGCCGCCGTTCGACCTCTGCACGGACAACGCGGCGATGATCGCGGCGGCCGGGTGGCAACGACTCCTGGTCCACGGTCCGGACGAGCCGGGCTTCGACGTCGATCCCTCGCTGGCAGCGTGCGCGTAGATTCCATCTCCATGAGCGACGCCGCGCCGATCCTCCAGCGTTCCGAGACGTCCGAGCGGTATCTCGAGGCGATCTACTACATCGAGCACGAGGGTGAGGTGCCGCGTCCCGGACGCCTCGCGGAGTGGCTTGGCGTGAGCGCTCCCACGGTCACCGTCTCCCTCCAGCGTCTCGCCCGCGACGGGCTCGTGTCGATTGCCGGCGACCGATCGGTCGAGCTCACCGAGAAAGGTGCCGAAGCCGCGGCGACGATCGTGCGCCGCCACCGCATCGTGGAGCGGTGGCTCACCGACGTGCTCGGGCTCGACTGGGCCACCGCCGACCTGGAGGCGACACAACTCACCCACGGCATGTCGGACGTGGTCCTCGACAGGCTGGACGATCAGCTCGGCAGGCCGAGCACGTGCCCGCATGGCAACGTCATCCCCGGCCGGACGCCGCCGGCGGGTGGGCGTCTGATCCGGCTCGTCGAGCTCGCAGACGGCGAGCGCGCGCGGGTTGCTCGCATCTCGGAAGTCGCCGAGCACGAGGCCCCGCAACTGCTGCACATCCTCGACCAGTGCCAGATCGTTCCGGGCAGCGTCGTCGGGGTTGTCGAGAGATCCGCGGCCGGGTGGTTGCTGCAAGCCGGCCAGCGAGAAGTCCGGATCGACCAGGGCACCGCATGGGCTGTCTGGGTCGAGGCACCACAGACGGCTTAGTTTAGGCTAAGCTAACCGTCCGCTCGAGCCAACACCCGACTATCCGTAGGAGCCGCGGCCGTGATCGGAAGCCTGCTGATCTTTGCGCGAGAGGGACTCGAGGGGACCCTGATCTGCTCGATCCTCCTGACCTATCTCGCCTCAGCGGGTCGTCGCGATCTCTTCCGGTACATTTTTCTCGGCGCCGGTCTGGCGGTGGTGCTTGCCACCGCGGCGGGGATCCTGCTCTGGGTCACCCTCCATGGATCGGGCTACATCAACTCCACGGGGCAGACGTGGTTCGAGACAGGGGTGTTCGCGGTTGCGGTGAGCGTGCTCACCTACATGACCTTCTGGATGCGCCGCCACAGCCGTGACATGGGACGCGAGCTGCGCGAGAAGGTCTCCGGGGCAGTCAATGGCGGTTCCGGCATCGCGCTCGGCCTGATCGCGTTCGTCACGGTCGGCCGCGAGGCGGTGGAGACCGTGATCTTCATGCTCGCGATCGCATACACGAGTTCGCCGATCCAGCTTGTGATCGGCGCCGTCATCGGCCTCGCGATCGCGCTTGGCGTGAGCTACGCGATGTTCCGGGTCGGACTGCGGCTCAACCTCGGGCGATTCTTCGCGATCGTCGGCAGCCTGCTCATGCTGGTGGCCGCCGGCCTCCTCGCCGACTTCATCCAGAACCTGCAGCAGCTCAACGTGCTGCCGGGCGGCTCGATGACACTCTGGAACGTCAGCCGCACGCTTCCTGACGACACGGGGATCGGTGACGTCCTCCATGGCCTGGTGGGCTACAGCGCGGCGCCCACCGTGCTCCAGGCGGTGATGTGGGCCCTCTTCCTCGCGGTGGGGCTGACGCTCTTCCTGCGCCCGGCACGGCGTCGCGTGTCTGGGCCGCCCTCGGCTCCAGCCGCCGCCGTGTGACAACCCCCCGATTTCGGGGGGTGCGCTTGCAGGATTGGCACTCAGTGAGGGAGCGGGTGCAGCACACCCCGCTTGCAGGATTGGCACTCAGTGAGGGAGCGGGTGCAGCACACCCCGCTTGCAGGATTGGCACTCAGTTAGGTAGAGTGTTAGCAGTCACCCACCCAGAGTGCTAAGAATCCAGGAGGTCCTATGTCCCTCAAGCTGCGCCCCCTCGCCGATCGTGTCGTTGTCAAACCGGTCGAGCGCGATGAGATGACCAAGAGCGGCATCCTGCTGCCTGACACCGCCAAGGAGAAGCCTCAGGAAGGCATCATCGAGGCTGTCGGCAACGGTCGCTACAACGAGCAGTCCGGTGTCCGCGTCGCACTCGACGTCAAAGTCGGCGACCGCGTCATGTACGCGAAGTACGCAGGCAGCGAAGTCAAGATCGACGATGTCGAGTACCTGATCCTCGGAGAGAAGGACATCCTCGCCGTCGTCGAGAAGAACGGCAAGAAGAGCTAGGCAGGAATGCCAGCAAAGCAGCTTCGCTTCGAGGCGCCCGCGCGCGCGGCGCTCGCACGCGGCGCGGCGATCGTCGCCGACACCGTCGCGGTGACACTCGGACCACGCGGTCGCACAGTCGTGCTGGACAAGAAGTTCGGCCCGCCACTCATCAGCAATGACGGGGTGACGATCGCGCGCGAGCTCGAACTCGAGGATCACTTCGAGAACATGGGCGCGCAGCTGCTCAAGGAAGTGGCGATCAAGACCAACGACATCGCGGGCGACGGCACCACCACCGCGACGGTGCTGGCCCGGGCGATGCTCGACGAGGGCTTGCGGAACCTCGCCGCGGGCGCTCCGCCCAACGAGCTGCGGCGCGGCATGATGGCTGCGTGCGACGCAGCCGTCGCATCGATTCGCGCGCGCTCGCATCCCGTCAAGGGTGGCGATGACATCCTGCGCGTGGCCACGATCAGCTCGGGCGACCCCGTGATCGGCGCCATGATCTCCGACGCCTTCGATAAGGTGGGGAAAGAGGGTGTCGTCTCCGTCGAGGACGGGACCGGCATCGACACCGAGGTCGATGTCGTCGAAGGCATGCAGTTCGACCGCGGATACATCTCCGCGCATCTCGTCACCGATCTGCAGAACATGGAATCCGTGCTGTCCGACGCACGAGTTCTGGTCACTGACGCCAAGATCTCGGCAGTTGCCGATCTGCTGCCGAGCCTCGAGCTGGTCATGCGTGCGGGGCGTCCGCTGCTGATCGTTGCCGAGGATGTGCAGGCCGAGGCGCTGGCGACCCTCGTCGTCAACCGTGCCCGTGGCACCTTCACCGCGATGGCGGTGAAAGCCCCGGCGTTCGGGGAGCGCCGCGATGCAGTGCTCCAGGACCTCGCGGTGCTCACCGGTGCCACGGTCATCAGCGAGAAGACCGGACTGCGGCTTGACGCCGTTCGCGACGATCAGCTCGGCGTTGCCGGGCGCGTCACCGTCACCAAGGACGACACCACGATCGTGCGCGGTGGCGGCACCAAGGCGGCAATCGAGGCTCGCTGCTCCGAGATTCGTCAGCAGATGGAGGAGACCACCTCCGACTGGGATCGCGAAAAGCTGCAGGAGCGCCTCGCGCGGCTCACCGGCGGCGTCGCGGTGATCAAGGTCGGCGCGGCCACCGAAGTCGAGATGAAGGAGCGCAAGTCCCGCGTTGAGGATGCGCTCGCTGCAACCCGCGCGGCAATCGAGGACGGCGTCGTCGTCGGTGGCGGCGTCGCGCTGCTCCGCGCGATCCCTGCAGTGCAGGCGCTCAAGCTCGAGGGCTCCGCCCGTGTCGGCGCCGACATCGTCGCCCGCGCGTTGCGTGAACCGCTGCGGATCATTGCGGAGAACGCCGGGCTCGAGGGTCAGGTCGTCGTCAACGAGGTCATCGAGGCCAAGGGCGATCACGGCTTTGATGCCGCGACCGAGACCTACGGGAATCTCATCGAACGCGGCGTCATCGATCCCACCAAGGTCGTTGTCTCAGCGCTGGTTCATGCAACGTCGATTGCCACCATCGTGCTCAGCACCGACGCGCTGATCGCGGATGCACCCGAGCGGGAGGAAGGTGCGCCCGGCGGCGGCGGTCACTCGCACGGCGGCGGTGGCATGGGCATGGACGACGACGACATGGACTTCTAGCGCGGGTCGCATCCCAGGCCCTCCACGTCTCTCGCGTCCGTGACCAGCATCGGTGTCGTACCGTTGCCATGGTCATGCACCGACCAGAATTGACCCCGGCGAGCCGCTGACATGTGCGGCATAGCCGGCTTCTGGGGCGCGCCTGACAGGGCGCTGCTCGAGGCGATGACCCTGTCGCTCCGCCATCGCGGCCCGGATGACGACGGGCATTTCGAGGACGCCAACGCGTCGCTCGGGTTCCGCCGGCTGAGCATCATCGACCTCGAGCACGGCAACCAGCCGATGTCGATGGACGGCGGCCGGCTGCAGATCGTCTACAACGGCGAGGTCTACAACTTTCGCGAGCTGCGCGCTGAGTTGGAGCCGCTCGGGCACACGTTCCAGACGACGTGCGACACCGAGGTCGTGCTCCACGCGTATGCCGAATGGGGGACCGATTGCTTCCGCCGATTCAACGGCATGTGGGGGCTCGCCATCCTCGACGAGCGCGCCGAGCATCCCAAGCTCGTGCTCGCGCGTGACCACTTCGGCATCAAGCCGCTCTTCTACGCGCGCCACCACGGTCGCGTCGTCTTCGCGTCCGAGATCAAGGCGATCCTCCAGGACGAGACGTTCCCGCGCGAGGTCGACGAGCAGCAGATGTACGAGTACCTGCGCTTCGGTCTGTTCGACCACAACGACGGGACGTTCTTCCGCGGCATTCGCCAGGTGCCTGCGGCCGCGTTCGCGGTGATCGAGGGCGGGACAATTTCTGAGACGGTGTACTGGACGCCTCGGCTGTCCGAGGACGGCGACGCGAGTCCGGAAGCGTTTCGCGCCATGTTCGAGCGCGCCGTGCAGCGCCGTCTCGTCGCCGATGTTCCAGTTGGCATCTGTCTGAGCGGCGGTCTCGATTCCTCGTCCATCTGCACGGTCATGGCGCAGCAGCTGCACGACCATGTCCGCGACACCGAGTCACTTGGTGACCGCCTGAAGACGTTCTCGGCGGTGTTCCCCGGCGATCGCATCGACGAAAGCGCGTACATCGAGAGCGTGCTCGAGGTGACCGGAGCGGACAACAGCACCGTCGAGCCCACCGACCAGGACTTCATCCGTGAGCTCGAGGCGTGGGTCTGGCACATGGAGGAGCCGATGGTGTCGTCGGCGCCGTTCGCCATGTGGATGGTGATGCGTCTTGCACGACGCCAGGTCACGGTCACGCTCGACGGCCAGGCGGGTGACGAGTTGCTCGCCGGGTACGACCACTATCCGTATGTGCTGCTGCGACAGCTGTTGCGCGAGCGCCGGTATCTCGAGTTCACCCGTGAGGCGTGGTTGCTCCGCGACATCGTCAGCCCGCTGGTGCGCCGCCGGCTGCGCGAGCGCGGCCAGCGTGTCGATGTCGGCGCGATGCTGTCGCCCTCATTCACGCGCGGACGCAAGCCGCCGGAAGACGATCGTGTTGCCGACGACCTGAAGCGCCGCCTGCTCCAGGACTTCCGCACCTATAGCCTGCCGCCATTGCTGCGGTACGAGGATCGCGCGTCGATGGCCCACTCGCTCGAAGCGCGGCTACCGTTTCTCGACCAGGAACTCGTCGACTACATCCTGACGTTGCCGCGCAGGGCCATCATCCACAACGGCTGGACGCGAGCGATCGTGCGCCAGGCGTTGCACGGTGTGCTCCCCGCGAAGGTTGAGGCGCGTCGCAAGAAGATCGGCTTCACGACGCCCGAGTTCCGCTGGTATCGCCGCCAGCGCGCGGTGCTCCAGAGCCTGATGCGCTCGCCGTCGTTCCGCGCGCGCCCGTACTGGAAAGCCGCGGCAGTGGCAGAGAATTTCCGCCGCGCGTGTGCGGGCGAAGTCGAGGAATCGATGTTCTTCTGGCGCGCCGTCAACGCCGAAGTCTGGCTCCGCGTGTACATCGACGGCAAGACGCGTGCCCTCGACAAGAACAGTTATGCGGGCGGATTCGTGCGTCGCGGTGACGCCGCGACTGCGAAGAAGGTGGCCAACGGTGAAGCGCTCCTCGCCGGCGCGCGCCTCAACTGGGGGCGCCATCTCTTCCTCGAGGACCGCGGGCGCATCTGGGCACGCTTCCCGCTGCGTGCGACCTTGATCAAGCCCGGCGACGACATCCTCGAAGCGATTGCCGGCAGCATCGACCGGCTCCACACCGACGGCATCGATGTCGAGGACGGCGATGTGCTGCTGGTCAGTGAGAAAGCCCTGGCGATCAGCCAGGGCCGCTCGTATCCCATCGACGAAATCGCAGTGACGCGGACGGCGCGCGTGCTCTCGCGATATGTGGCCCACGAGCCGACTGGTATTGGACTTGCGCATCCAACCACCATGCAACTCGCCATCGACGAGGCGGGTGCTCCGCGGATCCTGCTCGCCGCCGCCGCAGCCGCGGTGACCAAGCCGCTTGGCATGCGGGGTGTCTTCTACCGGGTCGCCGGGCATGGGGTCAACGCAATTGACGGTCCGTCGTCGCTCAACCTGCCGCCGTACGACGGGTGGGCGACCAAGTCGCCGCTCGATCCGTCGGGAGCCGCGCTGCGCATCGCCGCGGATATCCGCCGGCGCACTGGACGCCGGGTCGGGGTGGCGATCATCGACGCAAACGACATGGCCGCGGAAGTGTTCGCCTCCGTCGGTGTCGAGGCCGAGGCAGTTCTGGCCATGATTGCCGATAACCCGCTCGGTCAGTCCGACGAGCAGACGCCGTTCGGGCTCGTGCGCCGCGTTGCTCCGGCAACAGCACCGGCGCCGGTGCCGGAGCCCGTGCCGGTCGGAGCGTGACCGCGACGTCTCTCGGATCGACGCCGCTGCGCTGGGCCGAGATCGACATCGCCGCGCTGGCGACCAACGCCGAGGTGATCAGCACGCTCGTGCGTCCGGCGCAGGTGATGGCCATGGTCAAGTCGAACGGCTACGGCCACGGGATCGCGATCGCCGCGCGCGCCGCGATCGATGGCGGGGCATCGTGGCTCGGCGTCTACACACCCCAGGAAGCGCTCGGCTTGCGCGCGGGGGGCTTCGATACCCCGACGCTCGTCGTCGGCTGGAGCCCACCCTCGACGCTCGAAGCATTGATCGCCCGAGGCGTCGACGTGAGCGTGCTTGACGCCGACGGGATCCGCGCAGTGTCCGCCGCGGCAGGCGATCGCACACCGCGCATCCACATCAAGATCGACACGGGACTCCACCGGCTCGGAGCGCTGCCGGAAACCCTGGACGCGCTGGTGGCCGCGCTTCGTGCAGCCTCCGGCCATGTCGAGGTCGCCGGGATCTTCACGCACTTCGCCGATGCCGCGGACGACCCCGCATTCACGATCGCGCAGCACACCCGGTTCCTCGAAGCGGTGGACGTGCTCCGACCGGTCGCACCGGACGCGCTGCTGCACACCTCGGGGAGTGCCGCGATCCTCGCGCACCCCGCGATGCATCACGACCTGGTGCGCGCCGGCATCGCGTTCTACGGCTACCCACCGGTGCCAGGCCCTGGGGCGCTCCGGCCCGCGATGAACGTCTTCTGCCGGATCGCGCAGGTGAGGACCGTTGCGCAGGGCGAGAGCGTCGGATACGGGCGGACCTGGCGAGCGCCCGAAGCCCGCCGGATAGCCACCGCGACGCTCGGCTATGGGCAGGGTCTTCCTCGGGCGCTGTCCAACTGCGGGCATCTCGGGATTCGCGGCCGTCGCGCCCCGATCGTCGGGATCGTGAGCATGGATCAGGTCGGTGTTGACGTCTCCGATGTCGACGGTGTCGTGGCCGGAGATGTGGCGATGTTCACCGGCGAACGCGACGGGATTCGCATCGGCGCTGACGAGGTTGGAGCGCTCTGCGGGACCCTGCCGCACGAGATCCTCTGCGGCATCGCGGAGGGCATCCCGCGCCATCCTGGGGTCACGCCCGCTGCGCTACCGTGAGGGTGTGAGCAGGCCGGTACGCATCGCTGTCGCCCAGTACGAGCCGCACGTGGGCGCGCTCGAGGAGAACCGTTCTCAGGCAGTGCGCTGGGCTGAGGCCGCGGCCGATCAGGGCGCGAATCTCATCGTGCTGCCGGAGCTCGCCTCGAGCGGTTACGTGTTCCAGGATGAGGCCGAGGCGCAACGCTCGGCGGAGGACCCCGACGACGGTCCGACCGTCCGCGCATTGCGCGAGGTGTGCGCGGCGCACGGGTGCTACATCGTCGCCGGCATCAGCGAACGCGACGGCGAGTGCCGTCACAACAGCGCGGTTCTGGTCGGGCCGGAGGGACGGCTCGCGACGTACCGCAAGCTGCACCTCTATTACGACGAACAGTCGTGGTTCGAGCCGGGCGACGAACTCCCGATTGTTGACCTGCCGTTCGGGCGCGTCGGCATCATCATCTGCTTCGACCTGTGGTTCCCCGAGCCCGCCCGCGCGCTTGCCCTCGCCGGCGCCGAGATCATCGCGGTTCCGACCAACTGGGTGGCGTCCTTCAAGCGCACCGTCTGGGACGATCGCGGCTACTGCCAGGGTGATTACGTCGCGATGGCGACCGCCGCGCAGAACGGGGTCGTCATGGCATGCGCGGACCGCATCGGCGTGGAACGCGGCGTGACGTTTATCGGCGCGTCGATGATCGTCGGCGCCGATGGCTGGCCGGTGTCCGGCCCGGCGAGCAAGGATGCTGAGGAGTTGCTCATCGCCGACGTCGACCTCGACTCTGTTGAACGCGCGAGACACCGCACGCCGCGCAACCACCTGCACAACGATCGGCGGCCCGACGCGTATCACGCAGCGGCCGGGCGCGCGGCTCCAGCGACGGGAGCGCACGTCTGAGCGCGACGATCGGCGCGACGGCACTGCTCGAGGGGCTCAATCCGCCACAGCGCGAGGCCGTCGAGGCTCCCGACGGACCGCTGCTCATCTTCGCGGGTGCGGGAAGCGGCAAGACGCGGGTGCTCACGCATCGCATTGCATACGTGATCGCCACGCGGCGGGTGCGGCCCGACGAGATCTGCGCCGTGACGTTCACCAACAAGGCGGCTCGGGAGATGCGCGCCCGCGTTGAGCAGTTGATCGGGGACAGCATCAAGGGGATGTGGCTCGGGACGTTCCATTCGCTGGGTGCGCGTCTGTTGCGCCGCGAGGGTGAGGCGATCGGGATCCCGCCCGGATACACGATCTACGACGAGGCGGACCGTCTCTCGGCACTGCGCAACGCGATTCGGAACGAGGGGATCGACGAGAAGCGCCTGACCCCGAACCGCGCGGCGCATGCGATCAGCGCCGCGAAGAACGAGTTGCTCGATGCTCGTGACTACCAGGCGCGAGTGTCACCCAACACCATGGAGGAGCAGATCGCGCGCATTTACTGGTCGTATGAGCGCGAGCTGGACAGTGCGTCGGCGCTCGACTTCGACGACCTCTTGCTGCGCGCGGTGACGCTGTTTCGTGAAGCCGACTCCGTTCGCGAGTATTACCAGGACCGTTTTCTGCATCTGTTCGTCGATGAGTATCAGGACACGAACAAGGCGCAGTACGAGCTCGTGAAGATCCTCGGCGCGAAGCATCGCAACGTGACGGTGGTCGGTGATGACGATCAGTCGGTCTACGGCTTCCGGGGAGCGGATGTGCGCAATATTCTGTCCTTCGAGCACGACTTTCCCGACGCGAAAACCGTTACCCTGGAACAGAATTACCGCTCGACGCAGCCGATCCTCGACATCGCGCACGCGGTGATCAGGAACAACACGGAACGTGCCCAGAAACGGCTCTGGACCGAGCAGAGCATCGGCGAGCCGGTCCGTCTGCTCTCTGTGTACGACGAGCGCGAGGAAGCGCTCGCGGTGGGATCGGAGATCGAGAATCTCATCGGTCGCGAAGGCGTTTCGCTGGCCGAGTGCGCAGTCCTGTACCGCACCAACGCGCAGTCCCGTGCATTCGAAGAGGTCTTCCTGCGGCGCGGCATCCCGTATCAACTGGTCGGCGGCCTGCGCTTCTACGACCGCCGCGAGGTCAAGGACGTGCTCGCGTATCTGCGTCTCTGCGTCAATCCCAGGGACTCCGTCTCCTTCGCCCGTGTGGTGAACACGCCGCGACGCAAGATCGGCGATCGCAGCGTCACCGAACTGGAGAAGCTCGCGCGGAAGAAGGGACTCGCTCCACTCGAGGCGGCGCAACGCCTCGATGAAGGCGACCAGTCAATCGGTCCCGCCGCGATGTCGGCGCTGCGCGGGTTCGCAAATCTCATGGAGCGACTGAGCGCGGATGCGCAGCGGGTCCCGCTGCCGGTGCTCCTCGAACGAATTCTCGATGACACCGGCTACCGCGAGATGCTCCAGGATGGCACGCAGGAAGGCGTCGATCGGTGGGCGAACGTGCTCGAGCTGTCGGGCCTCGCCGCCGAGTACGCGGACGTTCCGCCTCCCGACGGCCTCGTGCAGTTCCTTGAAAACGTGGCGCTGGTGAGCGACGTCGACACGATGCGCGAGGAGGCGCCTGGGGTCACGCTGATCACGCTGCACCAGGTGAAGGGACTCGAGTTCGGTGTCGTGTTCATCGCCGGCATGGAGGAGGGGCTGCTGCCGCACTCGCGCGCTCTCGAGGAAGGGGAAGCCGGCATCGCGGAGGAGCGCCGGTTGACATACGTCGGGATAACCCGCGCCCGACGCAGGCTGTATCTCCTGCACGCGTTCCGGCGCCACACCTACGGGACCCCGCAGCTCGCCGAGGCGTCGCGATTCCTCGGTGAGATCCCCAAGGAGATGTACGAGGTGCAGCTCCGGCCGGGATCGCCGTCGATGGGGGATATCCGCGCTCCGGGAACGGTCCGGCGCGCCGTCGTGGGCTACGCCACGCGACCGAATCCGGTGGAGATCGCGCCGCAGCGGTACAGCGAAGGCATGCGTGTCGGCCATCAGAAATACGGTGAGGGGACCGTCCTGAAGAGCACGATGACGCGAAGCGGCGAGGAGCTCGTCATAAAATTTGACGACCACGGGGTCAAGATCTTCGCCGTCGCGGACGCGACGCTGTGGCCGATCGTTGAGCCGTGAGAGTGCAATGGACCAGCTGACTCTCGAGCAGGCACGCGAACGCGTCTCGGTGCTGCGCGCCGAACTCGACCGCGCCTCGCGGCAATACCACGTGCTCGACGCGCCCGAGATCAGCGATTTCGAATACGACCACCGCTTCCGTGAGCTCGTCGACCTCGAGACCGCGTATCCCGAGTTGCAGACGTCGGATTCGCCGACGCAGCGTGTGGGCGGCGAGCCCGCCGCCACCTTCACGAAGGTGCAGCACCGCACGGCGATGCTCAGTCTCAACAACGCGTTCAGCCCCGACGAGGTACGCGAGTTCGGCACTCGGGTCGAGCGTGCGATCGGTCCGCCAGGCGGCTACGTCTGCGAGCTGAAAATCGACGGGCTCGCGATGTCGATCACATACAAGGACGGCAAATTCGTCCGCGCGGCCACTCGCGGCAACGGCGTCGAAGGCGAGGACGTCACTGCGAATGTGCGCACGATTCGGTCGGTCCCGATGACCCTCGCTGCGGTCGCGGGTTTGCCTGAGGAGCTCGAGGTTCGTGGCGAGGTGTACCTGCCGAAGGGCGCGTTCGCGGCGACCAATGCGCGCCTCGAGGAGGCCGGGAAACCCGGATACGCCAATCCACGCAACGCGGCGGCCGGCGCCGTGCGCCAGCTCGACCCCGCGGTCACGGCGGGGCGGGGCCTGCAGACATTCATGTATGCGGTGGACCCTCCCGGGCGGATCCAGAGCCAGGCCGAGGTGCTCGAAACGCTCACAGCGCTCGGATTTCGCGTCAATCCGCACCGCCAGCTCGCCGGTTCGATCGACGAGGTGCTCGCCTTTCTCGAGCATTGGGCCGAGCGGCGCCACAACCTCGACTACGACACCGACGGAGTCGTCATCAAGGTGTCGTCGCTTGCCGAACAGGCCGAGCTCGGCACGATTTCTCGCGCGCCTCGCTGGGCCATCGCGTACAAGTTCCCGCCGGAGGAGTACGAGACGCAGGTGCTCGACATCCACGTCCAGGTGGGCCGGACCGGTGCGGTGACACCGGTGGCGATTCTCGAGCCGACGCTCGTCGCGGGCTCCACCGTGCGGCGCTGCACGCTCCACAACGAGGACGAGGTGGCGCGCAAGGACGTGCGCATCGGCGACACGGTGCTGCTGCACAAGGCCGGCGACGTCATTCCCGAAATCGTCCGTGTCCTGGTCGACAAACGCCCCGCGGACGCCGTGCCGTGGCAGATGCCCGAGCACTGCCCGGCATGCGACACCTTGCTCGTTCGCGAACCGGGGGAGGTGGTTCGGCGGTGCCTGAACCCGCTGTGTCCCGCGCAACGTCGGGAGTTGCTCATCCATTTCGCCTCGCGCGGCGCGATGAACATCGAGGGTCTCGGTCCTGCCGTCATCGATCAACTGCTCGATTTGGGATACGTCACGGAACCTGCGGACCTGTTCCACGTCACCGCGGAGCAACTCCTCACCCTGGACGGATTTGCGGAGCGATCCGCGACAAAGCTTGTCGAGTCGATCGCCGCGCGCCGCACCGTGGCGCTCGCGCGCTTCATCAACGCCCTCGCGATCCGTCACGTCGGCGAGCACACCGCCGAAACGCTCGCCGCGCATTTCGGGACCATCGATGCGCTCGCCGCTGCGACCGAGGAGGACCTGCTCGGCGTCGAAGGGATCGGGGCGGTGGTCGCGGCCCACATGGCGGCCTGGTTCTCGTCGGCCGAGGGACGCGCCGTGCTCGAGCATCTCCGTGCCGCCGGCGTCATCCCCGAGCGAGCCGCGGGCGGTGGTGGACCCTGGAGCAGTCAGACCTGGGTGATCACCGGAACCCTCGACGGGTTGAGCCGCGCTGACGCCGAGGCGCGCATCCGGGCGCTCGGCGGTAACCCCGGCTCGAGCGTGAGTCGCAAGACGCACACCGTCGTCGCCGGGGCATCCCCGGGCAGCAAGCTCGAGAAGGCAGAACGCCTCGGCGTGCGCGTCCTCGACGAAGCGGCATTCGTGGCTGAGCTCGCTGCCGCAGAGGGGTCTCCCTGAGCCGCGATACAGTGACCAGCATGGCGGCCCCACGGCGCGCAGAGCGCCTCCTCGACGACAAGGCACAGCTCCGGGCGCGGCTGCGCGCGTCCCCGGACGGTCCGGGCGTCTACGTCATGCGCGGGATGGATGCACGCGTGATCTATGTCGGCAAAGCCTCCAACGTGCGCAACCGCCTTCGATCGTGGTTCTCGGGCGTCGACGCGCTCCAGCCGCGCACGCATCAGCTCATCGGCAGCGTGTTCGATTTCGAGGTCATCGCGTGCCAGAGCGAGCACGAGGCGCTGGTCCTCGAGAACTCGCTCATCAAGCAGCACCGCCCGCGCTTCAACGTGCGCCTCAAGGATGACAAGAGCTACCTGTATCTGAAAATTCCGCGACCGGGCGTGCACGACGCGGTGGCACCGGGTACTGCGCGCGAGGAGGTGCGCAAACCGCGCGGCAAGAGCGCCGAGGGTGCGACGCTGTTCCCGCGGCCGTACTACACGCGCAAGGTCATCCGCGACGGCGCGCGATACTTCGGGCCATACACCAGTGCGCAATCGCTGCGAACCACCGTCCGTTCACTGCGCACGATCTTTCCGTTCCGCACGTGCAGCGACGAGATTTTCGCGCGTGGACGCGTGTGTCTCGACTATCACATCAAGCGCTGTGCCGGCCCCTGTGAGGGTCGCATCGACGCGCCGGAATATGCCGAGATTCTCGAGCAGGTGCAGGAGTTCATGGAGGGCCGCTCCGACACGCTGCACGACGAGCTGCGCGACCAGATGGATGCCGCGGCCGACAACCGTGACTACGAGCTCGCCGCACGCTTTCGCGACCGCCTGCGCGCGATCGAGCGGATCAGCGAGCGTCAGACGGTGCTGCGCGGCGCGCGGTCCGATGAGGATTGCATCGCCGTTGCCGTGGAGGCGGGTCGCGCCATGGCCGCCGTGCTGAGCATTCGCCAGGGTCGCGTCATGGGCATGGAGACACACGAGCTCGAGGGTGTTGCCGGGCTGGACGCCGCGGCATGTCTCGGCGGGTTTCTGCCGCAGTTCTATGCCAGTGTCACGTCGGTGCCGCGCCGTCTGCTCATCTCCGACGAGATAGAAGGACGCGCAGTGCTGGAGGAGTTCCTCGCCGAGCAGCGTGGCGGACCCGTCGAAGTGCACGTGCCGAAGCGCGGTGATGCGCGACAGCTCATCGCCCAGGCGGCGGAGACAGCGCTCGTCGCACTGCGTCAGCAGCGCATCGTCGACGACTACGACGCGGCCAAGACCGAGGCGCTGCTTGACGATCTCGCTTCTCGGTTGCAGCTGCCGGCGCCACCACAGCGCATCGAGTGCTATGACATCAGCAACACGATGGGTACCAACTCGGTCGGTTCCATGGTGGTGTTCGAGCAGGGCCGCCCGGCGCCCGCGAGCTACCGTCATTTCGGTATCAAGACCGTCGAGGGCGCCAACGACTTCGCGTCGATCGAGGAGACGTTGCGCCGTCGCTTCCGGCGCCTCGCGCCCCGCGAGGATGGCGGGGTCGAGGATGTGCCCGTGCTCGATCCCGCGGGGGCCAACGGCTCCGAGGAGCGCGCGCGCCGCAAGGGCCGTGGCGCCGCCGACGATATGGATCTGAGTTTCTCGGTGCTGCCCGACCTCATCCTCATCGACGGTGGCAAGGGCCAGTTGGGCGCCGCCGTGAAGGCGCTCAAGGAGGCGGGGCTGCAACGGGTCCCTGTGTACGGGCTCGCCAAGCGCAACGAGGAGTTGTACCGACCCGGGCGCTCGCGCCCCATCATCATCGAGCGTGACAGTCCGACCCTTTTCCTCGTGCAGCGGGTTCGCGATGAGGCGCATCGTTTCGCGATCACGCACCACCGCGCCCGCCGGGGCAAGGCCGCGCTTCGCTCCAAGCTCGATTTCGTCCCGGGCCTCGGACCGGTGCGGCGGCGCGCCTTGCTCCGACAATTCGGGAGTGTCGATGCCATTCGCGATGCACCACTGGAGCAACTCACGACGGTCGTTCCCCGTCCCGTTGCGCTGCGCGTGAAGGAACTGTTGTGAGTCCTGAGGCGCCGCCCGACGAATCCGTGGCCGCCGCGATCGCGCTCCTGTCCTTTGGGTACAAATTCGGCGTCCCACCCACAGCCGAATGGATGGTGGACGTGCGCGTGGTGCGAAACCCCTTCTGGGTGGCCGAACTCCGTCCCCGCACGGGGCTCGACCCCGCCGTCAGCGCATATGTCCTCGAGGATCCGATCGCGCGTGAGCTCATCGATCGCACCCAGGCACTCGTGCTCTGGTCGGCGCACCGATACGCGGAACGGGGTCGTCAAACCCTCAGCGTCGCTGTCGGGTGCACCGGCGGCAGGCACCGTTCCGTGGCGATCGTCGAGGCACTTGCGACGCGCCTTCGCGACGACGGACTGATCGTTGCCGCGGGCCATCGTGACGTCGACACGCCGGATCCACGCTTTGAATAGCTGCGGCAACTGCGGGCGGGAAAACGCCGACGACGCGGCCTTCTGCAACGGGTGCGGTGCTTCCCTGAAGACGGCGGCGCCATCACGAGCCCAGCGCAAGACGGTGACGGTGCTCTTCTGCGACGTCACCGGCTCCACTGCGCTCGGCGAACGCCTCGACCCGGAGAGCCTTCGCGAGGTGATGCGCCGGTATTTCGACGCGGCGCGAAAGGTGATCGAACAGCACGGCGGCACCGTGGAGAAATTCATCGGTGACGCCGTCATGGCGGTTTTCGGCGTGCCCGTCCTCCACGAGGACGACGCGCTCCGCGCAGTTCGCGCCGCCATCGGATTGCGCGATGCGCTCGCCGATTTGAACGGGGAACTGGAGCGCGATTACGGGACGACGGTCACCGTTCGCACTGGGGTGAACACCGGTCCCGTGGTAACCGGAACCGAGGAACGTCTCGCCACCGGCGACGCCGTCAATCTTGCAGCGCGTCTCGAACAGGCGGCTGCACCGGGCGAGATCGTAATCGGTCACGAGACGTGGGCACTAGTACGCGATCTCGTGACCGCGGAATTGCTCGCGCCCATGGATCTGAAGGGCAAGAGCCTTCCGGTGTCCGCATATCGATTGCTCGGGATGGCAGGCGACAGAGTCGACCGCGTCGGCAGCGCGATGGTCGGACGCAGCACCCAGCTCCGCATGCTCAACGACGCCTTCGCCAATGTGAGTGACGGACGCTCCTGCAGCATGTTCACGGTCCTCGGTGCGGCCGGAGTGGGCAAATCACGACTGACCTCCGAGTTCCTCGACCGCGTGGACGCCACACAGGTGCGGGGGCGCTGTCTGGCGTACGGAGAGGGGATCACGTACTGGCCTGTGATCTCAATCGTCAAACAACTGCTCAACATGCCCGGGGGCGTGGGCGCGTCGGCGCTGATGGCGAGCGACCCGACTGTTGCTGCCGCGATGACGACACTGCTTGGCGAGAGCACCGGAACGACATCATCGACGGAGATCGCGTGGGCGCTTCGCAAGCTCCTCGAAGCCGCAGCTGAAACCAAACCGTTGGTGGTGGTGTTCGACGACATCCAATGGGGCGAGCAGACGCTGTTCGACCTCATCGAACACATCGCGGATTTCAGTCGCGACGCCCCGATCCTGATCCTCTGCCTCGGCCGCCCGGAGATGCTCGATCGCCGGCCGGGATGGGGCGGGGGCAAGCT
This sequence comes from Candidatus Dormibacteria bacterium, assembly GCA_050010655.1. Lineage (GTDB taxonomy): Bacteria > Chloroflexota > Dormibacteria > Aeolococcales > Aeolococcaceae > Palsa-851. The sequence continues at coordinate 22,091 of JBEKKP010000021.1, forward strand.
GAATGCGACCACCGTGCTGCTCGAACCGCTCAACGCCGCCGACACCGAGCGATTGATCGACGAGTTGCTTCCCCAGGACAGCGGCATCCCCGACGAGCTTCGTGACCGGGTTCGTGCCACAGCTGCCGGTAACCCGTTGTTTGTCGAGGAGATCGTGGCGATGCTCCGGGAGTCGAACAGCCACGACGTGATCGTGCCCCCGACGATCAAGGCGTTGCTCGCCGCGCGTTTTGACCAGTTACGATCGGATGAGCGCGGGCTGCTCGAGCGCGGATCGATCGAGGGACAGTCGTTTCACCGTGGCGCCGTCGAGATGATGGGACACGATGACAACGACGTCTCCGGCCGCCTGATGGGCCTTGTCCGCAAGGATCTGCTGCGGACAGACCGCCCAATCTTCGCCGGCGAAGACGCGTTCACGTTCCGGCACATCCTCATCCGGGATGCTGCGTACGACTCGTTGCCCAAAGCCGAGCGGGCCGTGTTGCACGCCCGTTTCGCGGCCTGGCTTGTCGACCATGGAGCGGATCTCGAGGAGCTCGACGAGATTGCCGGCTACCACCTCGAGCAGGCGTTCCGCTATCACGCTGAGTTGGGTCCGGTCGACGCAGCAGCACGTGAGCTCGCGGCCGCGGGGGCCGTGCACCTTCAGGCGGCGGGGCGGCGAGCGCTGGATCGCGGTGACACGACGGGGGCGGTCAATCTCCTGGAGCGAGCAGGCGCGCTCCTGCCGGACCAGCACATCGAGTTTGCGCTCGAGGAGGCGCTCATTCAGGGCCTCGGGATGGCGGGACGGCTGCATGACGCGGTCGCCCGCGCCGAGCGTGTCGCGGCACTCTGCGCGGCGGCAGGCGACGTGGTTCGCGAGGAGCAGGCGAAGCTGATCAGAGCAGTCTGGCTCACCACCATCGACCCCGAAATGCACGAGCACACGTTGCGCGAGAGTGTCGACGCTGCGCGGCCGGTGATCGAGCTGAGTGGCGATGACGGGGCATTGGGGTCGCTCGAATACGCGGCGGGATACGTCTACCATCACCGCTGCTGGTTCGACGCTTCCCTCACGGCGTCAAACCTCGCCATGGAGCATGCGAAGCATGCAGATGAGCCCTGGCTTGTCGCGTCCGGACGGAGCCTGGCGGCGACTGCGATCGTGAACGGCTCCACGAGCATCGCGGATTCGCAAGCCTGGTTCGCACTGCATCAACCGGCGGACGGAGCGTTCCTGCCGATCTTCTCCGTCTGGGAGGCGTGGCTGCTTGCGTCGCAGGAGCATTTCGAAGCGGCGCGCGGGTTGTACAACGCAACTGTTGCGCGGATGGGCGAACGCGGGATGGCGCTCGGCGCCGCAATCGCGGTGCAAGTGGGCTGGCGCATTGAAATGCTCGCCGGCGATCTCGAGAACGCCGAGCGAGTCGCGCGAGCGGGCGTGGAGCAACTCGAGCAACTGGGGGAGCGCGGCTGGATGTCGACGCAGGCGTGCCAGCTCGGCGAATCGCTCTACGCGCTGGGTGCGTACGCGGAGTCCGAGGTATGGGCGCTCAAGGGTCTCGAGATCGGCGGATCCCTCGACGTGTACACGCAGTTGACGGGTTTGCCGGTGCACGCGAAGGTGCTCGCTCGTCGCGGTGACATCGCCGAGGCGCTCGCGATGGCGCGGCACGCCGATGCGCTCGCCGTCACGACCGAGGCACTGTGTGCCAAAGGCGATGTGGCCCTCGCTCTGGCGGAGGTGCTGCACCTGGCCGGCGATGACCGTGGTGCGCAGGAGGCGTTGGGTCGTGCCATCGGGCACTACGAGCGGAAGGGCACGACGGCGTATGTCGCGAATGCGCTTCGGGTAGCCGCGACGTGGGGCGAGCCTGGCGCAGAGACGCCCGGATCGACGCGATGAGCAGGTGCCCTGCGTGCGGACGGGAGAACCCGGCGGACGCGGGATTCTGCAATCGGTGCGGGTCGCGTCTCGTGGCGCCGGCCGCGACGCGTGAGCAGCGCAAGACCGTGACGATCCTCTTCTGCGACGTGACCGGGTCGACCGCGATGGGTGAGCGGCTCGACCCGGAGAGCCTCCGCCAGGTGATGCGCCGATACTTCGATGCCGCCCGCAAGGTCATCGAACAGCACGGTGGGACGGTCGAGAAATTCATCGGCGACGCAGTGATGGCGGTGTTCGGTGTTCCAGTGCTGCACGAGGACGACGCGCTCCGTGCTGTCCGCGCGGCGGTGGGGCTGCGCGTCGCCCTCGTCGAGCTGAACGGCGAGCTCGAGCGCGACTACGGAACCTCCGTCACCGTGCGCACAGGCGTGAATACCGGGCAGGTGGTCACCGGTACCGAGGAGCGGCTTGCCACTGGCGACGCTGTGAATCTGGCGGCTCGGCTCGAGCAGGCGGCCGCGCCGGGCGAGATCATCATCGGCCCCGAAACATGGCGTCTGGTGCGCGACTCCGTGACCGTCGAGCCGCTCGCACCGCTCGAGTTGAAGGGCAAAGCCCTGCCGGTCTCGGCATACCGATTGGTAGGCCTGGACTCCGAGTCGCGCGATGCGGTGCAGCGGATCGGCACGCCGATGGTGGGACGCGGCACCCAGCTGCGCATGCTCAACGACGCGTTTGCGAACGTCGTCGACGGGCGATCGTGCAGCATGTTCACCGTCCTCGGGGCAGCCGGGGTGGGCAAGACCCGGCTCATTGCCGAGTTCCTTGGCGGCATCGATGCGACCCAGCTCCGCGGACGCTGTCTGTCATATGGCGAAGGCATCACGTACTGGCCCGTGGTCGCGATGCTGAGGCAGCTGCTCGCCATCCCTGCGGGCGCTGAGGCGGCAGCGCTGATCGAGCGTGATGCGGCGGTGGCCACGCCGATCCGCACGCTCCTCGGCGACGCCGGTGTGACCACGTCATCAACTGAGATTGCCTGGGCGGTGCGGAAAGTTCTCGAGGCAGCGGCCGAGGAGAAGCCGTTGGTGGCCATCTTCGACGACGTGCACTGGGGCGAGCCGACCCTGTTGGACCTCATCGAACACATCGGCGACTTCAGCCGCGACGCCCCGATCGTCGTGCTCTGTCTGGGACGGGCGGAACTCCTCGATCGCCGCCCGGGGTGGGGCGGCGGCAAGTTCAACGCCACGACAGTGCTGCTCGAACCTCTCAGCGCCGCCGACACCGACTCGTTGATCGACGAGTTGCTCCCGGGCGGTGGCGAAATGCCATCGGACCTCCGCGACCGGGTTCGGGCCACGGCTGCCGGAAACCCACTGTTCGTTGAGGAGATCGTTGCGATGGTGCGGGAATCCGGCAGCCACGACGTCATCGTGCCGCCGAACATCAAGGCACTCCTCGCCGCGCGGTTCGATCAGCTCCGGCCCGAGGAACGCGGCGTGCTCGAGCGAGGGTCGATCGAGGGGCAATCGTTCCACCGCGGTGCCGTGGAGGTGATGGCACCCGACGAGCGCGACGTGGCAGAGCGGCTCATCACCTTGGTGCGCAAGGATCTTCTGCGTCCCGACCGACCCGTCTTTGCCGGCGAGGACGCGTTCACGTTCCGGCATCTGCTCATCCGTGACGCGGCGTATGACTCATTGCCCAAGTCCGAGCGAGCCGAGCTGCACGCGCGGTTCGCGGGCTGGCTGAGCGAGCACGGCAGCGACCTCGAGGAGCTCGACGAGATTGCCGGGTATCACCTCGAGCAGGCATACCAATATCGCGCTGCGCTGGGGCCGGTCGACGAGGGTGCCCGCGCGATTGCGGCCGCCGGCGCCCAGCGACTTCAGGCGGCCGGCAGGCGCGCGCTGGATCGTGGTGATACCGCGGCGACGATCAACCTGCTGGAGCGGTCGGAGCTCCTGCTTCTTGATCAGCACATCGACTTCGCACTCGAGGAGCCGCTCATCCAGTCGCTGGGCATGGCGGGCCGTATGGCGGACGCGGTCGCACGCGCGGACAGAGCTGCGGATTGGTACTCGGCCGGCGGCATGGAGGTTCGAGCGCTGCAGGCCCGATTGGTCGGGATGATATGGCGCACAAACATTGACCCCGAGGCGTACGAGGGCGCACTGCGCGCGCTTGTCGAGCAGGCACGACGTGACATCGAGCGCAGCGGGGATCATTGGGCGCTTGCGTCGGTCGAGTCTGCGGCGGGGATGGTCGAGCACTACTCCTGCCGGTTCGATGCGGCGCTCGCAGCGCTCACCCGCGCAGTAGAGCACGCCAAGGCGGCACAGGCGCCCTGGTTGGTGACGCCCGCTCGAGGGGTTGCGTCGGCCGCGGTTGCCAACGGATCGACCCCATTTGATGAGGCTGTGGTGTGGTTCGCACGCGAGCAGAAGGAGAACGGCACCTTCCTGCCGTTCCTCGCGGTGTGGACCGCTTTCAGTCTCGCGTTCCGCGGCGAGTTCGCCGAGGCACGCGCAGTGTTCGACACGGTGCTCGCGCAGATGCGCGAACGGGGGATGGCAACCGGGGCCGCGATCATCATGCAGGCCGGATGGCAGATCGAGACGCTGGCCGGTGATCTCGATGCAGCCGAGCGGGCCGCACGGCAGGGCGTGGATGAACTCGAGCAACTCGGCGAGCGCGCGTGGCTTTCGTCGTCGGCGTGCCAGCTTGGGGAGGCGCTGTACGCGCTCGGTCGCCTCGACGAGGCCGAACACTGGACCTTGCGAGGCCTGGAGCTCGGCGGGACCGGTGACGTCTTGACCCAGATGCTGGCACTCGGCGTACGCGGGAAGATCGCCGCGCGCCGCGGTGACTTCGCCGAGGCGCTGAGTCTCGCGGCGAGCGGAGTTCGGCTGGCCGCGACCACGCAGGCGCCACTCGAGATCGCCCAGGCGACGCTCTCCCTCGCCGAAGTGCTGTACCTGTCGGGCAACGTGCTCGGTGCATTCGAGCAGTCCAGCCGCGCCGTTGAGCTCTACGAGAGCAAGCGAGCTCCTGCCGGGGTTGCACGCGTCCGGCGCGTGGAAGCCACCTGGGGCGCGCGATCGCCCGCGACAGGCTGATGCCTCAGCGACGCCGGGCCCACCCGAAGTCAGTAGCGGACGCCGGCCTCTCATTCACGCAGCGAGTCGTCGCGGAGCTGGCGCCGTACACACCGCTGCTTCCGTGCTGCCGGCACTCCCTCGTCGAGGGTCTCGCGCTCGTGACCCCGACCCCCGGGTCGATCGCCACGACGCGGCCTGTTGCAGTTCGGGCTGCGATACAGGCATTGCACGCCGACGGGATCCCCGCTCATGTTTCGCGTCTGATGGCGGCGAGGCGCACGCAATATCTGGTCGTCGGTGTCGACCCGTCTGCACCCGGGGCTCCATCAGAGCGTTCGTGCTGCCGTCGCAGCCGCCTGCGGGGCGCGTTTCTCGGCGCCGGACGCCTGGTGCGCCCCGACGGTGAGCCCTATCTCGAGATCGGCTGCGCCGGTGAGGCCGGTGCCACGCAGCTGGTCGATGACTTCGCGGTCCTCGGTGTCCCCGCGCGGACCCGGCTGCGTCGTGGACGCTGGGTGGTCACGGTTCGCTCCGGCCAGGCCGTGGGCGCAGCGCTGAGCTCCATCGGCGCTCAGGCGGGACGCCTCGCGTTCGAGTCGGGCCGGGTCATTCGCGAAGTCCGGAGCGGCGTGAACCGGCGCCTCAACGCCGAGACCGCAAACCTCCGCCGGACGGCGACCGCGGGGGTCCGCCAGCTCGAATCGATCGCGGTGCTCGAAGCGGACCCACGGCGCTGGGAGTCGCTGCCCGCCGCGCTGCGAGAGGCCGCCGAGTTGCGTGCCGCTCACCCGGACGACGATCTGGCGCAGCTCGCCGAGCGCGCGGGCTGCAGCCGGCCCGCGATGGCCGGTCGCCTCCACCGCCTGGTCGCCGCCGCGGGCGAGAGCGGTGATAGGGTGGAAGCGCGCCGCTCGTCCGGCGTGCAACATCAGCAGACTGGAGGGCGCCCCGCATGGGAGTGAGAGTTGGCATCAACGGCTTCGGCCGCATCGGACGCAACGTGTTGCGCGCCGCCCGAGAGCGCTCACCCGAGCTCGAGATCGTCGCCGTCAATGACATCACGACCTCGAAGATGCTGGCTCATCTACTCAAGTACGACAGTGTGCTCGGCCACTTCCCCGGCACAGTTACTGCCGATGCTGACAGCATCACCGTCGACGGCAAGGTCATCAAGGTGCTCGCTGAGCGGGATCCGCAACGGCTTCCGTGGGGTGACCTCGGCGTGGACGTCGTCATCGAGTCCACCGGGTTCTTCACCGATGCGGTTCGGGCCAAGGGTCACATCGATGCCGGGGCTCGCAAGGTCGTCATCACGGCGCCGGCGAAGAACGAGGACATCACGATCTGCATGGGCGTGAACGACTCGGCGTACAACCCTGCCGAGCATCACATCGTGTCGAATGCCTCGTGCACCACCAACTGCCTGGCGCCGGTCGCCAAAGTGCTGAACGACTCGTTCGGCATCGAGACGGGCTTCATGACGACCGTGCACGCGTACACCAAGGACCAGGTCATCCTCGACGCGCCGCACGAGGATCAGCGGCGGGCTCGCGCTGCTGCGCTGTCGATCATCCCCACAACCACAGGCGCCGCCAAGGCAATCGCGCTCGTGCTCCCCGAACTGAAAGGCAAGTTTCACGGGATGTCGCTGCGCGTCCCGGTGCCCGACGTGAGCCTCGTCGACCTCACCGCGACCCTCACAAAGGGCGCGACCGCCGAGGACATCAACGGGGAGATGCGCGAGGCCGCGAGTGGCAAGCTCGAGGGTATCCTCGCCGTGACCGACGAGCAGCTCGTGTCGATGGACTTCCTCCACGACTCGCACTCGGCGATTTTCGATGCACCGTCGACGATGGTGCTCGGCGACCGGACGGTGAAGGTGCTTGCCTGGTACGACAACGAGTGGGGATACTCCTGCCGCGTGGTCGACCTGGTGAACCTGATCATCGCGCGGCTCTAGGCGGCTCCTCATGGCTGCGCTGTCGAAGGCGACCATCGACGACATCGACGTGCACGGCAAGCGAGTCCTCCTTCGCGAGGATCTCAACGTGCCGATGCGCGACGGTGTCATCACGGACGATCGCCGGATCCGCGAGGCGATCCCGACCATCGAGGCGCTCCGTTCCCGGAACGCGCGGGTGATCGTGGTTGCGCACCTCGGGCGGCCGAAGGGCAAGATCGATGACAGCGCCCGGCTCGGACCGATTGCCGCGCGCCTCGGCAGTCTCCTCGGGGCCGACGTGCGTCTCGCCTCCGATGTTGTGGGCGACAGTGCGCGGAGCATGGTCGCCTCGCTGCGCGACGGCGATATCGGCATGCTCGAGAACGTTCGTTTCGAGCCTGGTGAGGAAGCCAACGACCCGGAGTTCGCGCGGCAGCTCGCATCGTTCGCCGATATTTATGTCAACGACGCCTTTGGTACCGCGCATCGTGCCCATGCATCGACCGAGGGGGTTGCGCATCTGCTTCCAGCGGTTGCGGGGAAGCTGATGGCGCGCGAGCTCGAGATGCTCGGCGGCGTCATGGACAATCCGCGCACGCCGGTTGTCGCCATCGTTGGCGGTTCCAAGATCTCAACGAAAGTCGGCGTGCTGGATCATCTGCTTGATCGCGTCGACGTGCTGTGGGTCGGTGGCGCGATGGCCTGCACCTTCTATCGGGCGTTGGGCGAGAGCACCGGGACGTCGCTCGTCGAGGAGGAGCAGATCGCGACGGCGCGCCATTTGCTCGACTCGGCGCAGGGGCGGCGCGCGGACCTACGCCTGCCGGTTGACGGTGTCGTGGTGGAGAAGGTCGCCGAGGACGCGCCAACGCAGGTCGTTGCGTGGAAGGCGATTCCCGATGGCTGGATGGTCGTCGACGCGGGACCCGACACCGTCGCCAGCATCGCGGCTGACTGCGCCGGCGCTGGGACTGTTATCTGGAACGGCCCGCTCGGCATCTACGAGATCCCTGCGTTCGCAGTGGGCACTCGCGAAGTCGCCCGCGCTCTTGCCGCGTCCGACGCCACCACGGTGATCGGTGGCGGCGACCTTGCCGCCGCCGTGCAGGACGCCGGTGTTGCAGACAAGATCGGCTTTATCTCGACGGGGGGTGGCGCGACCATCGAGTTCCTCGAGGGCCGGACGCTCCCGGGCGTTGCGGCGCTTCGCGATCGCGAGGTCGCGCGGCGTTGACGCAGTCAGGCGCGGGCGATGCCTCGTCCCGGCTCATGGTCGCCGGGAACTGGAAGATGAACACGACGGTGGAGGAGGGCATCGCACTCGCTCGCGCGGTGTGCGCGGTGGCGGCGCCGGTGGATGGCGTCGATGTGGCCGTGCTCCCGCCGTTCACGCACCTGTGGGCGGTCCACGCCGTGCTCGAAGGCACTGGCGTGCAGCTTGGTGCCCAGGATGTGTACTGGAAGGACGCCGGGGCGTTCACCGGGGAGATTTCGCCGGCGATGCTTGCGGGGTGGTGCGACCTCGTGCTCGTGGGCCACTCCGAACGCCGCCATCTTTTTGGCGAGCGCGATGACGAGGTTGGCAAGAAGTTCGTTGCCTCACTCGCTCATGGGCTCGAGGTGATTCTCGCTGTTGGGGAGACCAGTGACGAGCGCGACGCCGGGCAGACATTCGCCGTGGTCGACCGGCAGCTGGACGCGGTCTTCGCGCAGCTGCAGGGCGCGCCCGGCCTTGATTCGTGGGTGGTTGCATATGAGCCGGTCTGGGCGATCGGCACCGGTCGCACCGCAACGCCGGAGCAGGCGCAGGAGGTTGTCGCGCATGTCAAGCAGCACGTGCGCGACCGTTTTCTGGCGGACTCGCCGCGGGTGTTGTATGGGGGCAGCGTGACGGCGGCAAATGCCGCGTCGCTTTTTGCCGAGCCGGACATCGATGGTGCGCTGGTGGGTGGGGTGAGTCTGCGCGCCGAGGAGTTCGGCGTCATCATCGCTGCCGCAGCCCCTCGCGACAGCGCGTAGCTTTCGTGCCATGAGCGGGGTGCGGCCCTTCGTGCTCGTGATCCTGGACGGCTGGGGATGCAACGCGGACCCATATGGAAACGCCATCGCGGCCGCGCGAACGCCCGAAGTCGATGCAATGGAAGCCGAGGCGCCGCATACACAGGTCGACGCGAGCGGCGAGGCGGTGGGCCTGCCCGCCGGTCAGCAGGGGAATTCGGAAGTGGGGCATCTCACCATCGGCGCCGGGAGACTCATCTTCCAGCCACTGTCGCGCATCAGTCGTGCGATTGACGACGGGAGCTTTTACGAAAACCCGGCACTCTGCGACGCCATCGACCGTGCCCGCGATCGCGGTGCTGCCCTGCACTGCCTCGGACTCGTTTCGCCCGGCGGAGTCCACAGCCACCAGGATCACGCCGTCGCGGTCGCCGAGCTCGCGCGGCGCCGCGGCCTCGACGCGGTCTGGTTTCACGCGTTTCTCGATGGCCGCGACGAGCCACCGACGAGTGCGGCGGGCTTCGTTCGCAGTTTCGGTGATGCCCTGTCTGGCGTCGGAGTGGGTGCAATTGCCTCGGTCGCGGGTCGATATTTCGCGATGGACCGGGATCGGCGCTGGGATCGCGTGCAGCGTGCCTACGAAGTAATCGCCGGCGCTGGAAATGGCACTGCAACCGATGCCGTCGCCTACGTCGAGGCGCAATACGCAGTGGACATCACTGACGAGTTCGTGCCACCAGTGTCGATATTGCACGGTGGCAGGCGCATTCGCATCGAGGACGGCGACTCGATCATCTTCTTCAATTTCCGGCCGGATCGAGCCCGGGAGTTGAGCCATGCGCTCGTCGACACGGACTTCGACGGGTTCTCACGGTCAAGAGTGCTCAAAGACGTGGACCTGGTGACCTTTTCCGAGTACGAGCGTGATCTCGACGCCCACGTCGCGTTCCCGCGTGAGGATGTTGCTCACACGCTTGCCGAGGAGGTGAGTGCGGCCGGACTGCGCCAGTTCCACGTCGCGGAGACAGAGAAATACGCGCACGTGACGTACTTCATCAACGGCGGACGCGAGTCCGCCTTCGACGGTGAGGATCGGCTGCTTGTGCCGTCACCTCGCGTCGCCACCTATGACACGGCGCCGGAGATGAGTGCGGCCGGCGTCACCGATGCCGTCGTCGGGCGACTGGAAGCGGGTGGCGATGCACTCATCATCGCGAACTACGCAAACGCCGATATGGTTGGGCACACGGGCGATTTCGACGCGACGGTCCTCGCAGTGGAATGTATCGACGCGTGCCTCGGTCGTGTGCGGCGAGCTGTGGAGGCTGCAGGGGGCGGCCTCCTGATCACCGCCGACCACGGCAATGCGGAGTACAAGATCGATCGGCGCGACGGGACCGTGCTCACGGCGCACACGACGAGTCCGGTACCGGTGATTGTGGTGGGCGCCGGGCCGGGGCCGCTCCGCGAGGGTGGGGGTTTACGTGACGTGGCACCCACGGTGCTCGACGCGATGGGAGTTCCCGTTCCGGCGGAGATGACGGGCCGGTCGCTGCTGAGGTCCTGAGTTTCGGGTGCCAGTCGTTGCGCGCCCCGTTCCCTAAGTCCCTGCGGGTGGCTGGTAGGGGACCGGCTCGATCTGGTCGACAGGGTGCGGTCCACTCTGCCACCCGTCTCCGGGGCCGACCGTGAGTGCGCACGCACCTCCACCGGCGTCGCACGCCACCGGCATCGTGTGGACTGCAACGCCGTCACTCCAACTCACGGTGATCGAGACGGTGAAGGACTCGGTCGCCGTGATCGTCACGCCGTTTGCCACGTGAGCGTAGTTGTGACTCACAGCGCACGGATCGGTCCATTGCTGCGTTGACGGGTCGTACGACGGCAGAAGCGCGGGCCCTTGCTCGATCGGGCCAGCAGCAGTTGAGCTCGCCCCGTCGCCCCAGTTCCACGAGACTGGTCCAGGCGTCACCGTGACGTCGTAGAGCAGAAAGAGCGTGTACCCGCCGGTCACGGTTGTCGTCAGCGCGTGATAGGGGACAGGAGCTACTGGCACAGTCGAATCGGTCCAGACGCAGGTTGGAATGTGCACGAAGGTGCGCGATGTCGCGACGCCACCGGGGAGCACGTCGATGCCACCGATGACCCACGATTTCGTCAATGCAGCGACGAGGTTCGCGCCGATTGGGAACGGTGGGTTGTTCAAGACGGTGCTCGGCGGTGCCGGTGGAGGCGCGTTACCCGCGAGATACGGTGGGCTGAACGAGAATGTCGCGCCCACGCACCGTCCTCCGAAGGGCGCAACGGGCTGTGCGTCCTGCCAACTGCCGCGCGTTCGCAGGAACGCCGTCACGGCAATCACGTGTCCGTCGACGTTGGCTGCCGTCGCGAGGCTGCCGGGGGCGGTGTCGGCAGCGTTGCCACCCGCGGGAATCGCGTCGGTGATTGTGTACGCGTACTGAGCGTCATACCCGTCGTAGCCGCCGGCAGCGTTCTTTGCAAAGCCAGGATGGATGGAGAGCGCAGCGATCACCCCACCGCCCGGTGATGGCGATCCCGGTCCCACATGAAACAGATGCGATTCCGGGCATGACGTTCCTTGCGGATTCGGTCCCGGCGGTGGGATCCCGAGCGGGTTACGTGGATCCGTGCCCGTCGGTGTGATGTCCACCGGCAAAATCGGGAGATAGGTTCCACCTGCGCCCGCGACGAGCTTGCCGTGCGTGACTGCGCCGGTCCCCTCGCTCGACGGACCGGGTTGACTGCCGCTACCGCCGCCGCCCCCACCAGTGGCCATCACGGGCGTGATGGGCATCAACGCGAGGATCACGCACAGCACAAAGGCCGGGCGAAGCCGGCGAGTCATCGCCCGCACCAGGCAGTCGGGGGACCGTTGGGATCCTGGCACGTCCCTCCGGCATCCGCGTACCAGATGTCACCGAGCACCGGATCCGTGCGCAGGACGCCCGGCTGGAAAACGGTCGTGTTCTGCGTGAAGTCGACGATGGTCGACGTCGTTCCATTCGCGCTTCGCAAGGTCTCGCTGCAGGGTCCGGAGTACACGATGACGAACGCGTACGCGGCAGTGGTCTGCAGGCCTCTGCGCGTGAAATAAGCCTTGGCGGTGGCGTCAACCGGGAACAGCTTCCAGCTCAGCGGGTAGAGATTGCAGTCGGGCTGCTCGACGGTTCCGCCGTTCTGCAGCACGTCGACCTCGTCCGCGGGAATCATCGACGGGCCGACGAGGAAGCGGAGCATGAACAGCTGGTCGTGGCCCTGCGCCCACTTCCACCAACCGCTGTCCCAGTTGCTCGCGTCGGCCCAGTGCTGTGCCGTCTGGTCGGAAACGGCGCCGTTGGTCATGTTGACAACGGTCGGCGCCAGCGGAACGCCCTCCAATGCAAGCTCATTCGCTGGCGGCACTTCCGTGACCCAGTACGGAGACCAGAGTTGCTGGCACGCGGGCGACACCTGCGCGATCGACGTCGTGACGGTGACCCCAGCGCAAGGAGCAGCCGGCGCGGCGACGGCCGCGCTCGGGCGTGGCGACCCGCTAGGGCGTGAGGACGTCACGTTCGCCGGCGCAATCGCTCCGCACGCGGTGCAGGCGAGCAGCCAGGAACAGATCATCGCGGTCTTTGCGCGTCCCCTCACCACCTCACCCGACACTCTCGCTGCGCGAGGCGGACGTCCGGCGCCCAATGCCAGATCCGCCTTCGACCCTTCCCGTGGGGCAACCAGCATGGCAGTTCGCTGTGGCCGTCAGTTAGGGGAACCGGGCGGCTCGTGCGGGTCAACTCGCCGATCGGATGTTTCGGGAGCTCGGGTCTACGTTCGAAAGGTGATGGCGGCGAGGCGCACACGACCGATCACCATGAACGCGAAGATCTGGCCTTCCTCGGTATCGGCTTCCCGCGTCCAGGTTTGGACGATCGCTCCGTGCGACCTCACACTCCGACGCCGTCAGGCGCCCGCGTCCAGGTGCGAAAGATCGGGGTGGGGGCGATGGCGAGCATGCGTCCGCTCTCGTCCCGGACCAGCTGCCAGCCACCCTCGTGAATCATCCAGTGGTGGCGATAGCAGAGCAGGACAAGGTTGGCCACGTCAGTCGTCCCGCCCTGGCCCCAGTGGACCATGTGGTGGGCGTTGGTGAAGCCCACCGGACGATCGCACTTTGGCCACTCGCAGCCACCCGCCCGCGCCTGGAGCGCTGCTCGGGCAGCGACACCCGGCAGCCGGAGCTCCCTGCCCACCTCGATCACCGCGGACTTGGGGCCGAGCAGGATGCGCCGGATCCCGGCATCACAGGCGAGGCGCTGCACGGTGGTGGCCGTGACCGCGCCGCCGTACTCGAGGAC
>JBEKKP010000022.1:0-34945 GCA_050010655.1 Candidatus Dormibacteria bacterium
GGGTTGGACCCTGCGGTGTACGGCCGAGTCAAGCCGGCGGAGGCAGTCGTCGCGGAGGCCGCTCTGGTGACGGTAGCTCCGGCGACGGTAAGTCCGGTGACGCTCACCTCGGCGCACGTAGCTCCGCCGAACGGAGCCCAGGCGATGGCGGCCGCGGTGATCGCAACTCCGGCAGCGGTAGCTCCGGCGCACGTCGCCCCACCCAACGGAGCGCCACCGAAGGCACCGCCGTTGGCGCCATGGCCAGCGACCTTCACTCCGGCGCCGGTAAACCCGGCGACCGCAGCTCCGCCGAGCGGAGCGCCAGCGAAGGCACCGCCGTTGGCGCCATGGCCAGCGACTTTCACTCCGGCGGCGGTAAACCCGGCGCCCGCAGCTCCGCAGAACGGAGCGCCAGCGGAGACAGCGCCGCCGGCTGTAGCGCCAGTGATCCTCACTCCGACTGCGGTATCGCCGGCAGAGGTCGCCCCGCAGCCGCTAGCCCCGGTGACCCTCCCGGCGGCGGCAACCCCGGCGCAGATAGCCCCACCGAACGGAGCGCCAGCGAAGGCGGCGCCGGTGGCAGTAGCGCCCGCGATCTTCACTCCGACTGCGGTATCGCCGGCGGAAGTCGCCCCGCCGCCGCTCGCTGCGGCGGCAGTCGTGCTACCGACGGTAACTCCGGCGAAGGCAAGCCCACCGAACGGAGTCCGCGCGAAAACAGCGCCGGCGGCGGTCGCCCCACCGAACGGAGCATCGGCGAAGGCAGCCCGCGCGGTTGCGCCAGTGACGGTTACGCCGATGGAGTTCGCGCCGGCGCAGTTAGCTCCACCGAACGGACTATCGGCGACGGCAGCCCCGGCGTCGGTAGCGCCGGTGACCGCGGCTCCGATGAATCTAGCTCCGACCCAGGCGACCTCGGCGAAGGCAGCGGTGGCAGCGCTCGATCCGGCGAAGGAAGCGCCTGCGCAGACAGCTTCTGCGAAAGGAGCGGTGGCAGCGCTAGATCCGGCAACGCTAGCGCCTGCACAGAGAGCTTTGGCCGAGGCAGCCCCGTTGAAGATAGTCCCGGCGAAGGTCGCCCCGGCGAAACGAACCCCGGCGAAGCTGGCCCCGGTGAAGGCATCCGCGGTCAATCTCGTCCCGCCGGAGGCACCGCCGCCGCCGCCAGCTCCGGTGACGGTAATCCCGGCGCAGGTAGCCCCGACGCACGCAGAGATGGGGCAGACAGGTCCGGCAGATGTAGCATCGGCGACGCCAGCTCCGGCGCAGGTGGTCCCACCGAGCGCGGCCGGGGCGAAGGCAGCTCCGATGGCGGTAACTCCGGTGACGGTAGCTCCCGCAGCGGTAACTACGGTGACGGTGACTCGGGCGAAGGTTGCCCCGGCAACCACCCCGGCGACGCCAGCTCAGGCGACGGTAACCCCGGGGCATTTAGCCCCGGCGCACGCAGATGTGGCGCGGACAGCTCAGGCGGAGGTAGCTTCGGCGACGCTACCTTCGGCGCAGGTGGTCCCGTCGAACGCGGACCAGGCGAAGGTGGCTCCGTTGACCGCGAAGCCAGTGAAGGTAGCTCCGGTCACAGTTGCTCGGGCGAAGGTTGCCCCAGCGAAGGTCGCTCGGGCGAACACGAACCCGCCAAAGGCAACTGCATCGAAGGCAGTCCGGGCGAAGGCAGCTCCCGCGAAGGCAGCACCGGCGAAGGTAGGTAGGGCGAAGGTAGCTCCCACGAAGGTATCTCGGGCTAAAGCGGTCCCGGCGAAGGTCGTGGCGGCGAAACGAACCCCGGCGAAACGACCCGTGGCGAAACGGACGCCTGCGAAGGTTGCCGTGGCGAAACGGACGCCTGCGAAGGTTGCTCTGGCGAAACGAACGCCAGCGAAACGGCCCGTAGCGAAACGGGCCACGGCGAAGGTTGCCTCGACGAAACGGCCCGTAGCGATGATTGCCCGGTCGAAGCGACCAGTAGGGAAACGAACCCTGGTGAAGGCTGCTCCGGCGAAGCGAACCCCAGCGAAGGTCGCCCCGGCGAAACGAACCCCAGCGAAGCGTCCCGTAGCGAAGCGTCCCGTAGCGAAGCGTCCCGTAGCGAAGCGACCCGTAGCGAAGCGACCCGTAGCGAAGCGACCCGTTGCGAAGCGACCCGTAGCGAAACGACCCGTTGCGAAGCGGACCCCGGCGAAGGCCGCTCCGGCGAAACGAGCCCCAGTGAAGCGACCTGTAGCGAGACGTGCCCCAGCGAAGGTTGCCCCGGCGAAACGAACCCCAGCGAAACGACCTGTGGCGAAGCGCACCCCGACGAAGTCCGCTCCGCCGAAACGAGCCCCAGCGAAGCGACCTGTAGCGAAACGTGCCCCGGTGAATCGAACCCCGGGGCGACGGACCCCGGTTAAGTCAGGGGCGGCGAAAACAGCGGCAGCCAAACGAGCCCCGGTTAGGGCAACCCCCGCCACGCGCAAGCCCGCACAGCCGCGGCGCGTACCCTCAACGGGTGCACGATCGCGAAAGCCTGCGTGAGCTTGCCGTCGCCGCCACCGCAGCGGCGGGAGCGCTGGTTGCGCGATCTCATGCTCGCCCCGGCACGCTGACCACCGAGGTCAAGAGCCCCGGCGACTACGTCACCGATATCGATCGCTCGGCTGAGCAGGCTGCGATCGAGGTCCTTCGCGCAGGCGCCCCCGACATCGCGATCCTTGCCGAGGAATCGGGCGGGCTCCGCACCGACCGTATGTGGGTGATCGATCCCGTCGACGGGACCACCAATTTCCTGCGCGGCTTTCCGGTCGTTGGCGTGAGCGTCGCGCTTGTCGAAGAGGGTCGGCCCGTCGTCGGCGCGGTTGCCGCCCCGCTACTCCGCGAGGCGTGGAGCGCTGCCGAAGGTCAGGGTGCATTTGATCGCGAAGGACGGCGCATGTCCGTGTCGACACATGAGGGTGCGGGCGTTGTGGCCACCGGATTTCCCTTTCGCCGCAAGGAAAGGCTGCCGCGCTATCTGCCGGTCATGACGGCCGCGCTGCAGCGTTTCGAAGATCTTCGCCGCGCAGGCGCAGCGAGCCTCGACCTCGCCTACGTCGGCGCCGGCGCGTTCGACGGCTACTTCGAGCTCGGCCTCGGACTCTGGGACATCGCAGCAGGCGCCCTTTTAGTCCGCGAGGCCGGTGGTGTGGTGACCGACTGGAGCGGCGACCCCCAAGCGGTCTTCGTCAGTGGCGACATCCTCGCGGGGACACCGTCATGGCACGCGGCCATGCTCGAGATCGTGGCTGCGTAACTGCGGATCCCGGTCCGAGACTTATAAGGTACGTCGCCTGTGAGCACCAAGAATCCATCGTCCCCGGCACACGGCCTTCTCACTGGAAGGCGCATCGTCGTCACCGGTGTCCTGACCCCGAAAAGCATCGCGTTCGCGATCGCGGCGGCGGCACAGGCAGCCGGCGCGGAGGTGATGCTGACGTCGTTCGGGAGGGCGATGAGCTTGACCCGGCGCAGCGCGCAACGCCTGAGCCCGGTGCCCGAAGTCCTCGAGATGGACGTCACCGACGTCGTCCAGGTGCACGCAGTCGCCGAGCACGCGCGGACCACTTGGGGCGGGGTCGACGGCGTCGTTCATGCAATCGGGTTTGCTCCCGCGGACTGCCTCGGGGGCGGATTCCTCGAGGCGCCCTGGAGTTCCGTAAGCACGGCATTCCACGTGAGCAGCTACTCGCTCCAGACGCTCGCCGCCGCGTTTGCCCCACTCATGCCGGCAAGCGGGGGATCGATCGTCACGCTCACCTTCGACGCCCGTGTGGCGTGGCCCGTCTACGACTGGATGGGACCGGCGAAAGCGGCGCTCGAGGCGATCGTGCGCTACCTGGCGCGCGAGCTCGGACCGCGGGGAATCCGCGTGAATACCATCTCCGCGGGACCGCTCGAGACGATCGCCGCACGGTCGATCCCCGGATTCGAGGCACTGAAGTCGTCCTGGGGACAGCGCTCCCCGCTCGGCTGGGACAGCGCCGACAGCGGGCCGGTCGCGGACGTCACTGCGTTCCTGCTCAGCGACCTGTCCCGCGGCATCACCGGCGAGATGATTCACGTTGACGGCGGCTACCACTCACAGGGTGCCCCATCCATCGAGACCGCGGAGGCGAAGGCATGAGCGGCAGCAACGGCAGCCCGCGCGTGGCAATCACCGGCATCGGCGCAGTCACACCGCTCGGGCTCGACGCCGAATCCACGTGGCAGTCATGTCGCCGCGGTCAAGGCGGGGTCGGCTACATCACCGCCTTCGACGCCAACCACCTGACCACCCATATCGCCGCCGAAGTGAAGGGATTCGACGCTGAGGCGATCCTCGGGAAGAAGGAATCGCGGCGCATGAGCCGCTGCACCCAGCTGGCGATGTTTGCGGCACGTCAGGCGATCGAGGACTCGGGTCTCGACATCCGGCCGATCGCGGAGGACGTCGGTGTGCTGGTCGCCTCCGGGGTCGGTGGTATCGAGGTCATCGAGCGCAACGTCCTCGCCCTGTACAACCAGGGTCCGCGCCGCGTCTCGCCGTTCACCGTGCCGTCGATGATCATCGACATGCCTGCCGGAGCCATCGCCATCGACTGCGGCGCCAAAGGCGTGAACTACGCAATCACCAGCGCGTGCTCGTCGTCGGGGCACGCCATCGGCGAGGCGGCGGAGTGGATCCGGCGCGGCGAGGCCACGGCGGTCATCACCGGTGGAACCGAAGCGTCGATCACCAACATCAGCGTTGCCGCCTTCGACGCCATGCAGGCGCTGTCGACGCGCAACGACGAGCCCGACCGTGCGTCGCGTCCCTTCGACAAAGACCGCGACGGCTTCGTGATGGGCGAAGGCGCGGGCATGTTCGTGGTTGAGGAATGGGGACACGCAGTGGCACGTGGCGCGCGCATTTACGGTGAGGTAGCCGGCTACGGAGCGACAGCCGACGCCTTTCACCAATGGCAACCGGACGAGCAGGGCGACGGTGCGCGCCGCTGCATCCTGCGATCGCTGAAGCGGGCCGGACGCGAGACCGACGAGGTCGACTACATCAACGCGCACGGAACCTCCACGCAGATGAACGACTCCGCCGAGACGCGCGCCGTGAAAGCGGCTTTCGGGCCGCAGGCGAGCACGATCCCGATTTCATCCACCAAGTCGATGCACGGGCACCTGCTTGGCGCTGCCGGCGCCGTGGAAGCGGTCATCACGATCCTGGCCATCCGTGACCAGTTCGTCCCGCCGACGATCAACCTCGAGGAGCCCGATCCCGAATGCGACCTCGACTACGTCCCGAACCGCGGGCGTGACGCCCGGATCGACTTCGCCCTGAGCACCTCGTACGGATTCGGCGGCCACAACGTGTGTCTTGCGCTCGCCCGCGCGGATGGTGCCTGACCAGCTCGTCCGCGACACCGGCGCCGGCCGCATCAGTCTCTGCCGCGCCGACATCACGACGCTGACGGTCGACGCGATCGTCAACGCCGCCAACTCGTCGCTGGCCGGCGGCGGGGGCGTCGACGGCGCGATTCACCGCGCCGCAGGGCCGAAGCTGATGCTCGAGCTTCAAGAACGCTACCGGGGATGCCCGACGGGGTCGGCCGTGATCACGGGCGCCGGCCGCCTACCCGCGCGATACGTCATCCATGCGGTCGGTCCGCGATGGGGAGGCGGCGGCCACAACGAGGTGGGCCTGCTCGCGTCCGCGTACCGAACTGCCTTCACGCTCGCTGCTGAGCACTCGTGCGCCACGGTCTCGGTACCCGCGATCAGTACCGGGATCTATGGGTTTCCGATCGGGCAGGCGGCACCGATCGCGATCACGGAAGCGATCGCCGCTCTCGGTATCCCGGGAACGACGCTTCGCGAGATCACGTTCGCCCTGTTCTCCGATTCGGATCTCGCCGTATTCGCGAGGGCCCTGTGACGCCCGCTTGACGGTGGCGTGGGAGGCGTGGCCATACAGTGGGCAACGCCTTGTCCGAACGTCCGAAGTGGTTCGCAGCCGCTCTCATCGCCGTCGCCTCGATCGTTCTTGCCCATTACGTGCAGGTCTGGGCGGTCGTTCCGAATTCCCTGGCGCCGACGAGCGACTACGCCGGCACCTACGTCGCCTCGACGCTGATCCGCTCTGGGCACGCCGCGCAGATCTATGACGCGGCGACAGAGCGCGAGACGCTCGTCCAGACCGGCGCCCCGGTCAGCCACGACGACATCCCGTTCGAGAACCCGCCTGCCGCCGCGGTGATCGCTCTGCCGTTCAGCCTGCTCGGCGCCGGAGCGGCCTGGCGCGCCTGGTCGCTGCTCCAGCTGGCGCTCATGGCGGTGTCACTCCTGCTCGTGACCCGTGCGGCGCCCTGGCCGGCATCGCTGCCGCGAATGCCCAAGCTGGCGATCGTGCTGGTTGCGCTGGCCGGGTTCGGCACCGGACTGCTCTTCCTCGAGGGCCAGTGGGACGGCGTTTCCGTACTCGGACTGGCGCTTGCGTATACCTTCTGGCGGCGCGACCGTCCCGGGGCCGCGGGATTCGCGCTCGGATTCACCGCGGCGATCGCCAAACCCCAGCTCGTGATCGGCATAGCCGCGTACATGATCGGACGGCGAGACTGGCAGGCCGTCATCGGGGCGCTCCTGGGAGCGGCGGTGAGCGTGGGAATCGGGATCATCGGCGCCGGCCCGGGATCGCTCGGCTCGTTCATGACGGCGATCGCCACGCCGAGCAACTCCCCGACTGCGCAGATGCAGGGGACAAGTGGCCTCTTCGGATCGCTGCTCGGCCACGCGCCGGGCGTGTTCCTGCTCGCGGTGGCGGCGGGGATCGCCGCCGCAGTTCTGGCGGGATGGCTCGGAACAGTCGCCCACCGGCGTCCCGACCTCTTCGAGCCCTCGCTGTGCGCGGCTGTCGCACTGTCGCTGTTCGCGTCACCCCACCTGCTCGGGCATGACCTGACGCTGCTTGCCCCGGTCCTCGTCGTCGGCCTTGCCTGGCTGGCCGGCCGACCAGGGGAGCATGCATGGCCAGGTCTTGCGACTCTCAGCGTTGTAGTCGTATGGGCACTCCTCTCGTTTGCGAGCCTCGGCGACCTATCGCAGAACACAGTCGGCTTCCCCGGCCGCGCCACGCCATGGGTGCTCTTGCTCATGGCGGCCGCATGGTGTGTTCTGGTCGTGCGTGCCTCGCGTCCCAAGCTCACCGAGTGCGAGCGTGTTGCCCGCCCGGTCGCGGCCTCGGTGCGCGACGCAGGCTAAATGCAGCTTCGGAATGGGTACGTTCATGCAGATGAAAGCACCGGCGATCACCATGAGAGTCGCACGATGAACAAAGGCGGCGTCCCCATCGCTCGTATCGCCGGAATCAAGATCACGGCGGACTGGAGCGTGCTCGTCATCGGCGCGCTGCTCGCCTACGGCGTTGCCGCAGGGGCAGTCCCGGACGCCGTCCCCCGAACGCCGGTCTGGCTCGCTTGGATCGTCGGGGTGATTGCCGCGATGTTCTTGATCGCCTCGCTGACGGCTCACGAACTCGCTCATGCTCTCCTTGCCCGCCGGCGCGGTATGGAGGTGCAGGGCATCAAGCTCTGGCTGTTCGGCGGCGTCGCCCAGATGAGCGGCGACTGGCAGAGCGGCAGGACGGAGATGCTGGTTGCGGCGGTCGGACCGGCCGTGACGGCAGCACTGACCGCCCTCTTTGTCGGAGCGTCCTGGTTGCTTCTGGAGATCGGCGCACCGCCCCTCGTGATCGTCGTCGCCGAGTGGCTGGCGATCGTGAACCTGCTCCTCCTCGTGTTCAATCTCATCCCGGCGTTTCCCCTCGACGGCGGCCGCATCCTCCGAGGCTTCCTCTGGACCAGGACAAAGGACCGGACGAAAGCCACCGTTGCGGCAGCGCGGGCCGGTCGTTTCTTCGCGGTGCTGCTCATCGGCCTGGGCGTCCTCGACCTCTTTTTTCTGTCAGCGGCAGGCGGCCTCTGGCTGATGCTCATCGGCTGGTTTCTCGACACCGCCGCTCGCGGCGAGGCGAACGGAGAGCAGGCACGCCACGCGCTTGAAGGCGTGCTCGTCGGCGACGCAATGTCAAAGAACCCGGTGATCGTTCCCTCGTGGATCACGGTCGAGCTCCTGGTTGACCAATACGTGATGGGTCATCAGTTCACCTCGTTCCCAACGCACAGCATCGACGGCCGGATCGACGGGCTGGTCACCATGCGCGGCATCAAGCAGGTTCCGCCCCAGCAGCGCGGCAACCGCCGCGCGATCGACATCGCAATCCCGATTGACCGGGTTCCGGTCGCGCGTCAGGACGAGAAGCTCGCCGACTTGCTGAAGCGAGTCGGGCCGGCCTCAGATGGCCGCGCGATGGTATACGACGGAGGAACACTCGTCGGGATTGTCTCGCCGAGCGATGTTGCGCGCCTCTTCCACGGCGGCCCGGGACGATTGGCAGCGCGCGCGGCCGCCTAGTCTTCCGCTCCGGCGACGCTCAGGATCAACTTCCCGAAGTTCTCTCCGCTGTACAACGCGAGAAGCGTCTCTGGGAAGCGCTCGATCCCGTTGACGATGTGCTCGACGGACTTCAGCCGGCCGTCAGCAATCCAACCCGCCATCTCCCGCGCGGCTTCCGCGTAACGCTTGGCGTAGTCGAAGACCACGAAACCCTCCATGCGTGCGCGGTCGACAAGCAACGTCATGTAGTTCGACGGTCCGCGCACCGGCCCCTCGTTGTTGTACTGCGAGATGGACCCGCAGATCACGATGCGCGCGTGGCGTGCGAGCCGCGTCAGCACGATATCGAGAATGTCGCCGCCGACGTTGTCGAAGTACACGTCAACGCGATCCGGACAGTGCTCACGCAACGCCGCGCGGACATCCTCACTCTTGTAATCGACGGCAGCGTCGAAACCGAGCTCGTCCACGATGAAGCGGCATTTCTCGGTGCCGCCGGCGATGCCGACGACCCGGCATCCCTTGATCTTTGCGATCTGCCCCACGAGCTGGCCGACTGCACCCGCGGCTGCTGATACGACCACCGTCTCGCCGGCGACCGGATGCCCGACATCGAGGAGCCCGAAGTACGCGGTCATCCCGGGCATCCCTAGGACGCTGAGGTACTGGGGCAGCGGCGCGGTCTCGGGCGACACGCGAATCACGCCGCGGCCGTCGCTGACCGCGTACTCCTGCACGCCGAAGATCCCGCTGAGGTGGTCGCCCACGCTGAAGTCGGGATGCTTCGATGCGATCACCCTGCCCACGCCTCCCGCGCGCATGACCTCTCCGATGCCGACGGGTGGCACGTACGACCGTCCCTCGTTCATCCAGCCGCGCATCGCCGGGTCGAGTGAGATGTAGAGGACGCGCACGAGGAATTGCCCTTCCTCGGGCTCCGGGATCGCCTCGGTGCGGAGATCCCAATCCGTCGCTTTTGGAAGTCCCTTCGGACGCGCCGCGAGGCGCCACTGGCGGTTAACGGCGTTGCCGGCCTGCGTCGATGTGGAAGTCATCACATCAGACTACGCGCGAGGGGCTGGTAGGCTCTGGCCAATGCTGAGCGCCGGACTGATCTTCTTCCTTGCGGCCCTGCAGGGAGTCACGGAGCTCTTCCCGGTTTCGTCGCTTGGCCACGCCGTGGTGGTGCCACCGCTCATCGGGCTCAACTTCCAGGAGAGCAGTCCCGCGTTCGTCCCGGTGCTCGCGGTACTGCACCTCGGCACCGGTGCGGCGCTGCTCTTTCTGTACCGGCGCGACTGGGCGCGGATCGTGGTCGGCTTTTTCCGTGCTGCGCTGCAGGGTCGTATCGACGGTCCCGACCAGCGTCTGGCGATCATGCTGATCGTTGGATCTGTCCCGGCAGGCATCGTCGGGTTCCTGCTGCAGGACCCGCTCAAGTCGCTGTTCGCGAACCCGCGCCTCGCCGCGGCATTTCTGATCGTCAATGGCGGCATCCTCTTGACCGCCGAGATGTTCCGCCGTCGGGACGAGCGACGCCGAGCTGTCAGTGATGCTCCAGTGCTCGGTCACGAGGAGGATGACCCCGCATACGAGCGCATCGAGGGCCTGAGTCTGCGAACAACCGTGATCGTCGGCTTCTTTCAGGCGGGTGCCCTGATTCCCGGCATTTCCCGCTCGGGGATCACCATGGCCGCGGGACTTGTGGCAGGGCTTCGTCACGAGGAGGCTGCGCGTTTCTCGTTTCTGCTCGCGACGCCCATCATCCTTGCCGCTGGGCTCTTCGAGCTCCCCGACCTGGGGTCGGACGCGCCGACCCTGCTGGTGGCCATCGCTGCTGCCGCCCTCGCCGGCGTGGTGGCATACGCAAGCGCCCGGTTCCTGTTGCGTTATCTTCGATCAGGACGTCTGGACCCCTTCGCGTATTACTGTGCCGCTCTTGGGGTTGCAGGCCTCATCTTCATCCACTGACGGTCGTGATCTGAATGGTGAACTCAGGAACGTGTGTTCGCACCGGCGGCTCGACCGCATTCATCGGGGGTTTCGTCATGCGGGGTAGCCGCCCACTAGCGCTTGCGCTTCTTGCTCTGGCCGTCGTGTTCGCCCTGGCCACGGTGTTCTTCTTCACCCAGAAGACGAACTTCCTCGCGTCGGGCAGGCCGGAATTGCACTGGAAGCACGCGATCGTCTTCCTGGTTCTGACATTGCTCGCAGTGATCGCGGCCAACTTCGCGCGGCCCAAGGCCGTCAAGGCCTGAAGTCAGGGTGCCTCTGACTCCTGATCGCGCGGTCGCGATTTATCGCGACGCGTTCAGCGACACGCGCCGTGAGCGTCTGTTTCTGTCGTCGGTGTCATTTTTCACGACATTCGCGGCAACCCGCGCGATCACGCACGCAATCAAAGACGGTGTCGGACCGTTTCATAACCTGAGTGTCGGCGGGCGCCACTTCCATCATCTCGTCATCGGCATCACCGGACTTCTCGGCACCGGATACCTCTGGTTGCTCGAGGTCGACACGGCGAGGAAGACGAACGGCACCGGCACGGCAGCGGACGCGAAGCACAGCACCGACGATGCTCTCGCAAAATTCACGTCGATTCTCTACGGCGGCTCCTCCGCGCTCACGCTCGATGAATTTGCACTCTGGCTCGACCTCGAGGACGTCTACTGGAGCAAGCAGGGACGTGCGAGTGTCGACGCAGTCGTGCTCTTTGGCGGCGTGCTCTCGATCGGCGTCTGGGGCGGGCCGTTTTTCCGCCGCCTGTTCCACGAGATCTCGCATATCTGAGCGCACATGGCGCATCATGCGCACGTGCATCGGCGGGGTTTCGCTGCAGCGCTCCTGAGTTGTGGCGTGCTGATCGCCACGGCGGTCAACGTGTTCGCCGACGGATCGCAGAATCTCTATCCGAGCGGCGCAACAGGATCGCGCGCCAACACTGAGTGGCGGACCGGGTCCTATGGTGCGGGTGCGATCACGCGGCGCACGCTGCTCCACGCGTATGCGACGACCGGTGAGTTTCTCCTCGTCGGCTCGACGGCGATGGGGCTCGGCGAGGCCGATATTCTCATTTGGAATCCGGGACTGGTCACCGGCACGCCGGGCAACGAAACAATTCCCGGAACAGCGTCGTTTTCGTGCGCGGCGCAGCGCGTCAGCACCGGCGTCGCACTCCAGGGTGAGATCAAGAGCCGCGCCGAGGAACTCGCGGGACCGGACACCGTCCCCGGCGGTGGAGTCACCAACGGCTACACACCCTGTTATTACGCGGCGCCGTCAACGGGCATTTACAGCATCGCGATGATCGGGCCGGCGGGGATGGCGTCGAACGTCGACGGCGGCGTCAGCGCGGATATCGCGCTCACGGCCCCTGGTGATTACAGCGCAGCGCAAGGAACGTCGATTGCGGCGTGGGACGTGACAGTGCGCGACAGCCTGACGGACCCGGCCACGACACAAACAGGCCGCGTCTTCAGCTACGTACTCTCGCTCTTCACCGGCGGGAACGGATTGCCGGTCAACTCGACAACGTATGCCGTCACCACTGACGGATTCCGCTACCGGATTGATCAGCGCGGCATGGATCCGAACGGGTGGGTCCAATACGGCAGCCAGCTCGGCTTCATCGATCCCGACGGCACGACCCCGCTCTACCACGACGCACTCGCCAACAACACGGGCAGCCCTGGGCAGCTCACGTCGGTGGATGGCGGTGTCATCTTCGCGCCGCCGACATATCCCATCTTCTTCACGCCGCCGGCGAACGTCACGCTCACCGCGCTCGGCATCCCGCTCACACCGATTGCACCGCTGGTGAGCAACGTCAGCTTCGCCGGGAACGTGATCGGCAGCACGACGCTGTTTCAGAGCGGCGGGACCTTCTCGTACACGTCGAATGTCGCAGGCGTCTACCAGATCGTCATCAGCGCGGACGGCGTCAACTACGACCCCACCAATCCGCTGAATCGCGTCCTCAGCGGCCTCAAGGGAGGCGGCACGCAGACAGTCACCTGGAACGGCAAGGACAACGCCGGTAATTACTTCCCGACCAATGCGCCCGGCACCAACTACCCCTTCAGGATCGAGGTCCACGCAGGCGAATATCACTTCCCGTTCATCGACGTGGAGAACGACACGCAGGGCGGCCCGACGATCACGATGCTCAACGCACCCGGCGGCGTCTGCCCGCCGTTCACCGGTGGATGCAGCGGCGGATTCTACGACGATCGCGGCTACACGACGACCACCGGCGTCAACGTCGGCACGCCGGGCACAGTGCTCTGCGGTGCTGCCGCGCCCGCCATCCCATTCAGCGATCCCATCAACGGGTTCAACACCGCGGGAACGCAGCGCGCGTTCGGAACGGCCACGGGCGGCAACACCAACGTGCCATGCACCGGGAGTTTCGGTGATGCCAAGGGCCTCGACCTCTGGACGTACTACCCGAGCCACGAGGTGAGCAGCACGCTGACCATCGTCGCCCCCGGTTCCTACGCTGACATCGCGGTAACCAAGGCTGTGAGCAACGCGAACCCGGTGATCGGTGACGACGATACGTACACCATCACGGCGCACGACAACGGTCCGCTTGCTGCGACCGGCGTCACGCTGACGGACGTGCTCCCCAACGGGGTTGTCTTCGTGAGCTCCACCGCATCGCAGGGCGCGTACGACCCCGCGACCGGAATCTGGACGGTCGGCTCGCTCGCGATCGGTGGCACTGCGACGTTGCACATCACCGTCCGGCTCGCCGCGACCGGTGTGATCACGAACACCGCCACCAAATCCGGCGAAACGCAGACCGATCCGAGCCCTGCCAACGACACCGCATCCGTAAGCATCACGGTCGCGTCTGCACCGACACCCCCGGTTCCAGAAACGGGAGCAACTCCCGTGTCGATGATTCCCGCCGGGCTCGGTCAGGGAATCGCGTTGCTCGGTGTCCTGCTCTGCACTGCTGCACTGATCCTGCGCAGGCGAACACTGGCGATCACCACGAATCGACGTAGCGTCGTTTTGCTGCCGTCGGCGGCGGCTCCTCGGAATGGAGGATCACCGCGGCCACCAAAGCTCGCGTGGCTGCAGGGTCGATCACGTCATCGACCTCGAAGTACGTTGCGGTGTTGAGCGCGGTTCCGCGTTCGTACATCTCCGCGACCATGGCATCGAATCGCGCCGCCCGCTCATCGGCGTCCTCGATCGCCTCCAACTCTTTTCGGTAGGCGAGTTTCACCGCTCCCTCAAGTCCCATGCCCCCGAATTCGCCGGTGGGCCACGCAACGGTCATCAACGGCGCGCGGAAACTGCCGCCCGCCATCGCCTGTGCACCGAGCCCGTATCCCTTGCGCAGCACAACAGTCATGAAGGGCACGGTGAGCGCGGCACCGGCAAGGAACAAGCGGCTGGCATGGCGAACGAGTGCCGTCTTCTCCGCGTCAGGTCCGACCATGATGCCCGGCGTATCGCAGAGGAAGAGCACCGGCAGCCGGAACGCGTCGCACAGTTGCAGAAAGCGCGCGGCTTTGTCGGCGCAGTCGCTGGTGATCGCGCCTGCGAGGTGCATCGGATTGTTGGCGACGATCCCGACCGGATGCCCATCGATGCGGGCGAGCACGGTCACCATCCCGCGCCCGAAGCGTGGCCGCAACTCGAGCGTTGAGTCGACGTCGGCGATGATCTCGATCGCGCGATGCACGTCGTATGCGCGCCGCCGGTTTTCCGGGATGACGTCTCGAAGTGGGCGCTGATCCGGAGCTTCGAAGGTCGCGACGGGCCCCTGGAAGAACGACAACGCGTGCCGGGCGAGGCGGACGGCGTCGGCTTCATCGGTCGCGGCGATATCGATCACACCGTTGCGCTCCTGGACCTCGAAAGGCCCCACCTCGTCAGCATCCACAACCCCGAGGCCGCCGCCTTCGATCATCGCCGGACCACCCATGCCGATACTTGCCTCGGGCGTCGCGATGATCAGATCCGAGCAACCGAGCAGTGCCGCATTGCCTGCGAAACAGCGGCCCGACGCGATGCCGATGCGCGGGACGACGCCGGAAAGCCGCGCCCAGAGCGCGAATGCCATCACGTCGAGCCCCGCGACCATGGCGTGATCGGTGTCGCCCGGCCGCCCACCTCCGCCTTCGGCGAAGAGCACGACTGGGAGGCGGCGCCGCTCGATCACCTCGAAGAGTCGGTCCTTCTTGCGATGGCCCATCACGCCCTGCGTGCCGGCGAGGACGGTGTAGTCATACGAGAGCACCGCGCACTGCGCATGCTCTTCGCCCACCAGTGCGCTGTTGACGCGAGCTGTGCCCGCCACGAGGCCGTCCGCCGGAGTGCGGTGTATCAGGTCGTCGACGCTGCGCCGGCCGCGTTGCGCCGCGATGGCAAGTCCACCGTACTCGACGAAACTACCCTCGTCGCACAGGTCCGCGAGGTTCTCGCGAGCCGTCCGGCGACCAGCTGCGTGACGAGCGTCGACGACCTCGGTCCGAGCTTTGTCGCCGACCAGCGCTCTGCGGCGCAGCGTTTCCGCGAGATCGGGACGCGGCGTCTCGTCATCGGCCATCACGTGAGCTTAGGGGCGCCGGTAACCTGTCGGGCGTGCCCAGCATCAGCGATGACCTCGCCCGCCACGCGCTCGCCAAGCCGGAGGCCTGGGAGGATCGGCCGTGGGAAGGCGATCGTGTCGCCAAGGTGCGCAAAAAGATCTTCGTGTTCCTGCCGTCCGACGATGCGGGGTCACTCGGCGTCAAGCTCCCGCACTCCAGCGTCTACGCCGTGACGCTGCCGTGCGCAACACCGATGGCGTACGGCCTCGGCAAGCACGGGTGGGTCACGATCCAACTCGGCGACAAGTCCCGTCCCTCGGTCGCCTTGCTGCGCGACTGGATCGACGAGAGCTACGCCGCGATAGCGCCCGCGACGCTTGTGCGTCTCGCCTCCGCGCACTGACCTTCGACGCGTCGTCGTCTACCCGCCCGTCGAACCTACAATTCGCGAGGGGCGACACGCGTACATGTGCCACTTCGGCGCAGGCGATCGCCTGGGGGAAGACCATGGGATTCCTGGACAAGATTCGTGCGGTCGGTGGCGGCGTGTCTCCCGAGCTGATGCAGAACGGCACCCTTGCGCGCGGGCAGATCGCCGGTATCCAGCCCACAGGGATGACCGTCAGCCATGGCAATGACGCCCTTGGCAAGCAGGTGTGCGACGTCGCACTCGATGTCTTCATGGACAACACACCGCCGTACCGCGCCACCTGCCATCAGGGGATTCCTATCCTCGCGCTGCAGGCCCTGATGACACCGGGTGCCGTGGTCGCCGTGCGGGTCAATCCGCAGAATCCGCAGGAAGTCGCGATCGACTTCGACAGCGAGCCACCGACGGTGACGCTCTCCGCATCCGGGCCCAATCGCGGCAGCGCGTCGGAGTTGCTCGCGACGGGCACGCCGGCACGCGCCGTGATCATTCAGAGCCAGCCCATGGGGATGCGCTCGCAGGCGGGTCTGGACATGTACGCATTCGTGGTCACGATCCTCTGCGACGGCCACCAGCCCTACCAGACGCAGATGGGCAATCCCGTCCCGCCGGCGGGCATCCCGCTCCTCTACCCGGGCTCCAACCTGCCCGCAAAGGTGCGCCCCGGGGAGGAGGGCCAGGTGATCATCGACTGGGACGCCGCCGTGGCCCAGGCGACGCACCAGCCCACCACCTGACCGGGGTCCGGCCGAGCATCGCGCTCGATCGTGACGCCAACGACTCACGGCCAGCACGCATCTAGGTCTGCACGGTCGCAACACTCTGCCTACGCATGGGAAGGCGTTCCTTTCGTCTGCTTGTCGCGGCGGTGGTCGTTGTGGGTGCCGTCAACGGCGTCATGCTCGTCGCCGCGCCCCTGCAGCGTCCGACGATCATCGTCGACGACTTCTCAGAGACGGTATCGGCGCTCCTGGCAGCGACCGCCTGCCTCCTCACGGCGTCCCGCGGCGAGGGTCGTGTGAGGCAGGCGTGGGGGCTCATTGGCGTCGGGGCGGCCTTGTGGGGTTTCGGCCAGGTGGCGTGGACCTACCAGGAGGTCTTTCTCGACCTCAAGCCGGCCAACCTCTTTCCTTCGTTCCCGGATCTCGGCTATCTCCTCTCGGTGCCGTTCGCGATCGCAGGACTGCTGCGGCTGCCCGGCGCCCCAACCACCAATGAGGCACGGCTGCGCTCGGTGCTCGACGGCCTGCTGATCGCCGGTGGCCTGCTCTTCATCAGCTGGGACGTCGTCCTCGGACCTGTATACGCGTCATCCTCAACCAACACCTTTTCGCAGATCATCGGTCTTGCCTATCCGATCAGCGACATCGCGATGGTGACCATCGTGTTCCTCACGCTGTCACGTTTGCGGGTCGGGCAACGCTTGCCCCTCGCCCTGCTCGCGTGTGGGGTTCTGCTCAACGCGGTCGCAGACAGCTCGTTCGCGTTCCTTACGACCCTGCAGAGCTATTCATCGGTTAACTTCCCGGATCTCGGGTGGACGATGGGGTACGCGCTCATCGGCCTCGCCGCAGTGCGCACGCTGGGGATGTCCGCGCACGAGGAGTCAGGCGACCTGCGGCAACCGCGTTGGACCTTGATGCTGCCGTATCTCACGGTGAGCGGCGCCGGCATCGCGGCGGTCGTGACCGAGTTCGTCGCCGGCTCACTCAACCGCGTACTGGAATGGGACCTGATCCTTACCATCACGGTGGTGCTGGTCAGGCAGTACTTGTTCGCGCGAGAGACGCGTTCCTTGAACGAGCAGGTCGCGCTCAAGAACGATGACCTCGACGTCAAAATTCGTGAACGCACCGGAGCGCTCGTCGAAAGCCTCGAGGATCTGTATCGCTCCAACGACGAGCGGACGAGACTGCTACTGCGCCTGGTCACCGTCGAGGAGCAGGAGCGTCAGCACATCGCCGGCGTGATCCACGACGACATGCTGCAGTCGATGATCGCCGCAAAGATGCGCATCTTTCTCCTGCGGGACGACGCCGATACCGATGACGGAACCGCAGCATCGATCGAGGCATCCATCGAGGGAGCGATCGTGCGAATGCGCAACTTGCTCAGCGATCTCCATCCCCATATCCTCGAGCTCGGACTGATCGCCGCAGTCGAACAGTCGATAGCGGAGTTCAACGAAACTGGAAGCGTTGAAGTGGTTCTGCGGAACGATCTGATCGGGACACCTTCACCGATTGTCGCCATCACCCTGTACCGGATCGTTCGCGAGGCGCTCAACAATGCGACGAAGCATGCCCGCGGAGCCACCGTGACGGTGCTCCTGCAAGGCGACCAGGAAGGCGGGTTCGGCGCTCGCGTCACCGATGACGGACCAGGCTTCGCTCCGCGGGGGGACGGCCGCTCGCCGCAAGGGCACCTGGGACTCAGCTCGATGCACGAGCGGGCAGAGGCGCTGGGAGGTTGGGCTCGTGTTCAAAGCGCGGTCGGAAGCGGCACGGTCATCGAAGCGTGGCTGCCGCAGAAGCCCGAAGTCGTCCCGGAACAGCCTGCTGCGTGACGTTGTGGTGACGATGCGGCCCGAGGCGAATCCCCGCGATGCCGCGGTCCAGAGTGAGCGGCAATGAACATCGCGCCACTTCGAGTGATCATCGTCGACGACAGCGGGGAAGTGCTCTCGGCTCTTGGGCGGATCATCGACAAGCAGCCCGACATGGAGTTGCTCGGTGTCGCGTCCAGTGTCGATGACGGTGTGCTGCTGGCGAGGCAAGTGCAGCCGGACGTGGTCGTTCTCGACGTCAACATGCCGGACGGCGGGGGACTCCGAGCCGCGAAAGAGCTCGTTGTGGTTGTTCCCGGCGCGCGCCTGATCGCCTTTTCGGCGTTCGACAAGATGCTCATCCGCAGAGCGATGACCGTGGCAGGAGTTTCCGCCTACGTGTCGAAATCCGGTGATATCCGTGAGCTCCTCGCCGCGATCCGAGCTGGGCGGGATGTCGAGGCGTTCACGACCCGCTGACGGCACTCACCCCCGTCGTCGCGAGGGGCGATCCTTCCCGGCGAGGAATGTGAACAACTGAAGGCCGGGCTCAAACGCCCGCGCTTGAGACACGAGTTGGTGAGCGCCGACGGCCGCCGTCGTCCCGGGGATCGCAACGAACGCGAGCTCTGAGAATCCCGCAGCCACGAACCATCCACGGATAGTTGGTGTCAAGTCCGGCGCGAACGTACCACGCGTCCAGATTACCGTGGCGTTGGGTGCACAAAGCGACGGCAGATGCTCCACGGTGTTGTGAATGTCGTCATCGGTGAGGTTGCCGAAGATCCCGCACGCCAGCACGATGTCCGCCGGCACCGCAGCCGCATAGCTGCTCGTCGATGACGCGTCGCCGGTCACGACTTCGATCGTCGCGGACATCTGCGCCGCTCGCGATCGAGCGCGTTCCGCAAGCTCGGGGTCGAGCTCCACGAGCATCGCGTCGACATCCGCGGCTCTCGGGTGTGTGTCGAGAACGCCAAGAAGGTCGCGCCCGTCGCCGGCGCAGAGACTGATGACTCGGATCGGACCAGGCGCGCACCGGTCAAGGGCTTCGCGAGTCAGCCGCTGCACGACCTCGAGGCGCTGCGACAGTGGTGAGCCGGGGACGTACCCCTTGTGCCAGTCGACCCACTCACTCATGGCGCCCCCTGTGACTCATCAACCGAAGGCAGTGCGACATGTCAGCCGAAGCGGCCGCCGCCGCGACCGAACTCACACAAACCTGTGGTGCCCGCTCAGGGACTCGAACCCTGGACCAAGGGATTAAGAGTCCCCTGCTCTACCAACTGAGCTAAACGGGCCAGGGCCCGATTCTACCCGCGGGTCACCGGCGCGTCGGACCGGCTCCGCTGCCGACGCGTCCCGCACGCCGCTCTCCACCGAGCCAGATCATCGACCGGTACTGCTGGGCAAGCCGCATGCGGACGGGTGGTGGCGGCGGCGAGACGGCGCCCGAGAGTGGCGACGTCGTGGCTCCTTCGGTGGCCTTGCGAAGGTCTGCCGCGCTCTTCCCGGGGAAGACGGTCAGGACGCGGCCGAGGTCGTGCTCGCCGAAGTGGCTGTCGCCGGCCCCCAGAGCGGCGCCGAGCTGCTCGCGGTTCTCGGCGTAGAAGGCATCGAGGAGCCCCCACGTCCTGGGCAGCACCGGGGCGGTGTGGCGGAGCTCGATCCCGTCGACCCGCCTGCTTTCGATGAGGCGCCGCGCCTTCCCCGGAGTCATCGAGGCGAACCAGGTCGGCATGAACGGGTGGGCGATGATCGCCAGTCCGCCCGCGTCGTGGATCGCGTCAACGGTGTCCTCAACGGACATGTGCATCCGGATCTGCCGATCCAGAAACAGCCCGACGATGTGGATTCCGGGCGGGAACGCCGCGGTCACCTCCTCGCCCCGGACAACATCGACTCCCAGGGCGGCGCCGGCGTCGATCGCCGGTTCCAGGTCCGAGATGGTGTCGTGATCCGTGATGCAGAGCACGTTCACACCGATTGCGGCGGCGGCGCGAACGAGGTCCGTCGCGCTGACCATCCCGTCACTCGCGAGGGTATGCGCGTGGATCTCCGCCACACCCAGTCCATCCGCGGCGCGCACGCGTGCACCGGCTTTCTGCGTCATTTGTCCAGTGTAGAGGCCGCTGAGAAGGCGCTGAGAAGACCCATTTTGGGATCGTCTCGTGGCGGAGTTGTGGCAAAGCGCCTCATATACTCGAAGCAATGAGTGGGCCGACCCGCATCCTCGTCGTCGACGACGAACAGAGCATCACCGACTTCATCGCGCTCGGATTGCGCCATGAGGGATATGACGTGCGCACCGCCCCGGACGGACATGTCGCGCTCCGCATCGTGGACGAGTACAAGCCACATCTCGTCGTCCTCGACCTCATGATGCCGCGTGTCGACGGCTGGCAACTCTGTCGCGCGCTTTCGGGTGATCGCTCCCGCGGGATCATCATCCTCAGCGCGCGAGACGAGACCAGCGATCGGATTCAGGGTCTCGAGCTCGGCGCGGACGACTACCTCGTCAAACCGTTCGATTTCGCCGAGTTGCTCGCACGGATCAAGGCGGTGCTCCGCCGTCGCAACCCGGACCTCACCCGTGTCGTCCATGCAGGCGACATCAGCATCGACACGGCGACACGGGAGGTTCGCGCCGGCGAACGCATCGTCGAGCTGTCGGTTCGCGAGTACGACCTGCTCCTGTACCTCGCGAGCAACGTCGACCAGGTGCTGCCACGACAGCGAATTCTCGACGAGGTCTGGGGCTACAACTTCTTCGGCGACGAGAACAACATCGAGGTGTACGTTCGCTACCTGCGCACCAAGCTCGGCGACACGACACACGAGCGGATTCAGACAGTCCGCGGCGTCGGATACCGGTTGCGCAGCACTGTCGATGGGAGCGACGCCGCGGCGCGGTAGGACGTGCGTCGCATCGGACACGCTCTCGCATCGTTGCGCTGGCGGCTCACTCTCACCTTCATCGCGCTGCTCCTGCCGCTGCTCGTTCTCCTTGCCGGGTATCAGTTTCTGACCCTTCGGGAAAGCCTCATCACCAACCGGGTGGCGGAGCTGCAGGGCGACTTCACCTCCGCGAAGCGATTGATCGCAACCAAGGAGAAAGCGCTCGGCGCCACCACGACGGCCGCACTCCGCTTGTGCGCGACGCATCCGGAGATCGTGGGCCCCGCGGTGGCGAGCGCTGTGTCAACGGTCACCGGGCAGACGGTCCAGGTGATCGTCTACGACAGCGGCCTCACCGAGGAAGCCGTCGCGCCCGTCGGCGCGAACCCGCCCCAGCTCGACAGCGCGGTGCTCCAGGGCGTGCTCGACCGGGGCACACGCTCGATCGCGCAGGTGATCACCACCAACAACGGCGACCAACTGGTGGTGGGCTTTCCAGTGCTGGCGGGGAGTGGTGCGTGTGGCGTGGCCCAGCTGTCGGTGTCGATGACCCCGATCACGAACGTGCTCCATGACGAGATCCTGCTCATCACCGCGGGCGGCCTTGTGGTCCTCGTACTGGCGCTCGCGCTCGGCGTGCTGCTCACCGGGCGCACGCTTCGTCCGATGCGGCGCCTGACCGCCACGGCCGAACAACTCGCAGCCGGGGATCTCACCGCACGGAGCCGGCTGACGCCCAGCCGCGACGAGGTCGGCCAGCTCGCCAGCAGCTTCGACCATATGGCCGATCGGATCGAGGAGGCTTTCCGAGCGCAACAGGACTCCGAGGCCCAGGTGCGGCGGTTCATCGCGGACGCGTCGCACGAGCTGCGGACACCGCTCACGGCGCTCAAGGGCTACATCGACGTCCTGCGCAGGGGCGCCGGTCGCGAGCCCGCGGTGCTCGACGCTGCTCTCGAATCCATGGCCAACGAGTCCGAGCGCATGCGCGTACTGGTCCTCGACCTCCTGACCCTCGCGCGCCTGGATGCGGCGCGCGAATCGCACCCGGAGGACTTCGACCTGAACGCCGCCGTCAGCGTCCTGCTCAATGAAGGGGTGCCCGGAATGCCCGCGCAGGTCGAGCGCAGTCTCGGCCCCGCGCCGCTCTACATCCACGCCGACCGCGGCGCGGTGACGACGATCGTGCGCAACCTCCTCGTCAATGCCTGCAAGTACGCGCGCGACGCGGCGCAGCACTGGAGTTCGACCGCCGAGGCCGGGTGGGCGAAGCTCGAACTCCGCGACGAGGGGCCCGGCATCCCAGCCGGCGACTTGCCCCACGTCTTCGAGCGCTTCTACCGGGGCGAGAAGACCCGGGCGCGTGAGGAGGGCGGGAGCGGCCTCGGCCTCAGCATCGTGCAGGGTCTGGCGAAGGCCCAGGGCGGCGATGTGGCGATCCGCAGCATCGAGGGCGCCGGCACCACGGTGACGGTCTGGCTCCCGCTGGCGCCGGTTCCGCCGCCGCCCCCTACAGGTTGAAGGGCGACTGAAACGAGAGCCCGCTCAACACCGTGAGCTGACCGGTGGCCATCAGTAACCCGAAGGCGAAGAGGATCACCCCGGCGACGATGCTGATCACGCGGAGATGGCGATTGATGCTTCGCAGCACGCCGCCGAGCCTGTCCGCAAGGAGCGCGACGAGCAGAAACGGGATCGCCAGTCCGAGGCAGTACAGGACCATGAACGGAAGCCCGCCGAACTCGCGGTTCTGCGCGATGGTGAGGATTGCGCCCAACTGCGGCCCGAGACAGGGGAGCCACCCGGCCGCGAAGGTGAGCCCAAGGAGCAGCCCGCCCGCCGCGCCGCTCGATACGGGAAGGTGGAAGCGCCGCTCGCGTTCGAGCCAGCCGAACCGCAGGACCCCCATCGTCTGGAGCGCCAGCACCATGATGATCCCGCCCGCGATCCGGTTCACGAGATCGAGGTTCCGCTGGAAGATCGTGATGGCGAGCACCCCCTCCAGGAGGTAGTACTCGCAGATGAACACCACGCTGAACCCGACGACGAACGCGATGCCGGTGGTCATGGCGGACGTCGATCTGCCGGCGGTGACGGTCCCGCCTGATGCGCCCGCGAGCGCCGGCTCACCCGCCCGTCCGCTGAGATAGGCGGCGTAGGCGGGCATGAGTGGGAAGACGCAGGGCGAGAGGAAGGAAACGAGTCCCGCAAGAAACGCAAGCGGAATAGACGGTCCCGCTGACACCCCGATCACCGCGCTAGCGTAGGTCGGCGACGACTAGGGAGGTCCTTCCACGTAGTAGCGCTGGCGCCAGCGGATGTAGACGTACAGCGCCAGCAGCACGAAGAAGACCTCGTACACGAGCGGCGTCGGCCAGTGGAACGCCGCTTGGGCGAACTTCTGAATGCCGCTCGTCGGGGGTGGGGCCGTCGGCCTGGCCGCGTGAGGGACCGGCGTCGCCGTCGGAATGGGAGTCGGCACCGCCGACGGCACCGCTGCGCCTGGAGACTCGGCGACCAGCTGCGGCGGCGCCGGAGCCGTGGTGTCGCTCTCGAGGTAGAGGCGGCTGTCGCCCGTCGGCGGGTTGAGCGCCACCGCGACCTCCGGAGGAGTCGTATTCGCGATCGCGATCGCGTCGACGTTCTTGCTGCCGTTCGGCAGCCCGGTGTCGGCCTTGTGCCACGTCAGGCCGCCGTCGGTCGAGCGGTAGAAGTCTCCCCCCGTGCTGCCGCCGGCATCGGCGCCGGAATAGGCGAGGTTCGGGTCGAGCGGTCCGAACTGCGCCACCGTCAGCGTGAGCGCGGCTGGGGCACCGGTCCCCGCAGTCCACGTCGCGCCGGTGTCGCCGCTCCGGAAGATGCCCTGTGACGTCGCCACGATCAGTGGCCGCTTCGGGACGGCGGCGTCGATCTGGCCGGCGGTGATCGACGAGACCACGGCTCCCGCCGGCAGCCCCGACTGGAGCACCTCCCAAGCGCCGCCACCGGTACTGCTGAAAAGGTACCCGGAGGCAAGCGTTCCACTGATCGCTCCGTCGGCGCCGGCGATGACCGTGAACTGCGGGTAGTTCGCCGCGACGGCCACTGCCGCGATCGAATACCGATCGAGGCCTCCGTCGTGCCATACGAGGCCGTTGGGGCTCAGCGCTACCCCGGCGTTGGTCCCCGCCGCAATGCCGTCGATGCCGAAGGCGAGCGCCCGAACGTCGAGATTGCCGAGCCCGCTTGACGCGTCCTGCCATGTCGATCCGTCGTCGGAGCTCGAGTAGACGCCTTTGCCGTCGGTCCCGGCGAAGGCGTCACTCGGTGCTTTCACACCGAAACCCACCGTCCAGACCCGGATACCGGTCAGCGTTTGTGTCCAGGTGGCGCCGGTGTCGTGCGAGACGTAGACCCCGTCGTCAGTACCGGCGATGATCGTGTTCGGCACCGAAGGCTCGATCGCGATGCTCCAGATCTTTCCCGATCCGAGTCCCGGCAAGGCTCCGGTCTCGGAGAATCCGACCTGTGCGGCCGACACTGGACCAGTGAGGACCCCGAATCCCATGACGAGCGACACGGCGAACAGCGCAGCGCCAAACGCCTTCCGGCGGCGGGCCGAATGGGTGGCGGGCGGACAGGGGTGGGTGGTGTGGTGAGTGCTCACTGCAGGGCGCTTGAGTGGGTCGAGTTGAGAGTGACGGCGCCGCGAGGTCTCGCGCCGCAATCGGGGAGACGGCCCAAGAATACCGCCTGTTTCGGGTTTCGCGGCCGCTCGGTCGAGGTATCTGCGAACTAGATGCCAACGACTTTCAAGGACTACTACGCGATCCTGGGCGTTCCGCGGACTGCCACCGAGAAGGAGATCCGCACCGCCTTTCGCAAGCTCGCCCGCAAGCATCACCCGGATGTGAACCAGGGCGACAAGGCCGCCGAGGATCGCTTCAAGGAGATCAACGAGGCCAACGAGGTCCTCGGTGATCCCGAGAAGCGCAAGAAGTACGACGAGCTCGGACCCAGGTGGCAGGAGTACGAGCAGTGGGAGCGCGCCGGTCGACCCGGGCCCAATCCCTTCGAGGGCAACGAGCGTTTCGGATACCGGACGGTCAATCCCGACGAGCTCGAGGGCATGTTCGGCGACCGCGCCCCGTTCAGCGACTTCTTCCAGCAGTTCTTCGGGGGTGCAGGCGGCCAGGCGCCCGAGGGTTTCAGCACGGCTCGCCCCCGGCGCCGCGTTGCGCGGCGCGGCCAGGACGTCGAAGGCGACGCCGATATCAGCCTCGAGGAGGCGTTCTCCGGCGCTGCGCTCACCGTCGACATGAGCTCGACTGACGGTCCGCGCCGCGTCGAGGTCAAGATCCCGGCCGGGATCCACGAGGGCGCCCGCGTGCGCGCCACAGGCCAGGGAAGTGCCGGGCGCAACGGCGGACCGCGGGGTGACCTCTTCATTCGCGTGCACATCCGGCCGCACGCCGCGTTCACCCGCACCGGGAGCGACCTCAGCGTGCGGGTGCCGACGCCGCTGGCCACTGCGGTTGCGGGGGGCACCGTCGCCGTCCCGACGCTCCGGGGCACCACAGCGCAGCTGTCGATCCCGGCCGGGACTCAGAACGGCGCCCGCCTGCGCCTCCGAGGACTCGGGATGCCGCACTTGAAGGGTGACGGCGCGGGCGACCTGCTGGCCACCGTCGACGTCCGATTGCCGAGTCCCCCGCCGGAGCCGCTGCTCACCTGGGCGCAGTCAGAGGGCCAGCCGGCAGGCTGACCCGTCTTAGGAGACCGTGAGCGCGTGAGTAGCGGTGTTCCGACGGATCGTGCAAACGTCGCCTTCGCAGGTCGACGCGATGACGTCGAGGGTCAGGACACCCGTGCCGGGATGGCCGAGCTGCACCTTGACGCTCACGGGAAGGCTGTCCAGCGCCCATGAGCGCGGCCCGGGGCCCAGAAGCGTCTCGGAGTCCGTGGTCAGGTGAACGCGGACTGGGGGCCCCTGCTGCAGGTCGAGATCCGATCCCGCGAGGTCGACGTCTGCCTGCACCACGATCGTGGCTCCTGCCGCGCCGGAGAGCGACGCGCCGGCATGCTCTCCCGTCGCGTCTTCGTCCTTGACGTTGATCTCGGTGACGGTTCCGGTGTGGGCGTCGATGGCGACCACGCGCTGGTGGTTCGTATCGGCGACGAGGAGGCGGCCGTCCGGGAGCACGTCGACACCTCCAGGCTCGTCGACGGGTTCGCTCAGTTGCAGCGTGCGGAGCTCACCACCGGCCCAGATCCGGACAAGCGAGTTGAACGTGTCGGCGACCGCGATCGAGCCATCCGGAAGCGCCGCCACGCCGAGTGGATGTTGCAGCCGCGCGGTGCGTCGATCGCCGTCAGTGGCGCCCCAGTCGAAGAGGCCCGTGCCGACGAGGGTTTCCACCTTCCCGTCACGGAGCACCCTGAGCGCTGAAACCTCGGAGTCGGCGAACGCCATCGCGCCCCCATCAAGCAGCGTGAGCCCGCTCGGTTGAGCCAGATGCGCTGCGCGCGCCGGCCCGTCGCGCAAACCCTCCGCACGACTTCCGGCGAGTACTTCCACCGCGCCGCCCTGCGCGGGCACGGCCACGATCCGGTGGACGCCGGCTTCGGCGACAGCGATCCGGCCGTCTGGAACGACGAGGACGTCCCACGGGGAATGCAGCCCGGAGGCGAGCACGTGGCGTTCGCCGCCGCCAAGATCGACCGCTACCACCTCACCGGCCACGGTGTCGCAGACCAGGATCCGGTCGCCGTCGAAGCGCACGCCCTGGGGTTGGTGGAATCCGCCGAACTCCTGGCGAATCGTCCCGTCGATATCGCACACGAGCACGCGATCGTTGCCCGTGTCCGCGATCGCGATCCTGCTGCCTCCGTCGGAGGCAACCTTGCCGGGGAAGGCGAGCGCGTCGGCAGTGCGGACAGCCACCGGGGTGAATGCGGGACCGACGGCGAGGTCCGTGCGGCCGTCGAGGAGTTGCTGGATCACATCGCCGAGCGCCGTCGCGTTGCCCTCGCCGGAGGCCATCGCAACCACGTAGCCGTCCGGGTCGATCACGACAAGTGTTGGCCAGGCGCGGACGCCGTACTGCTGCCAGGTCTCCAACTCGGGATCGTCGAGCACGGGGTGCGTGATGCGATGCCTGGCAACCGCGCGCGCCACCGCGGCGTGGTCCGACTCGTGCGGGAACTTCGGCGAGTGCACGCCGATGACGACGAGCCGATCGCCAAAGCGCTCCTCGAGCGGTCGCAATTCCTCGACGACACGAAGGCAGTTGATGCAGCAGAACGTCCAGAAGTCGAGCAGCACAACGCGTCCGCGAAGATCACGCAGCGACAGCGGATGATCCGTGTTGATCCAGCCGCCGGCGCCGCGAAGTTCGGGTGCGCGGACGCGTCCAAGTGTCGTTGTCATGCGACAACAATCATCTCGCGACGCACGCGCTGTCCGCGGCAGCCGGGGCGAGGTAAACGGAGCCCTTGATATAATCGCGGAGGAGGTGGGTTGGTGCACCGACCCAACAGCGCTTGCGGAGCGTTTGGGTCGTTGACACTTCTCTTGAAACTCTCCCTATCCCTTCCTGACCGGCAGGGGGTGGCCCTCCGCCCCCTGCCACTTTTCTGAATCGTTCAGGCGTCAGTCGAGCAGGGAAGTACGGACCAGCGTGTGTTCACGGTCGGGTCCGACCGAGACGACGTTGACGCTCGCGCCGCACAACTCACCGACACGATCGATGTACGTGCGGCACGCCGCCGGGAGGTCCTCGTAACGCCGGCACTCGCGTGTCGGAGCCATCCATCCGGGGAACTCCTCGTAGATGGGTTCGACGTGCTTGAGATGCGAGATGTTGGCCATCGGATGGTCCCAGTACTCGCCTTTGCTCATGTAGCCCGTGCAGATCTTGAGCGTCTCGAACTCGTCAAGCACGTCCACCTTGGTGAGCACCATCGCGTCGATGCCGTTGGTCGCGACGGCATATCGCGACACCGCGGCGTCGAACCAACCGACGCGCCGCGCGCGGCCCGTGGTGGTGCCGTATTCCACGCCGACTTCGCGAAGCTGGTCGCCGAGCAGGTCTGTCAACTCGGTCGGAAAAGGCCCGTAGCCGACGCGAGTCGTGTACGCCTTGAACACGCCGACAGTCCGCGTGACCCGCGACGGCGGAATGCCGCTGCCGGTGCATGCGCCGCCGGCAGTTGGTGACGATGATGTCACATACGGATAGGTGCCGAGATCGATGTCGAGCATCACTCCCTGGGCGCCTTCGAGAAGGATCCGCTTGTTCGTGGTGAGCGCTTCCTGGATGAGCGGATAGATGTCGCGGATGTACGGGTCGATACGCTCGGCGTAGCCGAGATATTCGTCGAGAATCTCCTGCTCGTTGAACGGCTCCGCGCCGTACAAGCGCGTGAGACTTTCGTTCTTGAGACGGAGCACGAAGCGCAGCTTCTTCTCGAGAAACGCGGGCTTCTGCAGGTCGCCGATGCGAAAGCCGATGCGTCGCACCTTGTCCTCGTAGGCCGGTCCGATGCCGCGCCAGGTCGTGCCAAGGCGGTCGTCGCCACGCATCTCCTCGCCGAGCTGGTCGAGCACGGGGTGATACGGCATCACCATGTGCGCTCGCTCGCTGATGACAAGGTTCTGCGCCGGGATCCCACCTGACTGGAGCTCGTCGAGCTCGCGGAGAAATGCCCCGGGATCCACCACGACGCCGTGGCCGATGATGCAGGTGGTCTTCGGGTAGAGGATCCCACTCGGGATCAGATGGAAGCGATGCTCCTTACCGCCAGTGACCACCGTGTGGCCGGCGTTGTTGCCTCCCTGCGAGCGAATGACCATGTCCACGGTGTCGGCAAGCAGGTCGATGACCTTGCCTTTGCCTTCATCGCCCCATTGGCCGCCGACCAGGACTGTGACGCTCATTGCGGCGGGAAGCGTACTGGACAGGGCAACCTCAGCAGATCGCAAGGCGACGGCTACGATGCTTCGACGATGCCAACGTCCGATCCGCAGCCGGCGGCGTGTGTCTTCTGCGCGATCCTCAGCGGCGCGGCTCCCGCGACCTTCCTGCACGAGGACGACCTCGTCGTCGCGGTGATGGACATCCGGCCGGTGCAACCGGAGATCGCGCACGTGCATATCCATCTGATTCCGCGGCACGCGGACGACGGATTCGGTTTCCGGTTTCCTCCCGGCTACGGGATGCAGCCGGAACGGTCAGAGCTCCAACGGCTGGCGGGCGAGATCCGGCCGGACGGTCCATCGACGAGTCTCCCGGGTGACGGTGGCGACTGAGGCCTTCGGCGCGCGCCTCGACCGGTATCGAACCAAGCCGTGGTGGCCGACGGCCGCCACCCTCGTCATCGCCGAGTTGGGACTCGGGGCAGCGCTTCTCGTGCCCATCACCTTCAGCGACCCGAACGGGGTCGATCCGTATCTCGCCCGTCTGAGCGTCGCGTCGGTGCTCATCGCACTGCCGTCGGTGTTCGTCCGCCGGCTCGCCCCGGCACGGCCGATCCTGCTTGCACTTGCCGCCGTGGCGACCACGTACACGTTGCTGTCCGCGGGTCCGCAGATCCTTTACGACCTGCTGGGCACGCATTCCGGGAGCTTCGACGCGCAGGTCTTCTGGGCGTCGGTGGCGCAAGCGGTGGGGACGTTGCTCATCGCGTTCGCGGCACTGCGCACCGTGGCGCCGGAGTGGCGTCCCTCACTCCGCATGCGCCATATCGGGCTCGGTGGGCTCGCGGCCGGGGTCATCGGCAGTGCGGTGCTCATCGGACTGTCTCTCGCGCTCCCCGCGAACCTTCTGGGTCGCGTCGCCCTGCAGCCGGTGGCGCTCGGTCGCGATTTCCCGTTGCTCGGGCCCGCCAACGCGCTGCAGGCGTTCTCGCAGGAGGTGCAGTTCCGCGGCCTGCTGCTCGGCGCTCTCGAGCGCACGATGAGCCCGCGCTGGGCAAACGTGTGCCAGGCGGCGGTATTCGGCCTCGCCCACCTGGCAATCAGCTATGGCGGGCCCGAGGCGCCGTTCGTGCCGATCACCTTCCTGGTCGGACTCGCGTTCGGCTGGCTCGTGCGCCGGACCAATTCGCTCTGGCCGGCGGTGATCATCCACGCTGTCGCGGACATCGCCCTGCAGTTCGGCATCGTCCAAGGGCTGTATGGGTTCTGATCGCAGTCACCGCGCCATCCGGCTGACTGCGGCGCTGTCCGCGGGGCTCGTCGTGTTCCTGCTCGGCGCATCGCCGGTGCGCGCGTCGGACGCATGGTGGAGTCCCGTCTCCCTGCAGGGCGTCGATGTCACGCGAGTTTCTGCCGTTGGTGACACGATCATGGTGCGCACTGAGAGCGGCGAGACGCTGGTGTCGAGCAACAGCGGAAGCACATTCGAGAGCGCACCCGCGGACACCGCGTTCCCGCCGCCCGGCCTGGTGGCGATCGGTTCGCAGCGTTGGGAGATCAGCGCCGGCGGCACCGTCGGGCATGTCGCCAACGCGTCGCTCGGGAGCGCGGCAGTTCCGGATCCCGGTTCCCCGGCTCTCGGAGCCGGAGCCGACCTCATCGCATCACCGGCCGCACTTCCCGGCGTGGTTGTCGCAGTGGGCACCAACGGCGTTGTGTGGCGTCGCGGTCAGGACGGTGACTGGAAGCAGGCGCTGTTGCTCCTCCCGGCGAGCCTCGTGCAGGGCGTTCCTCAGGTCACGTCTGTCACGGCGTTCACCACGCCGCTCAGTGAGGCGATCTATCTCAGCACCGCCGGGTACGCCGTGCTCATCAGCACCGACGGCGGTGACGACTGGATCCGCGCCGGCCCGGGGCTGCCTGATTCCGTGAACTCGCTGTCGGCTGACTCCGCGCGACAC
Organism: Candidatus Dormibacteria bacterium; assembly: GCA_050010655.1. Classification (GTDB taxonomy): domain Bacteria; phylum Chloroflexota; class Dormibacteria; order Aeolococcales; family Aeolococcaceae; genus Palsa-851. The sequence goes on from JBEKKP010000022.1 coordinate 30,698, forward strand.
GCGGTCTATGCCGGCACGCCTGACGGCCTGTGGGTGCACGTGCTCCAGGAGTTGCCGGCACCGCCCGCGTATCAGGACGCGGCGCTGGTCTGGCGCTGGCTTGGCATCGGCGCGGTGACGCTTCTCGCGTCGCTTGCCGCGCTCTTGGGTATGGTGCGGCTCGCGCCGAGACGCATCGCCGGCTGAGACGCGGCGCGCGATCGGGCGCTTCCGTTAGCGTGGGCCGCATGCCGAATCGCCTGGCGACCGAGTCCAGCCCGTACCTTCTCCAGCACGCGGGAAACCCGGTCGACTGGTATCCGTGGGGCGACGCGGCTTTCGAGCTGGCGCGCCGCGAAGACCGGCCGGTGATCCTTTCGGTCGGCTACAGCGCGTGTCACTGGTGCCACGTGATGGCGCACGAATCCTTTGAGAACGCGGATATCGCCGCCCTGATGAACTCGCTGTTCGTCAGCATCAAGGTCGATCGGGAGGAACGCCCTGACGTCGACACCGTGTACATGAGCGCGGCCCAGGCGATGGGCATACACGGGGGATGGCCGCTGACGGTGTTCCTGACGCCTGACGGCCTCCCGTACTACGCAGGCACGTACTTCCCACCCGAGAGCCGCCAGGGCATGCCCGCGTTTGGCGCCGTGCTCCAGGCGGCGGCAGACGCATACCGCGCGCAGCGCGATGAGATCGCGGTGATGGGCCAAAAGGTGCGCGACGCGGTGGCGCCACGTGAGCTTCCCGAGGCCATTGAACCGACTGCGGCCCTGCTCGACGCGGCGGCAACGGCACTCCTCGGTCAAGTGGATCGCGCGCACGGCGGATTTGGCGCGGCGCCGAAGTTTCCTCATCCGCAAGCGCTCGACTTTCTGCTCCGCAGATCGCGGAACAAAGGCGCTACGGCGATGCGCGACGCCGCGATGATGTCGCTTGACGCGATGGCGCGTGGCGGCATCCATGATCAGGTCGGGGGCGGCTTCCACCGCTACAGCGTCGACGCGCGCTGGGCGGTGCCGCACTTCGAGAAGATGCTGTACGACAACGCGCTGCTCGCGCCCGTGTATCTGCACGCGTATCAAATCAGCGAGGACGAGGGGATGCTCGACGTGTGCACGCGCACCCTCGATTACATGGCTCGCGAGTTGCGTCTCACGGGAGGTGGGTTCGCCGCGTCGCAAGACGCCGACAGCCCGGGCGGTGAGGGGGCGTTCTTCGTGTGGACGCCGACGCAGCTTCGCGGCGTGCTCGGCGATGCGGATGGCTTGCTCGCAGCACGCGTCTTCGGGGTGGTGGACAGCGGCAACTTCGAACACGGAACGACGGTGCTTTCGATGCCATATCCGCTCGCGCAGGTGGCCCGCTCGATGCAGATCGATCCGCCCGCATTGCATGCTCGTGTCGAGGATATTCGCGCAAAGCTTTTGACTGCGCGCGCCGCTCGTGCAGCTCCGGAGCGCGACGGCAAGGTCATCACCGCCTGGAATGCGCTCGCGGTCACCGCGTTCGCGGAGGCAGGTGCCGCCTTGCGTCGAACGGATTACGTTGATATCGCCACGGTGTGCGCGGACTTTCTGCTGAGCAACCTCGTGCGCGACGGGGTCGTGTATCGCATCTGGAACGGCGGCGACGCGCGAATCATCGGGTTCCTCGACGACGCGGCAAATCTCTGCGCAGCGCTGCTCAGCCTCTACGAGGCGACCGGCGATCCGAAGTATTTCAAGGCTGCCGCAGAAGTCAGTGAACGCATCCTGCAGCAGTATCGGGACACCGAAGGCAACTACTTCGACACTGCAGCCGACTCCGAGTCGCTCATCGTTCGTCCGCGCACCATCGACGACAACCCGGTGAGCGCCGGCGAGTCAGTGGCAGCGATGGTGTTCTGCCGCATGCACGCCTTCACCGGCGATGCGACATGGCTGGAGCGCGCATCCGAGATCATCGGTCCGCTCGCCACCGTGGTCGGTCGAGCGCCACTTGCGGTGGCCGCGCTTGCCGCTGCGATGGAACTGCTGGTCGGTCCGATGCGCGAGATCGCGATCGTCGGCGAGCCATCCGACCCGCGAACGCGCTCCCTCATCGATGCAGTGCAGCAGCGGTTCGACCCTCTCGCCGTGATCGCGTGGGGAAGCCCAGACGGCGTTCCACTCCTCGACGACCGGCCGCTGGTGGACGGCGCACCTGCGGCCTACGTGTGCGAGGGATTTGTGTGTCAAGCGCCCGTGACCACTACGGACGGGCTGGCGCGCGAGCTGGGGAGCTTTTCGGCGGTGCCTCAGAACTGACCGCAGCCGGAGGGGGTCGCCATCGCTTCGAGCGGCGGGAGGAACTCGAAGGCGGGGAGACGCCGGCGGTCGTCCACCGGCAGGTAGTCGCCGGTATGCGGATCCTCGACATATTCGAGGCGCGGGCCGCGCGTGGTGATCTCGCGGATCGCACCCACGAAACGGTCGATCTGTTCCACCGTGGTGCCGATGCCGAAGGACGCGCGTATCGCGCCCGGTATCTCCTGATGCTCGCCTCGCCGGAGTCGCTCACGGATGGTGTGTGCCTCAGCGATGCTGACGCCGAGGAGATGCGTGATGTACGGGTGCGCGCAGAAGCATCCGTGGCGCACGCCGATCGCATACTCCGCGCTCAGCACTGACGCCACGAGCGCGTGGTGCATGCCGTCCACGGTAAAGGTGCTCACACCGAGACGATCGACGTCAGGGCCGTCCCACAGGCGGAGACGGTGCAGCGTCGGAAGGTCATCGATCTGTCCGTCGAGATATGCGAGCAGACGCTTCTCGTGCGCGCCGATGTGGGCCATGCCCGTGCGCCCGAGCACCGTGCATGCGGCACCGAGCGCGATCGCGCCGACAACGTTCGGGCTGCCGGCCTCGTGCCGGTCCGGCAATGACGCCCATTGCACATCGTCTGTCGTGACGTAGGTCACCGCACCGCCGCCCGCGAGCATCGGCTCGGCGTCGGCGAGAACGGCCGATGGTCCGATCAGCACGCCGCCGCCGAATGGCGCGTACATCTTGTGGCCGGAGAGCGCGAGAAAGTCGATGCCCATTGCCACCATGTCGATGGACCGGTGCGGCGCCAGCTGGGCGGCGTCGACGGCGAGTAGCGCTCCATGCTCGTGCGCGAGCCGGCCGATCTCGGCGATGGGGAAGACCTCGCCCGTGACGTTGCTCGCGCCGGTGATCGCGACGATGCCGATCGGACGGTGGCGATCCTCCAGCGCGCGCCGCATGTCGGCGAGCAACTGCTCGGGCGACTCCGGCGCATCGAGGAGTTCGACCCGCGCGAGGCGCCGCCAGGGCAGCATGTTCGCGTGGTGCTCGACGATCGTGCTGAGCACCGCTGTCCCAGGACGGAGCACCAGGCAGTGGGTCAGAAGGTTGATCGCTTCGGTGGTGTTCCTGACAAAGATGACTGCATCAGACGAGCGTGCACCGGTGAACGTGGCAACCGCCGATCGCGCCGCCTCATACGCCCGGGTCGACACCTGGGACGCGAATCCGGCGCCGCGATGCACGCTCGAGTACCAGGGCAGGAACTCGATGACCGCCTCGGCGACGGCTTCCATTGCCGGGGTGCTCGCCGCCATGTCGAGGTTGACGTAGGTCCGCGTCTCACCACTCGCAAGCTGGACCTCGAGATCCTGGCCCACGAGCCGGGGCAGGAGGGCGCCCGACGAGCGCCGGCGCGGCTTGCTGCGGGGCGAGGAGTCGGTCAGGGTCACGTCTTCGAGGGTACCGCCAACCGGCCCAGCAGCATCACGTTCGCCACGATGTCACCGCCGAGGTGATACGCGACGTCGATCCAGTTGGTGGTGTCGAGGATCACGGCGTCACAGCGAAGTCCCGGACGCAGCATGCCCCGATCCGCGAGCCCGAGCGCCGCCGCGCCTCCGCTGGTGGCTGCCACCAGCGCCTGGGCGGGAGTCAGCCCGCCGAGCGCGACGGCCAGCGAGATCATCAGCGGCATCGATTCGCTGTAGCAGGTGCCAGGGTTGCAGTCCGTCGCCACCGCGACGGTGCAACCGGCTTCGAGGAGGCGGCGCCCAGGCGGGGGCGGACCACCCAGCACCACCGAGGCGCCGGGCAGGATCACGCCGACGGTTCCGGCAATGCTGAGCGCTTCGAGGTCCGCGTCCGATGCGTGCTCGAGATGGTCGGCGCTCACGGCGCCGGTCTGCGCGGCGAGCAGCGCTCCGCCGCTATGCGAGCGTTGCTCGGCATGGATCTTCGGGCGCAATCCCTGAGC
>JBEKKP010000023.1:0-33787 GCA_050010655.1 Candidatus Dormibacteria bacterium
CACGCAATGGCGATGAAGAGCTGCGTTGTGGGAATCGTGCCGAGCCGTTTCCCGATGAGACCGATGCGTCCCTTGGCGATCACGTCCTTCAACCGGCCACCAAATGCCGCGTAGCACGCGAGGCCGACAGCGGGCGGCACCAGGAGATACGTGATGTACGGAGCCCAGAGGGGGCTCCGTGAATGGTTGTCGATCGTCTGGGCCGGTTCCGCGAGGTAGATCAACGACTGGATCGTGGTCAGGATGTAGTCCCAGGGGCCGATCAAGACGGCCGAGGCGATCATGAGCACGCCGGTCACGGCAACCGCGGTGCCCACCATCAGCGACAGATCGCGCAGCAACTTCGGCCGGTCGCGTTTGCGCCGGACGAGCCAGTACGCAAGAACCGTCGCGAGCACGAGCGCCGCCGATGTCGCCAGCGACCAGACAGCGAAAGTGAACAGCACTGCCGATGCGATCAGCCAGCCGACGCGATGCCGCGCCGACGGCATCGCGAGGCAGGCGAGCCCACCGATCAAATATGAGACGCCGGCCGAGTCCGGAAAATCCGTTCCCCAGGCCAGGATGATGACCGGGCAACTGAGGATGACGATCACCGCGATCACCCCGACTACGGAGCCGTACAACCGCCGGAAGAGGAGGTACGCCGGCACCACCGCAATCAGGGCGAGGATGTAGCGGAACACGACGAATCCGGGGACGCCGCCGAAGAGGAGATACGCGATGCGGCCGGGGACAAGGAACCCAACCCGGGCGCCCTCGCGCAGCCGCTCGGTGGGCTGGAAGACGGCGGCATAGCGCAGGAAGATGTCGTGCGGGTCGAGGATGAACGTGGTGTGCATCGCGGGATCGTTGAGATCCGGCGGCGCCATGAGCGTCAGTCTCAGGCCGAAGAAGGCTGCGGCCGGCGAGAGTGCGAGCAGGAGCGCCTCGACGCAGATTCGCCAGAGCGAGCGCTGCTGCCCCGGCGCAGCATCACCGAGCCGATCCTGGGGAGCCCGCACGGGCACAGGATAGGGGCTGAGAGGTCCAGTCAGCGAACGTGCTGGGGAGAGCTCCAGTGATCGATGTCGATGATGAAGTCGATCAGGCCGCGGAAATAGGTCACCTGGTCGTCGTACATGGCCATGTGGCTGCCGTTGTGGCAGAGCAGGAAACGGCCGTGGGGGATCCGGCCCGCCACCATCTCCATATGCGCGGGGTCCATGGTGTCGTGCGTCGCCCCAATCACGAGGGTCGGCACCATGAGCTGCTCGAGCTCTTCGGTGCGGTCCCAGTTCGAGAGGATGCCGCTCGCACCGAGCTCGCTTGGACCCTGCATCGGGACGTAGATCGAACGGTTGGTGCGCGCGAACGAGCGGTGCACCGGCTCGGGCCACTCGGCCACCGGGAGGCGCAGCACGTGTTGCTGGTAGTGATCGGTGAGCAACGCCATGTATTGGGGCGCCTCGGTGTCACCTGCAGCCTCGAGGCGCTTGATTTCCGCCAGTGTGTCCTGATCCATCGCGGGCATCAGCACGCTGCGCGCGTACTCGTTGTACGCCGGGATGCTCATCATCATGTTGGAGATCACGAGCCCCTTCAGGTGCTGCTGATATCGCAGTGCGTACTCCGTGGCGAGGATCCCGCCCCACGAGTGGCCCAGCAGGAAGAAATTCCCCGCGTCGAGGCCAAGCGCGATCCGAACTTGCTCGACCTCGTCGACAAACCGGTCGACCTGCCAGAGATCCGGATCGTCGGGCTGGTCGCTATACGCCGAACCGAGCTGGTCGTAGTAGTAGTACTCGATGCCGGCAGCAGGCAGATAGCTATCGCACGCCTCGAAGTACTCGTGGGTGGCTGCGGGCCCTCCATGCAGGAGCAGCAACTTCGCCGTGGGGTTATTGCCGAAGCGCTTCGTCCAGACCCGAAACTCGCCCTTGGGCGTGGTGATCGGGATCAGGCGCGCGCCGCCGCTGAGGATGTCTTCCCGGCCGGTGTTGTCCAGGTATGTCTCGGCGCTCATCGGGTCTCCTGCGCGGTGTGCGTTCTCTTTTACCGCGTCACAGCGTACGCGTCGACGCGCGCCTGCCGGCAGTCAGCGGGGACGGCCGCTGCCGCGGAACTCCGTGACGGCCCGCGCGATGCTCTCCTGCATGTACTGGTAGAAGAGCTGCCGCTGCGCGACGTCGATCGCAACGTCAACGTCCTCCCCCATCCGGCGCCGCGCGATCCAGGGCGGGATGCCGTCGGCGACCATCTCACTCCCCACGTTGATGCGCACCAGCGCGTCGTTTTCCTCGGATACGCTGATGACTATCTTCAGCACCAGGCCGGTGTTCTCGATGAGGCGCCAGCTGCGTTCCCAGCGAAGATTCCGGTTGTAATCACGCGAGAGATGCACGGACTCGTCGGCGACGACTGACTCGCCCTCCAACGCCGCCGCCTCGAGTTGCGCGCGGATATGCGTGTCCAGCTCTTTCGAGATCCAGTTGACCAGCGACGGCGTCCGATCGTTGAGATCAGGGCGCCCATTCGGATCGGTGGCAAGTGGGCCGATGGCGCGAACGGTGCTTGCGTGCCGCCGGCAGTACGGGACGCCCTCGATGACATCGCCATGTTCGGGACAGAAGGAGACCTGGCACATGCGGCCCCGGCGATCTCGGTACTCGCAGGTCAGCGCATCGCTGTTGGGGCATCCGGGCACGCTGCAGGGAATACCGGTCGGCACGGGCTCGGCGGGCGGGACTTCGGGTTCCGGGCGCCGGCGCCGGAAAAGACTGGTCATCGACGGAACTCCACGGAACGCCCATCGTACCCCGAGGTCCCTGAAAGGGTTCGCGCTCGCGCATGAAAGCCTTCGCTTTCTGGAGGGTAATATTCGGGATCAGGCCGCGCGGCCCGGGCTGTCGCGACGGAGCAATGGTGAGAGGAGGACCTGTGATGAAGCACGGAAGATGGCTTGGGATCGCCGCGGCAGGAGTGTTTTCGGTCGCCGCAGCACCCGTTGCGGCAGCCGCGCCCGCGCTGACGTCCGGAGGCGTCGCACTCCACGTCCACGGGGCGACGAGCGGGAACTGGTCGGGGTACGCGGACATCGCCGTATCGAAGCCATACACCTTTGTCGAGGCGAACTGGACGGAGCCGAAGTACACGTGCGATGGAAATTCGCCGGAGTCGTCGGCCGTCTGGGTGGGGCTCGATGGCTACGGTGATCAGACGGTCGAGCAGGGCGGCACCATCGCCATCTGCTCCGGAAAGAACCAGGGAACCCATTACGCCTGGTGGGAGATGTATCCGCACAACTCGGTACAGGAGATCTTTCCTGTCAAGGTTGGCGACAAGATGTATGCGTCAGTGACGTACAACGCCGGGTCGTCCAAGCCATACAACATCTACGTCTGGGACGAGACGAGCGACGTGTCGTTGAACGTGAACGAGGCCTGCTCAACGACGTGCAACCGCAGCTCCGCAGAATGGATCGTCGAGTCGCCAGGCATCAATGGGCAGATCGCGTATTTGCCGAAATTCAAGCCGATCGTTTTCACCGAGGGCTTCAGCAGCGTCACCCCCGGCGCGACGAGTGTTTCCAGCATCAAGTCCTTCGCGCACCAGGCCATCACGATGACCGGTGCGAGTGGCAACCGCGCCGTTCCGTCCGCGCTGACCTCGAACGGCGAGGGATTCAGCGACAAGTGGGTGTCGAGCACACCGTAGGCACGCCCTCTACCCCACCGCGACCTTGAGGCTCCGGTAGCTGCGGAGCAGGGTTCTGCGCATTGCGGTAAGTCGCGCATCATTGCGGTGGCATCCGGCCGCGACCCAGGCATCGCAGATGCGCATCGCCTCCGCGCGTAGCTCGCCACTTTCCAGGACGTCGCTCACGGGCCGGTCGTACGTGTACGCGTAGAGCTCGGCCACAGCTGTGCCAAGCGCTTGCCGATCCCCGGCGTCTCCGTGCTGCGATGCCCGGTGCACACGCCACCACGCAACCTCCAAGCGCGCAGCCTCGCTCGGATCGAACTCCGAGACGGCTCCGCCCACGAGTGTGTAGAACGTCGTCATCAAGCGACGGGCACCGTCGGGATCGTTGACCGGATAGGGCGCCCACATCTGATTGGCCCGCAATACGAGCCAAGCGCCCCGGAGCGTCTTCGACCACGACATGGCAAAGCCGCAGCGCACGAGGCCGACAGACGCCGCCAGCACGCGTATCCACTCGCGGCGGTAATAGCCGATCCAGGCGGCGGCCTCGAGGCGTGCGAGCGCCACGGGATCAAAGCTGCGTGCAACGAGACGCGCATCGTGCCCCACGGAATCCTCGACCTCCTCCGGGACGTCTGGCGACGAGGGTTAGACGTCCATCCGCGCAATCATGCGCCTGGAGCGGAGGGTCACACGCCGTCCCAGGAAGATCAGCAGCAGCACAAGCAGCACCGTGACCGCGGCTGCCGCGTATGCGACCGCTTGTGTCGATGCACCCGGGAGCTGGATGTCCGTGTAGGTGACGTTGGTGAGGTAGCCGACGGGCTGCAGAAGGCCTGAAGGATTCTGGTCACTGAAGCCGGCGGTAAAGAGCAGCGGCGCGGTCTCGCCGGTGGAGATGGCAAGTGCCAGCACGAGTCCCGACACGATCCCGGGCAGTGCCGGTGGCAACAGGACTTTACGAATGGTCCTGCCCCGCGACATGCCGAGCGCAATGGCGCCCTCGCGCAGCGTGCGCGGGACGCTGCTGAATGCGAGTTCGGTCGTCTTCACGATGTACGGAAGGATCAGCGCGCTGAGCGCGATGATTCCAGCGAGGAGGGAGTAGTGCAACCCGAGGCCACCCTTGTTCACCAGCACCAGGTAGCCGACGTAGCCGACCACGATCGACGGAACGCCGGCAAGCACCTCCGAGAAGAATCGTGCGACCGAGGCAACGCGCGGCGGCGCGAACTCCGAGAAGTACAGGCCGGCGAGGACGCCGATGCTTCCCGCAACGATCAGCACGCCGAGGCTCAGTGCGAGTGTTCCGAGGATGGCGTTCTGCAGCCCCAGTTGGGTGCCGGACGTCGACTCGGTGAGGAGCGACGGCTTCAGCGCGGGAAGCGCGTGCGCAAGGATGCTCAGGATGATGTCCAGCGCGGGCGCGACGATGAGCAGCAGCGCGAGGCCGCACAGCGTCCAGAAGATTCCGGCGCGGATGTGACTCTGACGCGGTCTAGACACCACGACCCACCGGAAGCACACCGCCGGAGACCTTGCGAACGACGAATCGACCCGCGAAGTTGGTGAGCAAGCTGATCGCGAGCAGGAGCAACCCGAGCTCGGCGAGCGCGTGGATGCCCGCACCCGTCGTGTCACCGAACGCACCGTCAAGTGTGGACGCGATCCACGCCGCGATGGTGCTGGTGTTGCCGTAAGCGTTGCTCGGAATCGAGTAGATGTCGCCGATGATCAGGAGGACGGCGATCGTCTCACCGAGCGCGCGCGCCCAGCCGAGCAGCGACGCCGCGACGATCCCAGTCCGGATGTAGGGGATGGTGACAACACGCACTGTTTCGTAGCGGGTCATCCCGAGGGCGAGCGCGCCTTCCTTCGCGAGGATCGGAACGCGCCGAAGCAACTCGCGGGTCGTCGACGCGACGATCGGGATGATCATCACGGCAAGGACGAGACTTGCGGTCAACAATCCTTGTCCTTCACCGACCGGCCCTTTGAAGAATGGAATGACGTGGCCTAACCCAGTGAGCACCGGGAACACGTGCGCCGCGAGGAATGGCCCGAAAACCGCAACGCCCCAGAGGCCGAAAACGACACTGGGAATTCCCGCGAGCAACTCGAGGAATACGGCCATGGAGTCCGCAATCCTGCGCGGGATGATCTCGCTGAGCATCAGCACGCCGCCGACGGATATAGGCACCGCGAGCACCAGTGCGATGATCGATGTAGCGAGCGTGCCCACGATCAACGGCAGGACGCCGTACACCGCATGCGGCGGCGCCTGGACGCCGTTGTGCGTGATGGTCGTGGTCGCGTAGAGGTTGCCGAAGTTGAAGACGGAGCCGGTGAAGAATGACAGCCCGCTGAAGATGATCGACGGGAGCGCCGTGATGAACATCACCACCGCGATGACGCCGAGGATGAACATCGGAACAACCGATGCAACCGCGCTGACGGCGCGGAGGACTTTGTCCCCGAACGTGAGCTCCGTGTTGTTCACGCGATGGCGTGCGCGGCCGGCATCGACTTTGCCGGCCGTCGCACTGCTCATCGCCATGGGGTGGGGGTTTGGGTACCTATCCGGTGATCGAGGCGATCTTCGCCTGGATCGCGGAGAAAACAGAGGCCGGAACTGCCGACTGCAGCCCCACGAAGTTGTCTGCCGAAAGGAATGCCGCTGTCGATCCGCCGTTCGGATCGATGGTCCATTCGAAGAACGTCCGGAGCGCAAGCGCGTCGTCGGTCGACGACTGCGTCGTGTTGACCACCAAGTACTCGAAGTTGACGATCGGGTACGACTGCGCGCCGCCCTCGTAGATCAACGAGAGTGCCAGGTTCGAAGGAATCGACGCCGCGCCGGCGGTGACAGCCGCGGAGATCGTCGTCGGATTTGGCGTCAGGAAGTCGCCGGCCTTGTTTTCCAGCATCGCCTCGCCGAGTCCCGCCGACGTTGCTGCAGCAGAGGCGCTCACGCCGATGTAGGCGATGCACCCCGTCTTGCAAGCCGCGACCATGCCGGGGTTGCTTGAAGCGCTGCCTTCACCCGTCACCTTCGGCCACGTGACCGTGGTGCCGAATCCGGGCCCGCTGGACCACGTGCTGCTGGTGGCACTCAGGAACGATGTGAAGAGGAAGGTGTCACCAGCACTTCCCTGCCGGACGAGCGGGATGATGGTTGTGGCCGGGAGCGTGACGCCCGAGTTGAGCGCCGCGATCGCCGGGTCATTCCAGGTCTTGATCGTGCCCGAGTAGATCTGGGCGAGGACGGAGCCGCTCAGCTTGAGGCTGGTGATCCCGGGAAGATTGAACCAGACGCCCTGCGCCGACACCGCCACAGGGATGTTGGCGAGCGTTGGGTTCGCGCTGAACTGCGCGGGGCTCAGGTAGGCGTCGGTGCCACCGAGCAGCGAGTTCCCTCCAATGGCGTCGGTGATGCCCTTGCCCGAACCACCGCCGGATGGAGCGAGCGTGATATTCGGATATGCGGCGGTCAGCGGTGCGACCAGTTGCTGCAAAAACGGCAGCAGCAAGGACGATCCGCTTTCACTCAGCGTGACCGCGGTCGTCGGATTGCCGGTTGCGGCCGGTTTCGGTGTGCCGCTGCTCGACGCTGTCGGCGTCGTGGACGTGCCTCCGCAGGCCACGACAGCCAGCGTCCCCAAGAGTGCGATTCCCCCCATCAAGCCCGTGCGCATGTATTTCCTCTCCTGTGTCTCGCCAATATTTGTTGCCGGCGACAACCGGCGGAACAACGGTTAGCCGATACGTCCGCTGACGTATTCGCGGCTTCGCTCGTCCTCTGCCGCATGAAAGAACTTCTCCGTCGGCGCGGTTTCAACGAGCTTTCCGGCCATCAGGAACACGACGTCGTCACTGAGGCGCATGGCCTGCCCGAGGTTGTGCGTGACGATGAGAATCGTCATGGAGTCGCGCAGGCTGCGCAGCAGTGCCTCGATGTGCTCGGTGGTTCCCGGATCGAGCGCTGACGTTGGCTCGTCGAGCAGCAGAATGTCCGGCGAGAGCGCGAGAGCGCGTGCCAGGCACAGCAATTGCTGCTGACCGCCCGAGAGCGTGAATGGCGACGAATGCAAGCGGTCCTTGACCGCATCCCACAGACCGACCTCGGTGAGCCGCTGCTCCACCAATTGGCTGTCCCCGCCGCGGGCAATCATCCCGTGCGCGCGTGGAGCGATGGAGATGTTGTCCTGGATGCTCTGCGGAAAAGGATTCGCCCGTTGAAACAGCATTCCGACCTGGCGGCGGAGGTCCCGGACGTTCACGTCATCGCCGTAGATGTCAGCGCCGTTGACGACGATTGCGCCCTCGACCGACATGTTCATGGTGTGGTCATGCATGCGATTCACCGAACGCAGCAGCGTTGTCTTGCCGCAGCCCGTCGGACCCACGATGGCCGTGATGCGTTTGCCGCTGAACCCCACGCTGATGTCGTCCAGCAGTTTTCGCTGGACGAGCTTCACGGTGAGACTCTTCACGGCGACCGCCGTTGCCGTCGCCGTCCCATTCTCCTGGGCCGTCGCCGACGCGCTCAAAAACCTCGCTCCAGCCACCATATTCGCAGCCTAGCGGCGAGAAGTTTGTGCGGGTGTTAGGTGATGGTTAAGAAACGGGGGAGCCTGCGAGCGCCGCCAGCAAAGCCTTCACCGAGGCCCCCGGATCCGGCCCGGCGACCGCCCGGACAACCACGATTCGCGCGGCTCCAGCCTCGATAACTCGGGGCAGCAGTTGGGTGTCGATGCCTCCTATCGCGAACCAGGGACGCAGCTCGGTCCCGTCTCGCTGTCGAGCGGCCGCATGCGTGACGATCTCGAGCCCAGTGGCCGGGCGGCCAGGTTTCGTCGGCGTCGCATAGATCGGGCCGGTGCAGAGGTAGTCCGCCTCGGGAGCGCCGGCATCGAACTCCGCTGGCGAATGGGTTGAGAGGCCGATGAGCATCTCCGGCCCGACCAATTGACGGGCAATAGCCGCGGGGAGATCGTTCTGCCCGAGATGGACGCCGTCGGCGCCGGCGGCAATAGCAACGTCGGGCCGGTCATTCATCACGAACACCGCGCCATATCGGTCCGCCGCGGCGCGAAACGCCTTGCTCCATCGGAGCAGATCGCCCGCTTCGGCGCCCTTCTCGCGCAGCTGCACGATGTCCGCGCCGGCTTCGAGCACGGCATTCAGGAACGTCTCGAGATCGCCCTGTTCCCTGCGGGCGCCGGTGACCGCATACAGACGAGCACGCGCGAGGCGCTCCCGCCGCTGATCACCGAGACCCGGCATCACCGATCGCGGGCACCACTTTGGGACGTCCGCCGAGATCCGCGATCCCCTCCCACGACGTCGAAGCCGCCGCATAGAGACGCTGGGGGATGCGCCCGGCCCTGAAGGCCAGCCGGCCGGCCTCCACTGCGGCCCCGATCGCCCGAGCCATCAACACGGGCTCGGCTGCGCGCGTGATCGCCGACGCGACAAGCACGGCGTCGCATCCGAGCTCCATCGCGATCGCAGCGTCGGAAGCCGTTCCGACGCCGGCATCCAGCACCACCGGGACTCCGGCGCGCTCCCGGATGATCCGCAGGTTGTACGGGTTGCGGATCCCGGACCCGCTCCCGATCGGCGCGCCGAGCGGCATCACCGCGGCGCAGCCGAGGTCTTCCAACCGGCGCGAGAGCACGGGGTCGTCGTTGGCATACGGGAGCACGACGAACCCGTCGTCGATGAGTTGCTCGGCGGCGACCAGGAGCTCGGCGCCGTCCGGAAGCAGCGTGTCCTCGTCGGCGATCACCTCGAGCTTGATCCAGTTGGTCTCGAAGGCTTCGCGGGCGAGGCGTGCGGTGGTGATCGCGTCGTGGGCGGTGAAACAGCCCGCGGTGTTGGGCAGGACCCGCCGTCCAGACCGGGCGACAACATCGAGAAAGGACGACGCGCCCGCGGGGTCGAGGCGGCGCAAAGCGACGGTCACGATCTGCGTACCGGACGCGTCCAGCGCGCGTTCGAGGATGTCGAGGCTGGGCGCGCCGCCCGTCCCCATGATCAGTCGCGACGTGAACCGTTCACCGGCGATGACCAGCGAGTCGTTGACGTCGGCAACCGGCACGTCAACCACCCTGGACGGCATGCAGAATCTCGAGGCGGTCACCGGCGACGAGCGTGGTTTCGGGCCAGCTGGCGCGGAGCACGACGTCGCCGTTGCGAGCCACGGCAATGCCGCGCTGCTCCGGCGGGAGCTCCATCAGGCGCAGCAGGTCGGTCAGCCCGAGGCCTTCTGCCACTTCGCGGCTTTCGCCGTTGACGACGATGATCACTGCGCCACCCCGGCCGGCCGGCGGAAGCGCGCCGGCGACCATGGCGCGGTCGCCTCCGGCCAGCGGCCTCCGGCGAGGACACCGGCAACCGCGTCAGCCGTGGCGGGCGCCAGGAGATAGCCGTTGCGGTAATGGCCGGTGGCGACGATGAGCCCGGGGACGGTGGAGCCGCCGACGATCGGCATGTTGTCCGGCGATCCGGGACGCAAGCCGGCAGACGCCTCGACGAGTTCCAACTCGGCCACGTCCGGGACGAGCGCGCGCGCATCGCGCAGCAGCTCGTACACGGCTCCTGCGGTCACGGCAGTGTCGAAGCCACGCTCCTCCACCGTTCCGCCGATGACCACGCGACCATCGCCTCTCGGGAGGATGTAGACGGATCCGCCCCGGATGGTGCGGGCGATCAGGTCGGGTGCCCCGCGGAGGCGGAGGATCTGGCCTTTCACGGGACGCACGGGGGGCAGCGCGTCGTCGGGGACGCCGTGCACGGCACCGGACCAGCACCCCGCGGCCAGCACCACCTGGGCCGCCTCGAGCCGGTCGCCACCGTCGAGACCGACCCCAACCGCCCGGCCGTTCTCGATGAGGAGCGTCCCGCTGCAGCGGTGAATCTGGACGCCAAGACGGCTGCACGCCTGGAGCAGCGTGGGAACCATCGCCCTGGGGTCCACCTGGTGATCGCTGGCAACGAGCATGCCGCCCCGGATCGAAGGGGAGAGCCCCGGCTCGAGATCTCGCGTCTGCCGCGATGTGAGCCGCTCGACGGGAAGTCCGAGATCCTGGCGGTACCGGAACTCGCGCTCGAGCGCCGCCTGCTCGTCGGCATCAACCGCGACGTGCAGCGTGCCGGTCTGCCGATACCCGGCCGAGCGACCAGCGTCGAGCTCGAGCTCGGCGATGAACGCCGGGTAGCGCGCGGCCGAGTCGCGGTTGAGGGCGACGACTGCCTCTTCGCCGAACTCCGCCTCCCCGACCGGAGCGATCATCCCGGCTGCGAAGTGGGACGCTCCCGATCCCGGATCGGGGTCCACGACGGCCACGCTGAGGCCGGCCCGTGCGGCCCGCCAGGCCACCGACAGACCGATCACACCGCCGCCGATGACCGCTGCGTCCACGCGAATCCTCCGTTGCCCTTCGAGTTTACGGGGAGGGCTCGGCCGCGCCGATCCGATCGAGGCGATAGCCGACGCCGAAAACGGTGGTGATGCGGAACGGGACCTGTGCAAAGGGCTCGAACTTCTCGCGAAGCCAGCGGACGTGGACGTCGACGGTCTTGGGGTCGCCGTAGAAGCGATTCCCCCATACGGCCGCGATGATCGCCTGGCGCGAGAGCACTCGACCGGTGTTGCGAAGCATCAGTGAGAGCAGGTCGAATTCCTTTGGGGCGAGGCGGAGCTCGACCTGCTCCACATGGATCGTCCGTGCCGCCCGGTCGATCCGGAAGCCGTCGAATTCCTCGATCTCCGGTGCGCCCGCCGGCCGCGTGCTCATGTCCGACCGCCGGAGCAGGGCTGTGACCCGGGCGAGCAACTCGTTGAAGGAGAAGGGCTTGGTCACGTAGTCGTCGGCGCCGAGTTGGAGGCCGACGACCTTGTCCACCTCGGTGCCCTTGGCCGTGAGCATGAGGATGGGCGTCGAGGATTCCTGGCGGAGCACACGGCACACCTCCAGGCCACTCAACCCCGGCAACATCACGTCGAGGAGGATCAGGTCCGGGTGTTCTGCACGCGCGACGTTGAGCGCGTCTGGCCCTGTCGCAGCCTCGAGGACGTGGTAGCCCTCACGCACGAGGTTGTAGCGAAGGGTCTCGCGGATGGCGTCCTCGTCTTCGACCACGAGAATACGTTTGGCGACGGTGGGCGCCATCAAACGAGCTTAGCGGTTCACCTCGATGAGCGAGTCCGAGACGTGCCTATACTCGGCGGCGTGGAGGAGTTGAGCGTCGTCGATCTACTCGCCGGCTCCGGGAGCATCGACGTGCTCCGAGCGGTGGGACTGCTGCTCGATCCCGGCATCGTCGGCCTCGATGCGGAGGGTCGTGTGCTGCTCGCCAACGAACCGGCCCGCCGGCTGCTCGGGCTTGCCCTTGTTGAGGGCTCGGAGTTCGTCGCCGGCGAGGTCGACTACCGGCTCATCCGGCTGCTCGATGCCGCAAAACAGAGCGGCCACGTGGAGGAGCGCGCGATCACGCTGCACGACCGCGACTTCAACGCTCGTGCGCTGGCGCTGAACGGCGAGGTGTCGACACTGCTGCTCGTGCGCGACGAGACGCGCGTCCATCATCTCGAGCGAGTTCGGCGCGACTTTGTCAGTAACGTGTCGCACGAGTTGCGCACACCGATCACCGCTGTGCAGCTCATCGCCGAGACTCTCGCGAACGGTGGTCTCGAGGATCCGACCGCGGCTGCCGACTTCGTTCGCCGGATCGGCCAGGAGGCGTCACATATGGCGCAAATGGTCGAGGAGCTGCTCGAGCTCAGCACCATCGAGTCCGGATTGCGCCCGATGGTCAACGAGCGTGTCGCGATCGCCCACCTGATGGGGAGCCTCGACCGGTTGCGCCCGCTCGCGGAAAGCAAGGGCGTCTCGCTCGATGTCGTCGTCGCCGCGGGCACACCGGACCTGGTCGGCGACGCCTCACATCTCGGCCAGGTGCTTCGCAACCTGGCGCACAACGCGATCAAGTTCACGCCGTCCGGTGGCCGCATCACGATCAGTGCCGCGCCAGGAAGTCCCGGCCACGTCGTCCTGAGCTGTCGTGACACGGGAGTGGGGATCACACCGGCCGACCTTCCCCGAATCTACGAGCGTTTCTGGAAGGCCGACAGCTCCCGGCAACGCGACGGCGAGGGCTCGGGACTTGGTCTCGCCATCGTCCGGCACGTCGTCGAGGCACACGGTGGGACCGTGTCGGTCACCTCCGAGCCGCGTCACGGAACGGAGTTCCAGGTGGTCCTTCCGGCGGCCGTCGACAGCTGAGCCGCAGCGTTTGACCGGCTTGCTGCCGCGAAACCGCGTTGGTTACCATTCGACGATAGTTACGACGTAGAAAGCTTCCTGTAGGGGGAGGCCCAATGGCGGAACGCGTCCTCGACCTCGATGCGTCGCCGGCGGCTGAAGGGCAGCCGGCGCTTCTCGACCGGCATCGCGACCTCCTCGATGCTGAACTGCGGAAAACGGCTCCCCGCACCAAGGGGCTGCTGCGGCAGATGTCCGCATACCACCTCGGCTACACGGACGCCCAGGGACACCCCGCGCACGATCCCGCAGGCAAGCGGATCCGCCCCGCGCTGACGCTCTGGTCGTGCGAGGCGATCGGGGGTGAACCCGAATGGGCGCTCCCCGCGGCTGTTGCAGTGGAGCTGATCCACAACTTCACGCTCATTCACGACGACATCCAGGATGGCGACCAGCTCCGCCGCCACCGTCCGACGGTCTGGACGATCTGGGGGACGGAGCAGGGCATCAATGCCGGCGACGGCATGTTCGCCAACGCGCTGACCGGTTTGCTGGCACCGGGGCCACGGCCCGGACGCCGCATGCGCGCCGCGCACCTGCTCAGCGCCGCCGTCGTCCAGGTCGTCGAGGGACAGTGCCTCGACCTCTCGCTGGAAGGTCGAGCCGGAGCGGCGCAGGCCACCTATCTGCGGCTGGTCACGATGAAGACGGGCGCGCTCCTCGGCGCCGCGATGGCTGCCGGAGCGGTGCTGGCGGGTGCGCCGAGAGGGGTGGCGCAACGGTTCGACGCTGCGGGCAGGCTGCTCGGGCTGGCCTTCCAGGTGCGCGACGACTGGCTCGGCACGTGGGGCGACCCACAGCTCACCGGTAAGGGCCGGAGCGGCGACCTTCGCCGGCGCAAGCTCACGTACCCGGTGGTCGCGGCCTACGAGGTGGCGACACCCAACCGGCGCCGCGAACTGCGCCGCCTGTTCCACGAGCGCGAGCCCGGTGGCGAGTTCCGCCTGCGCGCGCTACTCGAGGAACTGGGTGGACCAGCACTGACAGCCGGGGTGCCGATGGTGCTGGCGCGCGACGCCATCGCCGCGCTCACGGGGCTTCCCGACGAGGCGATCACCGACTTCGCGGATCTGGCGATCCATGTCGCTGAACGCAACCGCTAGCTCGAGCAGCGAGGCGAAACCCGGAGCGCGCACGGCCTCGCGCAAGGATGAGCACCTGCGCATCAACATCGACGAGGACGTCGCCGCGAAGGGCATCGAAACCGGTTTCGACGACTGGCGTTTCGTGCATCGCGCGCTCCCCGAGATCGACCTCGACGACGTAGTGCTGCGGGCCAACCTGCTCGGCCATCCCGTCGGCGCTCCGCTGCTCGTCTCGTGCATGACCGGTGGCACCGAACAAGCGCAGGTCATCAACGAGCGGCTCGCCCGTGTCGCGCAGACGCATGGGCTCGCAATGGGTCTTGGCTCGTGCCGCGTGCTCCTCGAGCAGCCCGATGTGCTGCCGACATTTGACGTGAGAAAACTCGCGCCCGACGTGCCGTTGCTCGCCAATCTCGGTGCCGTGCAACTGAATCTCGGCGTCGGCGTTGACGAGTGCCGCCACCTGCTTCACGCGCTCCGCGCGGACGCGCTGGTCCTGCATCTGAACCCTCTGCAGGAAGCGCTGCAGACCGCCGGCAACACCGCCTTCTCCGGCCTGCTCGCGCGTATCGCCGCGGTGTGCGCCGGACTCGGCGCGCCAGTGATCGTCAAGGAAGTCGGTTGGGGCATCGCCGATGACCTCGTGACGCGCCTCTTCGAGGCCGGCGTCGCGGCAGTCGATGTCGCCGGCGCCGGTGGGACGTCATGGAGCGAGGTCGAGCGGCATCGCATGAATACCTCGGTCCGCGCGCGAGTCGCGGCAGCGTTTGCGGGCTGGGGCATCCCGACGGCCGACGCACTGATCGGCGCGCGAACCGCTGCACCGAGCGGGGTCCTGATCGCGAGCGGCGGGATTCGCGACGGCATCGACGTTGCCAAGGCACTCACACTCGGCGCCGACTCGGTTGGCATCGCGGGGCCCTTTGTGCGCGCTGCCGCTGCAGGCGACGACGCGCTCGAGGAGACCGTGAGCGTGATCCTCGAGGAACTCCGCCTCGCGATGTTCTGCGTCGGCGCCCTGCGTGTCTTCGACCTCAGAAGCGACGCGCGCCTCGTACGCCGCGACGGGCGAGCCCTGTAATGCCACAGGGAGTGTTGTCGCTCGAAGCGGCCGACGCGTACTGCCGTGGGCTCGTCCGCCATTACGAGAATTTCACGGTCGCCTCTCGCCTCTCCCCGCGGTCGCTTCGACGAGACCTGACTCGCGTCTACGCGTTCTGCAGATACACCGACGACCTCGGCGATGAGAGCGGCGACCGCGCGGTAGCGATGCGCCGCCTGCGTCGCTGGCGCGACGAGACGCGCGAGAGCTTCGAGCACGACGAGCGCACGCATCCGGTGCTGCTCGCGCTCACGGACACCGTCCATCGTCACGGACTCGAAGAACAGCCCTTCATCGACCTCATCGACGCCAACATCCAGGACCAGCGCATCGACTCGTACGAGAACTGGCCCGCACTCCGTCAGTACTGCCTGCTCTCAGCCGCACCAGTCGGCCGAATCGTCCTCCGCCTCTTCGACATGAGCGACGAGGCTGCCATCCCACTCAGTGACGACGTCTGCATCGGCCTCCAACTCGCCAACTTCGCACAGGACGTCTCAGTCGACAAAAAACTCGGCCGCACCTACCTGCTGCAAAGCGACATCGGCAACCGCGGAATCGACCTGGCAACTCGCTCGATGTGCGAACGAGCCCGCGCACTCCTCGAATCAGGCGTCGCATTAGAAGCGATGGCACCCCCACGCCTTCGCGTGCAACTCGCCCTGTACCGCCTCGGCGGGATCGCCATCCTGGACTCAATAGCCGCAGCCGGCTACCGCACCGCAGCGCGCCGCCCAACGGTCGACCGCGTAAGGCGCGTGCGACTCGCCGCCACGGCACTCGTAGCGACGGCGACAAGCGTCAAGCGCTACAACACAGAGCGCACTAGGCCCGGGGGGGGAGGCGGACGATCAGCGAATTTGGGAGCGAGCGAGGAGCGCGAAAATCTGTTTGCGCGACGAGCGAGCGGACAAGCTGAGCAAATCGTCCGCCTCCCCCCTCGGGCCGCACCACAGAGCCCTGTCACCGCGCAGCCAGCGGGAGACAAGCGTGCTTGAAGCGCCGACCGCCCAGGACGTCCGCGCTCTGGAGCGCTACTGCGAGGACATGGCGCGCCGCGAGGCCGCGAATTTCTACTGGGGCTTCATCGCGCTCCCGAGGCGCCAGCGCACCGCTATCTACGCGCTGTACGACTTCGCGCGTCAGGTCGACGATGACGCCGATCTTGATGGTCGCGCTTCGCGCGACGACCGTCTCGAGCATCATCGCCGCCGCCTTCGGGAGACGCGCCCAGGCGACAGCACGGATCCGGTGATGGGACTGCTGGCAATCGCGATGCGCCGGTACGCGATTCCGCTCGCCGAGCTCGACATGCTCATCGACGGCGTGGCCATGGATCTCACCACAACGCGATATCAGACGTGGGACGAGTTGCAGGCATACGCAAACCTCGTCGCGTCTGTCGTGGGCAGGATGTGCGTGCGCATCTTCGGCTTCCGCGACGCAATCGCCCTCGAACGCGCCGATGAGCTCGGCGTTGCGCTGCAGCTCATCAACATCCTGCGCGACGTCCAGGAAGACGCGGCGCGGGGCCGCATCTACCTGCCGACGGAGGAGCTCGCCGCGTACGGCATCAGCGAGCGCCAGATCCTCGACGGCGAGGTTGCGCCGGGATGGAACGCATTCATGGCCATGCAGATCGCACGCGCTCGCGCATTGCACGCGTCCGGCATCCGCGTGACCGAGTCCATCCCCCGCCAGCCCGCGGTGTGCGTTCGCACCATGGCCGGGATCTATCTCGGCATTCTCGACCGCATCGAAGCAGCACCCGAGCTGCCGCTGCGTGGGCGGGCGCGCCTTTCCACAGCGGCAAAGCTGAGCGTGATGGCCCGTTCATGGCTGGCGGCGGTATGACACGCCAGCCGCGCGTTGCCGTTGTTGGAGCCGGGCTCGCCGGCCTCACCGCCGGAACCGCGTTCGCCAAACGCGGCTGGCATGTCGACCTGTATGAACGTTCGAGACTCCTCGGCGGCAAGGCGACCTCCTTCGAAGTCGACGGACACGAGGTCGACTGCGGCCAGCACGTGGTGCTCGCGTGCTGCACGGCAACGCTCGAACTGATCGAGGAGCTCGGGCTCCTTGATTCGCTGTACATCCAGCCACGCTTCGAGGTCACCGTGCTGTCCCGTAGGCGCCCTCCTGCGCATCTGCGCGCGTCCGACCTTCCCGCGCCGCTCCATCTCATGGCGGGCTTCGCCCGCTACCCGCACCTGACAACGCTGGACCGCATCCAGATCGGGCGCGCGCTCGTCGCGGCGCGAACGGATCGCAAGCCCGGCGGCGACATGGCCGCATGGCTGCGCCGCCACCATCAGAGTGCCCGTGCGCTCCGTGCGTTCTGGGACCCGTTTCTCGTGCCGGCACTCAATGCGCCGCTGCACCGCGTCTCCGCGGAGATGGGCCTGTTCACCATTCGCACGGCGTTTCTCGGCGATCGCGACGCCGCACGGATCGCGTATCTGAAAGTACCGCTCGCGCGTCTCGCCGAAGCGGCAGCAGCGCGTCTCGATGGCGTCCATCTCCGTCAGGCCGTCGTCGGCGTGCATCGCGACGGCAACCGCGTCACCGGCGTGAAATTGAGTGGCGGCGCCGGTGCGGCGTGCGACGCCTGCGTGATCGCAGTCCCGCCGAGCCGGCTCCACGCGATGTTCGACGACGAGCCGGCGCTCGGTGTCAGCGGACTCGAGGCGTTCGAGCCGATGCCGATCGTCGACGTGCATCTCTGGTACGACCGGCCCGTCCTCGGCTGCGATTTCGCGGCGCTGCTCGACTCGCCCGTCCAGTGGGTCTTCGAGAAATCGCCCGGCTACGTGTGCTGCAGCATGAGTGCCGCCGATCAGTATGTACAGCGCCCGGAACGGGAGTTGGTAGAACTCTGCCGCACATCGCTTGCGTCGGTCCTGCCCCAGGCAGGGCGTGCGCAACTGTTGCGCGGTGCCGCAACCCGAGACCCTGACGCCACCTTCATCCCCGCGCCGGGTGTGCGTCGGCCAGGCCCTACAACGGGATTCTCCAACCTCGTGATCGCCGGCGCCTGGACCGATACCGGATGGCCCGCGACGATCGAGTCCGCAGTCCGGAGCGGACGCACCGCCGCACTGACGCTGTACAGCGGCGCCGCCGGATGGACATCCGCAGCAGGCGCAACGGCGGACGGACCGCGACTGGAGGTGGCAGGTGCCGTCTGACGCGCTTCGCTCCGCCGTCGACTGGCTCCTCGACCACCAGGACGCCGCGGGTTGGTGGAGTGGCGAGCTCGAGACCAATGTGACGATGACCGCGGAACACGTGCTCCTGCTTCGTTTTCTCGGTGTCACGCACGACGACATTCGCGACGGAGCGATCCGCCACATCGTCGGCGCGCAACGTGACGACGGTTCGTGGGCGCTGTATCACGATGGCCCGGGCGATCTCAGCACCACCATCGAGGCGTACGTCGCGCTGCGAGTGCTTGGCGTCGACGCTGAGCAGCCGGCGATGCGCCGGGCACTGCGCATGATTCTCGAGCAGGGCGGACTCGTCGAAGCACGCGTCTTCACGAAGATCTGGCTCGCGCTGTTCGGTGTCTACCCGTGGGAAGGCGTGCCGAGCATGCCGCCGGAATTGGTGCACCTCCCGTCGTGGGCGCCGCTCAACCTGTACGACTTCGCATGCTGGGCGCGGGGAACGATTGCGCCGCTGCTCATCGTGATCTCGCACCGACCGGTACGCGACCTCGGAGTCGATGTCAGCGAGGTGATCGTGCCGGCGAGCCGGCATCGCATGCATACCGTCGCCGGGTCGGGCGTGTTCCTCCAGCTCGACAAGGTGCTGAAGCTGTACGAACGCCTGCCGCGCCAACCGGGACGCGACGCATCGCGCTCGCAACTCGTCAAGTGGATCACGGATCGGCAGGAGGCGGACGGTGGGTGGGGCGGGATTCAGCCTCCATGGGTGTACTCACTCATCGCGCTGCACCTGGAGGGCATGGCGCTCGACCATCCGGTCATCCGTCGCGGGCTCGCGGGGTTCCGGCGGTTCTCCCTCGACGACGAGCACGGCTGGCGTCTCCAGGCATGCATGTCGCCGGTGTGGGACACGGCGTGGGCGATGCTCGCGCTGCGCAAAGCCGGTGTGCCCCGCGAGCACGAGTCACTGCGACGCGCCGTGGACTGGCTGATCGATGAGCAGATTTCCGGCGGCGGCGACTGGCAGGTCAAGGTGCCGCTCTAGCGTGGCGGCGGCTGGGCCTTCGAGTTCGACAACGACATCTATCCAGACGTGGACGACACCGCAGTCGTGGTGCTTGCACTGCTGGAATCGGGGGAGCCCGCGCGCGTGGCGCAGCCGGTTGCGGAAGCCGTGCGTTGGTGCAGGGCGATGCGCTCGCGCAATGGTGCGTGGGCGGCGTTCGACAAGGACAACACGCGCGCCCTCGTGTACAAGCTGCCCTTCGCTGATTTCGGCGCGATGCTCGATCCGCCCTCCGAGGACGTCACTGCGCACGTGATCGAGATGCTCGCGGCCGTGGGCTGCACTCCCGATGACGTCGACATCCCGCAAGCGCTGGCGTACCTACGCGCGACGCAACGCCCCTGGGGATCGTGGTACGGCCGTTGGGGCGTCAATCACATCTACGGCACGTGGTGCGTGGTCAGCGCACTGGTCGCGCTCCACGTCGGCGCTGACATGGTTCGCCACGCCGCCGAATGGGTGCGCCGTGTGCAGAACGCCGATGGCGGCTGGGGTGAGTCGTGTCGCTCGTACGTGGACGAGTCGTTCGCGGGTGTCGGCACGAGCACGCCGTCCCAGACCGCATGGGCGATGCTGACGCTGCAGCTTGCCGGCCTCGGCGACGATCCCGCGTGCCTGCGCGGCCGAGCATTCCTGCTCGATCGTCAGCACGACGGGACGTGGGACGAGCCAGAGCACACCGGCACCGGATTTCCCGGTGACTTCTACATCAACTATCACTTGTACCGGCACGTTTTTCCAACCCTGGCGCTTGCCGGTGGGGAGACCACCGCGACCGGCGCGCCCGCGGACGAGCGTGAGCTCGTCGCCCACAGATAGAACCGAGAGCACGGAGGAGACAGCCATGGCGGTGCCACTGCGACAGGCGATACGTGTGGGGAGCTACGTGGCGCGGCAACGCCTGCGCCGCAACGAGAAGTTCGCGCTGGTCCTCCAGCTCGAACCGCTGTATCAATGCAACCTGGCCTGCGCCGGCTGCGGAAAGATCCAGCACGAGGATCCCATCCTTCAGCGGCGTCTCACGGTGCAACAGTGCATCGATGCCGTCGAGGAGTGCGAGGCGCCGATGGTGTCGATCGCCGGAGGCGAGCCGCTGGTGCACAAGGAGATCGACCAGATCGTCAAGGCACTCGTTGCTCGCAAGCGCTACGTGTATCTCTGCACCAATGCGCTTCTGCTCGAGAAGAAGCTGCATCTCTTCACGCCTTCGCCCTACTTCTCGTTCTCCATTCACATCGACGGCCTGCGCGAGCGGCACGACGAGTCTGTGTGTCGCACTGGCGTCTTCGACAAGGCGATCGCCGCCATCGCGGCCGCCAAGAAGCGTGGCTTCCGGGTGACCACCAACACGACGTTCTTCGACCAGGATGACGCCAACTCCATCCGCGGCGTTCTGGACTTTCTCAATGACGAGGTCGGCGTCGACAGCATGCAGATCTCGCCAGGGTTCGCATACGAGAAGGCTCCCGACCAGGATCACTGGCTGAACGTCGAGCGCACGCACGCGCTCTTCCGCGACGCGTTCGCCGGCGGGCGGCGCAAGAAGTGGCGGCTCAACCACTCCCCGCTCTTCCTCGACTTCCTTGAGGGCAAGGTGGACTTCAGCTGCACCGCATGGGGAATCCCCAGCTACTCGGTGCTCGGCTGGCAGCGTCCTTGCTACCTGATGTCCGACGGCTACGCCACCTCGTACCGCGAGCTGATCGACACCACAGAGTGGGAGAAGTACGGGCGTGGCCGCGACGAGCGGTGTGGCAACTGCATGGCCCACTGCGGCTACGAGCCCACGGCAGTGGTCGCCACCGCGGCGTCCCTGCGCGAGTCGTTGCGCGCGGCGAGCGACAGCCTTCGCCCTCGCGGGAACAAGCCCGAACTCAATTGACGTGAACGCCGAGCAGGCACGGCCCGGCGACGGGGAGGTCTTTCTCACCGGCGCGTCGGGGTTCGTGGGATCGCACGTGCTCGCTGCACTGCTCGCAGCCGGCTACCAGGTGCGCGCTCTCGTGCGCGGACCGTGGGACGCACCGCCCGGTGTCACTCGTGTCACCGGAGACGTGCGCGAGTCAGGAGCGCTGATCCCGGCAATGCGGGGATGCAGTTCGCTCGTCCATGTCGCCGCGCTGTACTCATTCGCGCCGCGAGATCGTGCGGCGATCGAAGCAGTCAATGTCACCGGAACCTCGGGCATCCTCGAGGCGGCACGTGCTGCCGGCATCGAGCGATGCGTCGTGACGTCGAGTTCCGCGGCGCTTCCCCCGGCATCGATGTCGCGCCCCGCGACCGAGGACGACTGGGCGAGCGCGGACCACAGTACGTGGTCGTATCACGCGTCAAAGCTCGCGTCTGAGCGCGCCGCACTGCGCGTACAGATCCCGGTCATCACGGTGCTCCCCACCGCACCGATCGGGCCGGGCGATCGGCGGCCGACGCCGACGGGCAAGATCATCGTCGACATACTTCGGGGGCGCATGCCCGCGACGCTGGGCGGCGGCATGAACATCGTCCCGGTCGAGGATGTCGCCACCGCGCATGTCCAGGCAGTCGAACGCGGACGCCCGGGCGAGCGCTACATCGCGGGTGGCGTGAATCTCACGCTTGCGGAATTCTGGCGGCTCATCGCGCGTGCGGCGGGACGGCCGGAGCGGACATACCGGCTGCCGTATGTCATCGCGGCAGCGGCGGCGCGCGTTGACGCGGCACGGGTGCGGATCACCGGTGGCGTGCCCGCGGTCCCGCTCGAAGGCGTTCGCATGGGCCGGCTCGACATGTACTCGTCGAGCGCGAAGGCAGCGGCGGAGCTCGGGTATGCGCCATCGAGCGCGTTCAACGCGATCGAACGCGCAGTGCGCTGGTATCGGGAGAACGGGTATGCCGCCTGACACGCAGGTCGTCGCGGTGTGCGCCATGAGCGTCGAGGCCTGGGGCGTCAGGCGGCGAGCGCGCCACGTCCGGGTCGTGCAGGTTGGGATCGGGGGCAGACCACGGACGGCGCTGCCCGGCATCGTGATCAGCGCCGGGCTCTGTGGCGGACTGCTGCCCGGTCAGACGCCGGGAACCGTGGTCATCCCGACCGAGGTGATGGACGAGCGCGGCGGGATCCACACGTGTGATCTCGCCGTCGTCGCCGCCCTCACGAAGGCTGCGCGGTACCTGCGCTTTCCCGTCTCGGGCGGGTCGCTCATCTCGACGTCCGCCATGGTCACCGGCTCCGGGCGTGCAACCTGGGCGAGTCGCGGTCACGTCGCGGTGGACATGGAATCCGCTGCAGTGGCGGAATCCGCAACCCGATTCGGTGTCCTTCGGGTGATCCTCGATACGCCAACCCGCGAGCTCTCCGATGCCTGGGCCGAACCGATGCGCGCCATCCGGCAGCCGTCGAACTGGGGTGAGGCGATGTGGCTCGGCGTCAACACGCCGCGCTACGCGCTGCGTGTCGGGGCAGTGCTAGAGGCGGCCTTCCTCGGCAATATCGACCCCGAGATATAGCTGCACCGCGCCCCGCAGCATCTGCGTCACGCCGGGGATATCGAAGTCGTGAGCCATCTCGTGGAGCGCCGCCCGCTGCGCGTGGAGCGCGGCCTCGACGACGCGGCAACCGGCCTCGGTGAGACCGACGCGCACCATCCGCCGATCGGGCGCCGCGCGGAGCGTCCGGACGAGCCCGCGGTCATTCAACTCGTGGACCATCAGCGAAACCCGGGCCTCCGGCGCCTGGATGAGGTCCGCGAGATCTCCCTGGACGCATCCCTCGGTTCCGGCGGCTCCGGCTTCGAGGAGAAGGTGGTACTGCAGGGGGCTGAGATCGTGCTGGGCGAGCGAACGATTGATCTGGATCATCGCCTGCCGGAACCCGCGCCGGAAGATCGCCGCGAGCCGCAGGTCGTGGATCGTGGCGTCCTGGAAGAAGTCCGCGTCCGGACTTTCGAGCTCGGGCTTCGCGGCTAACGTCACCGTTCCGACTTTACAAGGTGCGTGATGGTGACTTGGCGGGTGCGGGGCTGTGGACGGCAAATGTTTGTTTGCACACGGTAAAAAACGGTGAAGCCCACGCAGGGCACTTCCATGCACTCAGGAAGGCGTTGTCAGGATGCTCGCCCAGGGGCCACATCTGAGGGGGGTTGCCAGCCAGGGGGATGGTGCCTACAGGGGGCGGGTCCCGCCGGACGGGGAGCGCAGCCCGCTCAAGCGGGCTACGTCTCTCTCCGAAGTCGCAGGGATGGATGGAACTGCGTCACCGGCCGGCGGATGCGCCCGCGGTCAGACCACGTGACCGAGTGCCCGAAGCGCCCGAACGTACTTCGGAGTGCTGTCCGGCTCACCGACACCCGCTGCCCGAAGCCGCGCCATAACGGCGTCGATCAACGCCTGGTCAGCGTCGAAGAGTTCCACCTCGACCTCGCGAAACGTCTCGACGGTGCTGTCCCCGGACCGAACCGCCACGCGGTCGTCGGCCACCTCCGCGCGCCGCGTATCGCCCGCCACCAAATCGATCGTGTGCCGGTCAGTCACAAGTGACGCGATCGGGTGCAACGTCACGTCGCCAACCGCCGCTCGGATGACATCGAGCGCCGCCTGAGGCGGCTGCTCGGGCAGTCCGGCGAAGTCCGTCTCCTCACGCGAAACGGCGTCCCCGATCATCCGAGCCCCCGCCTTGAGCGTCCACTTCCCCACCTCCCCAGGAGCGCTGCGATGGCGCAGCCCGAGCTTGGCGTGCAACAGCGTCAGCGCATCGGTATCCCAGTAGGTCGCCGAAAGCTCCACGAGCCCGCGATCAACAGCAGAGGTCCCATCGACAACGCCGTCGAGATCAGGCATCACAAAGTCCGGACCGACTGGAATCTTGATCTCGCGTTCTTCGGGCATCGCCCGATGACTCTAATAACAAGCCGCGACCCGAAGGCTGCGGATGAACGCCCGAGCCTTCGGATCGCCGCAGTGGACGCTCAGCAGAGGGTGGAGGGGACACCCGCGGAGGCTGAATCGTCCGGTTTGAAGCCGGAGCGGGTGTCCCCTCCACCCGTGCCAAACGAACCACAACCGCGATCGGAGACACGGGAGCAGTGTTCGACCGGTGCTAGAGAAATTCCTCGAAGCCGGGCCATGCCTCGACCATCTGCTGGCGCAGTTCGTCGGACAGCGGCAGATACGTCCCCGTCGCCTCGGCGACGACGCCCCCGTCGGGCAAGAGCACGCGACCCTCGGTATGCAGCGCGCGACGCATCAGCCGCGTGATCCTTCCCTCGACCCGGAGCCGCGTGCCGAGCGGCGCCGCGCGACGGTAGCGAACCTCGAGGCGACCGGTCACCACCCAGTGGCGATGCAGCGCCGAGCACCGGCCCATCACGTCGTCGAGCACCGCGCTGAGGATGCCGCCGTGCGCGAAGCCCGGAAAACCGGCGTGGTCGTCACCGGGCGTCCAGTGCGTGAAAACGAGGGATCCATCGAGCTCGTACTGCAGATGCAGTCCCGAAGGATTGCGCAGCCCGTGCACCCAGTTCTGCTGGAATTCGCTGCGATCGTTGAGCCAGGCCGGGTCGATGTCCTGGTTGATCACGGCGCGGTGAGGCGCTCGAGCCCGCCGAGATATGCCCGCAGCGGTTCGGGAATCAGCACGCTGCCGTCCTCCTGCTGATACGTCTCGAGCAGCGCGTCGAAGGTGCGCGGCACACCGAGCGCACTGCCGTTGAGCGTGTGCACGTGGCGAGGCTTTTCGCCGGGAGCGGGCCGAAAGCGAATGTTGGCGCGCCGCGCCTGGAACTCCCCGAACACCGAGCACGACGACACTTCGAGCCACTGCTGCATCCCCGGTGCCCACACCTCCACGTCGTACTTCTTCCACTGCGCAAAGCCGAGGTCCCCGGTGCACATGAGCAGGACTCGGTAATGGAGGCCGAGACGTTGCAGCACATGCTCGGCGTGCGACGTGATCAGCTCGAGGGCATCCATCGATGTCTCCGGTGTGGTGAACCGCACCATCTCCACCTTCTCGAACTGATGCAACCGGATGTACCCGCGCGTGTCCTTTCCCGCCGCGCCGGCCTCGCGACGCCAGCACGGCGTCAGCGCCACATGCGCGATCGGCAGTTGCGCTGCCTCGAGAATCTCACCCGCGTAGAGGTTGGTGAGCGGCACCTCCGCGGTGGGGATGAGAAAGAGCCCGTCATCGGCGTGATACGCCTCGTCCTCGAACTTCGGCAACTGCGCAGTGCCCACCATCGCCTCGCGACGCACGAGAAACGGTGGAGCAATCTCGGTATAGCCGTGCTCGCGCGCGACATCGAGCATGAACGACGTCAACGCGCGCTGCAGACGCGCGCCATCGCCGCGCAACACGACGAAACGTGAACCGCTGAGCTTCACCGCTCGCTCGAAATCGAACACACCAAGGCGTTCGCCGAGCTCGTAGTGCGGCTGCGGTTCGAAACCAAAACTCGGCGCGTCCCCCCACGTCCGATCGACAACGTTGTCCTCCGGACCACCGCCGTCGGGAACGCTCTCGTGCGGAGGATTCGGCACCTCGAGCAACATGGCCTCGACGCGTTGATCGAGCTCCGCAAGGCGAGTCTCACCGTCTTGAATGTGTTGCTTGAGCTCGGTGAGCGACGCCAGCTGTTCGTCCGACGGCTTGCCGCGCATCGCAGCGGATGCGGAGCGTTGCTCGGCTCGCGCCTGCTCGACCGTCGTCCGCAGCGCGCGTGCCTCCGCGTCGACAGCGAGCAGCTCATCGATCGGCGCCGACTCTCCTTTGCGCCGCGCGCCGTCGCGAACCGATTCGGGATCGTCTCGGATGCGCTGAATCGGCAGCATCAGGAATCACCGCCACGAGGCTGCGGACGCATCGTCGGAAAGAGCAACACGTCACGAATGGTCGCTGAGTCGGTGAGCAACATGACGAGCCGGTCAACGCCGATGCCAAGACCGCCGGCGGGTGGCATGCCCACCTCGATCGCTTCGAGAAAATCTTCGTCGATCGGCGGGATCTCCGAATCGCCTGCTGCGCGAAGGCGGGCCTGCTCTTCGAACCGCGCGCGCTGGTCGATCGGATCATTGAGCTCGCTGAATGCGTTTGCCAGCTCGCGCCCCGCGACGATCAGCTCGAAGCGTTCGACAAAACGGGGATCGTCGACGCGACGGCGTGCGAGCGGGCTCACCTCCGCAGGGTAGTCGAGCACGAATGTCGGATCCCAGAGCTCACTCTCCACGCGCTGCTCGTAGATCTCGAGGAGCACGGCACCCGGCCCCAGGTCGCGCCCCACCTCGACGCCGATTTCTGCTGCTGCAGCGTGCAATGCGTCCCACGACGCGATCGCATCGACGCCGGTGTATTCGCGCACGAGGTCGACCATTGTTGCGGTGCGATACGGTGGACGGAGGTCGAGGGCACGGCCGAAGGCGGTGCGCAGCAAGGGATCCTCGCACGGTGCGCTGCCGCCTTCCACTGCTTCCGCCACCTGCGGTCCGGCCGCATTCGCTGCGGCGGTGATGAGTGACTCCGTGAGCTCTCGCATGTCGTCGTACGTTGCGTAGGCCTGGTACGCCTCGAGCATCGTGAATTCCGGGTTGTGACGCGGCGAGAGTCCTTCATTGCGAAAGACGCGACCGATCTCGTAGACACGCGCATAGCCCCCGACGATCAAGCGCTTGAGGTGCAACTCGATCGCGATGCGCAGGTACACATCGGTGTGGAGCGCATTCCAGTGCGTCTCGAACGGCAGCGCGTGTCCGCCACCCGGGATCGGTTGCAGGACGGGCGTCTCGACCTCGAGAAAGCCTCGCTGGTCGAGCGTCGCTCGCAGCGCGCGGATCAGGCGCGTTCGCGTTGCGAAGTGGCGTCGCTGCGAGGCGTTGCTCAGCAGGTCGAGATAACGCTTGCGGTACCGCGTTTCCTGGTCCTGGAGACCGTGGAACTTCTCCGGAGGCGCATGCAACGCCTTGACCAGCAGCGTGACCGTGTCGACGAGAACGCTCGGTTCGCCGCGTCTCGTGCGAGTGAGTGGCCCCGTGATCCCGACGATGTCGCCGAGGTCGAGGAGCGCGACCATCGCGTGGGCGTCGCCGGCACGGTCGGCGCGGAACCACATCTGCAGACGCCCGGATTCGTCCTCGACGTGCGCGAACGCGACGCCGCCCAGGTCGCGCAACTGCATGATCCGGCCGGCGACCGAGACAACTGGACGATCCGCGGCCTCGACATCCGCGTCCGGATGGTCCGCTTCATACGCGTTGAGCAGCAGCCGCGCCTCGTCCATGGTCGCGGTCGGCGCGAAGTCGACACCGTAGGACTTGATCCCGCGCGCAGCGAGCTCGTCGACCTTGCGGCGTCGCTCGGCAAAGAGCTCGTCGGATGGCATGCGGCTATCTTCCCCGCCCAGGCTCGCCGCGTGCGCGACACGGGGCCGCGCGGGGCCCTAGTTGATCTTGGTGATCTTGATTTGCCGGGAGCCGCCCGGGCTCACCACATCGATCGTGTCACCGACGCTGTGACCGAGCAGCGCTTTGCCGACCGGCGACTCCATCGAGATCCGGCCCTCTGCGACATCAACTTCGGCCGGCCCGACAATCGTGAGCGTCTGCTTGCCGAAGTCATCTTTGACCTCAACAGTCGTTCCGACACTCACGATGCCGCTCTCGCTGCCCTCTTCGATGATGACCGCGTTGCGGAGCATGTTCTCGATGACGAGGATGCGACCTTCGAGCATTCCCTGCTCATTCTTCGCCTCGTCGTACTCCGCGTTTTCCGAGATGTCTCCGAAGTCCTTGGCGTACTTGATGCGCTCGGCCACCTCGGAGCGGCGAACGGTACGCAACTCATCCAATTCATGCTCAAGCTTGACGAGACCGTCCTTCGTGAGCAACACAGGTTTGTCCATGGAATTCCCTGGTACGACACTATCCGGGCGGGGTAACCGCTGACCTCCGCTCTGCGGAGCCCGGAGTATAGGCGAGCAACATCCAACGCGGCGTAACAACTTGTCGTTATTCCTTGACGGAAATCGCTCTGGTTCATATGATCCGTCGCGAGGTCACGGCGGCGATCTCTTATTACTGCCCCCCCTCTCGGGGCGTCTCTGGTTTCCAGAGGCGCCCTTCTTTTTTGCTTGCTAGCCTTCGCCGCTGATGAACACCGGCTTGAACCATCCCTCCGGACGCGGTCCGGCGGCAAGCGCGCGGTCGAGCAAAGCGTCGAGCCGTTCCCGCGTGTCCATCGTCTGAACCTCGGCTCGGAGCCGTGCGGCACCTGCGCATCCGCGAATCGTCCAGGCGACGTACTTGCGCCCGATACGCAGCGCTCGCGTCTCGCCGTGATATGCGCAGAGCATGTCGAGGTGGCGTCGCGCCAGCGCGATGCGCTCGCCAAAATCGAGTTCTGGCAAGGTGGTTCCGGTCGCGAGGCGATGCACCGCCTGCCGCACCAGCCAGAAGTTGCCGAGCATGCCGCGCGCGATCACGACGCCGTCGACCATCCCCGACTCGATCCGCCGTGCGAGCGTCTCGACGTCCTCGACGTCGCCGCTGCCGAACACCGGAAGGTCGACTGCCTCCTTGACTCGCGCGATCTCCACCCAGTCCGCGGTGCCCTCGTACTTCTGGCAGCGCGTTCGCCCGTGGACGGTGACCGCGGCGACCCCGGCGTCCGCCAGGGCGCGGGCCAGCTCCGGGGCATTGATCGAGGACGAGTCCCAGCCGAGGCGCATCTTCACGGTGACCGGGACCGGGACCGCTGCCACCATCGCCGCCACCACTCGAGCGGTTGCGTGGACGTCGCGCGCCAGCGCGGCGCCACTCCCGCGGCTCACCACCTTGGAGACGGGGCACCCGAGGTTGACGTCGACGAGCACCGCCCCCCGCTCCACGCAGACCACCGCCGCGTCGGCCATCACCGCCGGGTCGCAGCCAACGAGCTGAGCCGCAACCGGGGACACCTGCTTGGGGAAATCGAGCAGGTGCAAGGCGGCATCGGTGCTCCGCACCACGGCTTCCGCTGCCACCATCTCTGTGGACACCAGTCCCGCGCCGAACTCCCGGCAGATGGCGCGGCACGGCGCATCGGTGATCCCGACCATGGGCGCAACCAGCACCGGGGACGAGAGTTCGAGTCCGCCAACTCGGAGTGGGCGGGCGGTTGCCGGCACTGCAGTCATCGCCCCATGGTACGGGGAGGGTCGGCTCGCCTCAGCGATTCTGCTCGTGGATCAGGCGCAGCCCGACGAGGGTCAGGCGCTCGTCGACCACGTCGATCGCCGGGATCAGTTTCGCCAGCGACGGGGCAAGGCCGCCGGTGGCGATCACTTTCGGCTCGCCTTCCATCTCCTTGCGGAATCGGCCCACCAGGCCCTCAACCAGGCCGACGTAGCCGAAGACGATCCCGGACTGCATGCTCCCGGTGGTCGAATGCCCGATCGCCTCGACAGGAGCGGTGAGCTCAACCCGGATGAGCATCGCGGCGTGGCTCACCAGCGCGTCATGGCTCAGCTGGATGCCGGGCGCGATCGCGCCGCCGAGATAGTCGCCACGGGCATCGATGGCGTCGAACGTGGTGGCCGTCCCGAAGTCGACCAGGATGGCCGGCCCCTCATAGAGATGATGGGCGGCGATGGCGTTCGCGATCCGGTCGGCACCGACCCTCCTGGGGTCGTCGTACTGGATTCGGATACCGGTGCGCGTCCCCGGACCGACGACCATTGGCTGCAGGTTGAAGGAGGTGTGGGAAAGTTCGTCGATGCTCCGCGCCAAGGTGGGAACAACGCTGCTCACCACGACCCCGGTGATCTGCCCTGGCGAGAGGTCGCGGCGCCCCAGCAGTTCCACGAGCGTCAGTCCGAGCTCGTCGCCAGTGAACCGGTCGTCGGTGTGGATCCGGAAGTCCGCGATCAGCTCGTCGCCGTCGAAGACGCCGACGACGATGTTCGTGTTCCCGACGTCGATCGCAAGCAGCATCGCGGCGAGTGTAGGCATCATCGCGGCGTGATCGCGCTCCTCGACATCGGCGGAACCAAGATCGCCGCATCGGCGGGGCGCGATGCCGCCATCGGGCCGACCCGGAGGATCCCGACTCCGGTCGCGTCACCGCTTGCGACCTTGCGAGGGCTCATCGAAAGCGTCATGGGCGGTGTCCTGCCTGAGGCGATCGCGATCTCGGCGCCCGGGCCGTTCGACCGTGCGACCGGTGCGCTGCGCAACCCGCCGGGCATGCCTCCGTCGTGGCACGGCCTCGAGATGGCGCATCTGCTCAGTCAGCGCTTTGACTGCCCTGTCGTGGTCGAGAACGACGCGAACTGCGCTGCGCTGGCGGAGGCCCGCCTCGGGGCAGGCGCGGGACATCGGACGGTCGTGTACTGGACCGTCTCCACGGGCATCGGTTGTGGCGTGGTCAGAGACGGACGGATCGTCGTCGGCAGGCACGACACCGAAGGCGGCCACATGGTGCTCTGGCCTGCGTGGCTCGGCGGACCTCCCTGCCATTGCGGCGGATTCGGCTGTCTCGAGGCGCTCGCGAGCGGCAGGGCCATCACCCGCAGATACGGCGTCGCCCCCGAGCACCTGAGCGATCCGGAAGCCTGGGCCGAGATCGGCCGGTGGATCGGCCTCGCGGTGGTCAACGTCACCGCGGTGCACGATCCCGACGCGGTCATCTTCGGCGGCGGCGTGTGCGCGAGCTGGAGCCGGTTTGCGCCGGCGCTCTTCGAGGAGGTGCAGCGCTCGCTCCATCTCCAACCCCAACCAGAGATCGTCCGTGGCACCCTCGGGGAGGAGCGCTCGCTCCTCGGAGCACTCCTCATCGCCGAGGACAACGGTGAGGATCCTGCGCGACTGTTGACGGCGCGGTAGGCTACGGCGCCGATGCCCACCGTCCACATGGTGTGCGACAGCACCGCCGACCTCGATCCAGCCTTCCGCGCCGCCCACACAGTCACCGTCGTCCCGCTCAAGGTGATCTTTGGCGACGAGACCTTCAACGACGGCGCGGACATGACCGCCGAGCAGTTCTACAAGCGGCTGGCCGCGCCCGGCCCGTTCCCCCGCACGTCGCAACCGACACCGGCCGAGTTCGAGGCAGTGTTCCGGGAACTCGGCGCGGATGGCGGCGCCATCGTGTGCACGACCATCTCCGCGGACCTGAGCGGCACCTACGCGTCGGCAACCCAGGCGCGCGCCGCGCTCCCGGATCTCGATATCCGCGTCATCGACACCCGCAGCGTCGCGGTCGGCCACTACGCCGCCGTTCGAGAAGCGGTTCGCGCGATCGAAGCCGGAGGCGACGCTGACAAGGTCGTCGCCGCCGTCGCCGCGGTGGGCAGCACCGATCGTGTCCTCTTCACCGTCGAGACGCTCGAGTTCCTGCGGCGCGGTGGACGCATCGGCGGAGCCCGCGCAATGCTCGGCTCCATGCTCGACATCAAGCCGATCCTCGAGATCCGCGAAGGGGTCATCGAGCCGGTCGGGCGTGTGCGGACGTATCCACGCGCGATCGACCGTGTCGTCGACGAGTGCACGCGAGCCGCACAAGCATGGGGCGGCGCCGAGCTCGTGATCGCGCATGCGGACCGGCCGAAGATCGCCGCAGAGCTCGTCGAGCGCATGCGTCCCATCGTGTCGGGCGAACCATCGCTCACTGTGGTCGGGCCCGTTGTCGGCTGTCACAGCGGACCCGGCGCCATCGGCGTCGGCTTCCACAAACCGATCAGCTGAGCAGGTCGCAGTTCAAAACGCTCCGGCCGCGTTAGGATTGCCGATCAGGTTGAACGCGTGAGAGAAATCGCCACGATCACCGCCACGGACGAGGTCGCCACCGTCTCCCTGGGGGGCGTTGACGACGACGGCCGGAGAAGTCAAATCGTCCGCGCGGCCGCCGCCGTGCTCGGCCGCCAGGGCTACGCCGAAACGTCACTGAAGGACGTCGCCCGCGAAGCCGGCGTCGCCCCCGGTCTCCTCCACTACTACTTCGAATCCAAGGAGGAACTGCTTCTCGAAGTCGTCACCGTGACGGAGCGCCAGATGGTCGCCAACTGGAAAGCCGTCGTCGAGGCAGTGGACGACCCGCTCGAGCGCATCGTGACGGGCCTCGATCACGCCGAAGCCCGCTGCGCCGAGCAGCCCGAATTCTTCCGCCTCCTCCTCGATCTCTACACGGTGAGCCTGAGCAGCCCCGCACTCCGAACCCGCTGCGCAAGGCTCCGAGCCCACCTTATCGACGAGATCGAGATCGAGCTCCGTCAAGTGCTCGGTCGCCTCCCGGCATACTCACTCGTCACCCCCCGCGAGCTTGCCGGTGCCGTCCTCAGCGCCATCGACGGAATCGCTCTCTCGAGCCTCGTGGTCCAGCAGGCAACGGCCGCCCCGTTCCGCGCGCTGAAGGTCCTCCTGCTCTCCCTTGTCGTCACCGCCTACGTCACCGCCGGCCAGGACCCGCCGATCGCCCGCCTCGGAGAGATGCTCAGCCGCCACCCGTAAGCGAGAGATGGGGCGGGTTGGAGACTACGACGCTCCCTGGGATGAACGCTGCGACCGCGGATTCCGGAACGGAGGCCGTAATCACCCAAGCGAATTTTGGAAGCGCCGTGCTACGGAGGACCAACGGTCTCGGAACGAGCGGGGTGACCCGCGACATCGCGAATTTGGCAGCGCCCGAGCGAGTGCGACAATTTGCTTGCGCGAACGAGGGCGCTGACAAGCTGAGCTGTGGCGCGGGTCATCCCGATCGTTCCGCGGCGCAACACGTTGCCAGAAGACCGCGGGCGCTCCACAAACTGAGCGACGGCCAACCCCGCGCGCTCGGCGGCGCAGTGGCCTTCTCAGCCGGCCTCGACCGGGAGTGGTGGGAGGAGCGCGACGGTAGCGCCGATCGGTCCGGCTTCCTCGCCTTCGGCTCGTCCCCAGAAGCGGGAGAAGCGGCCGTCGTAGCCAACTGCGAGGCCCCCGTGGAAGGAGATCGGCTCGTCTGCCCAATGTGGCGTGTGGCCGTGGACGACACGGCGGACGCCGAAGTGCTCGAGATATCGCTGCAAGCGGGCAGGGTCGTCGAATCCGTGGCGGCCGATCGTGAACCAGAGGGACTGAAAGGCTCCGCCGGTGGTCGCGAGCCACGCATTAGCCGCCGCGTTCACCTCATCGATGGTGTCGGCGATCTCGGCGTACCGATCGTCGTCGGTGTGCTGGGCGAGGGTGCCGTCTTCGAGTTTCAGGAGCATCGGGAGCGCTCGAAGCCAGGCTTCGAGCTCTGGGTCCTCTGACACCGCTTTGAGGTCGGCCCAGTCGCCTCTTCGGCTGAGCCACAGGTCTTCGATGCTGAGACCGTCGCGCGTTTTGAAGGCGCCGAGTTGATCACCTCCTCGGGAGCGTTCGACCATGACCAG